>NZ_JEMV01000001.1 GCF_000588875.1 Sphingobium sp. Ant17
GATAAGGCACCGTGTTTGACGCTCTCCACCAATTTGGTTCCAGCCGGGCTCACATTCATGTAATTGCTGGTCCCAACCTCTACGGCCATCGCCATGCCAGGTACCACCTGCAAAAGGGGATTTAACCGGCTAATGCCGGTGTCATCCTTGCTGACCTTGCGCCATCCAGCTTCCGAATCCGGTGGACTGATCTGGGCAAGCGTAAGGACAGGTGTTCCACTATCATTACTGATGACCAAAGCCTCAGCGTTACTGATAGGCGCTGGTGTCGAGTTTACCGCCTTGGTTCCCTTACTCGCGCGCGCAACTTCAGTATGCGTCCCGCATAGGAAAGCGATTTGCAAAAGGCAGGCGGCCAGAGGAGGCCATTCTGCGGCGCTCAAAAAACTGCGGGCACCCTCGGCAGCTGCTTGACGAGATGGGGTGGTTGCCGCCCTCCCCAGACGGCACTGAGATGTGCCAGGATAGTGGAATTAGGACCACTGAGCGGAAAGGACGGCAATCGTGTCAAAAGATACAATGATCGGCGTGGACTTGGCAAAGTCCGTGTTTCAGCTTCATGCAGCGTCAATGACAGGCGAACCCAAGTTTCGGAAAAAGCTCCGCGTTCAGCCTTCGCCGCATTTATGGCAGCGCAACCGTCGGCGGTGATCGTGATGGAAGCATGTGGCAGTGCGCATTATTGGGCCCGGGAAATGATCCGGCTTGGCCACGAGGTCAAACTTATCGCACCACACTATGTTAAGCCGTTCGTGAAGCGACAGAAAAATGATGCCGCTGACGCTGAAGCGATCGTAATTGCGGCTCAACGACCAGAGATGCGGTTTGTTGATCCAAAGTCGGAAGAGCAGCAAAGCAGGGCGATTCTATTTCGCGGAAGAGAACGGCTGGTTCATCAACGCACGGAACTGGTCAATGCCGTAAGGGCGGCGCTCTATGAATATGGTCATGTTGTCCCCCAAGGCATAAATCAGCTCTGCAGGATTGCGGACATTCTTGATGAGCTTAACAGCGATTTGCCCGTTTTGATGCGGGAGGAATGCCGAGATCTATTGGCACAGATCGCTGAGAAAACTGAGCGTATCAATATACGGACAAAGAAGATCAAAGCGCTGGCGGCTGAAACTGACGCGGCCAAGCGGCTACAGACGATTCCGGGAGTTGGCCCTTTAACAGCCTTAGCGGTCGAGGCCTTCGCYCCATCAATGGAGAGCTTCCGATGCGGGCGGGACTTCGCGGCCTGGCTCGGTCTTGTCCCGCGACAATTCTCCTCGGGCGGAAAGGAGCGCCTTGGACGTATTTCGAAAGCAGGTCAGGCTGATATCCGCAGACTGCTTATCATAGGTGCAATGTCCCGTCTGAATTGGATGGGTCGAAGATCGATTCCAGAAAATTCCTGCTCGCAGATATGCTTGCCAGGAAACCGAGAATGCTTGTGGCAATTGCCCTCGCCAACAAGATGGCCAGAACGATTTGGGCCTGATAAAAAATGGTAATGAATACAGAATTCCGGCGCAGGCAGCAGTTGCATGATCGGCATGCCAACAAGCTTACCTAACGTCGGATGATGGGGGGTGTGAGAAGGCGACGACCCGAATGGGCGAAATGAGCGAACAGATCTGGTTCGGGAAAACCAGTTACGAGGCGTGAGCATGCCAGCTCGAAAACGAGATTTGGACTCGAACCGCAGATCACCATACCGGCCAGCGGCTTCTGAAACGCCGCAACCAAAGGCCTGACAGAAGACCGCACTCGATCACTCGCTCTTCGGATCAGAAACTTCTTGCATCACGGGCGGCAACCACAGAAGCCTCGTAGAAACGGGAGAGCAATGGGATCGCCCCAATGGCTGGGCGCCCCTGCAATGGATCGCTGCTGATGGATTGTCGGGCTATGGTCACGAAGATCTGGCACGAAGGATTGCGAACGCCTGGATCACGACCGTAGAACGCGGCTATCAATCGAGCGGCAAGATTGTGGAGAAATATGACGTCGAGCAGATCCGGTCCGGCGGCGGTGGCGAGTATCCGCTTCAAGACGGCTTTGGGTGGACGAATGGTGTTACACGGGCAATGATCGCCCGATGGCCTCGGCCCTGACGGGTTGCCGGCGCTTGGGGACGGATGGTGCCATTTATTAATCTTCGTAGTGGGCATGGCAACGCGGTCCCTATATGCGGTTCATGCAAGATTAGTCCAAATAGGCAGGTGCATGGCCCGTAAACATTCAAAACAAGGTTCCTATGATAATGTATATCACGAGGATGAGCCTCCAGCGATAGTACCACCATGCTGGCTTTGTGGCCGACCGTCCGGCTCCACAATAGTCTGGCACCATCCCGTGCCCAAGAGCCGAGGCGGGCGTGATGTCGTGCCCATGCACTCGATTTGCCAACAGACGTTGATCGTCAATTTCACTAATTCCGAATTGCAGCGACACGGCATGGATGTGGAAGGCTTGCTGGCCAACCCTTCGGTTCGCAAATTCGTCGATTGGGTAGCGAACAAGGATCCGGATTTTACGGCGACGATAGCCAAAAAGCAGCGCTGATGACGCGTCGTTTCCGACTTTCGACCGGCTGGAGACGCTCAGATTTTGATTTGTAGAAATTGGCCGACAGCGGATTGCCATATGTCTTTAAGCAGCCATGATTGGATAGCTTCCGCTGGCCGGCTGTGAATGGCCAAAATGCCCTTGTGCCCGACAGGCGTCAGGCAAATTTCTTTGCAAGGGGCAACTGCCAGTTAGCAAATCTGCGTTCATGCATGACCAAAATCAGGAGCGCGATCGGCACCAAGATCGTCGCTGGCAAAGCATAGGCGAGGCGGACTGCGTCTGCCGACGCTATGCCTGTTGGGCTCGCCATGATTTTCATTAGCCACAAAGCGCCGCCGCCGCCCACGCCCATGGCGATTTTAAGCGTTACGCTGCTCATGCCATAATATATACCGCCCAGCCGTCCCATATCCTGTGCCTGCCCATCCACCAGATCGGCGACCATCGCGCGCAACAGCATATAGTCGACACCCCATCCGAGCGCGCGGATGGCAATGAAGGCGGCGAATATAACGGGTTGCCCTTCCGGGATGAGGAAGAGCAGCGGCGCGGTGAGCCCTTGCCAGCCATAGGCGATCATCAACGTCTGCTGTCGGCCGATCCGGGCACTCACCCGACTCCAGATCGGCAAAGTTGCCAGAGCGAGGACTGGCTGGACCAGCAACAATGCAGCACCCCATCTGTCCAGCCCCAATGTGTCCTCGGCCAAGAACAGGAAACTGCTAGCCGCCGCCGCGTCTATGATACCAGTCAACACATATAGCGCCAGAATCGCGCGCATGGACCGGGCGCGAAGGATCGACCCGAACAGCACCAGCAGGTTGCCTGCCTTTGACGGCACACTTACATCAGCGGGCTCCTTGAACAGCAGGATTACCGCGACCACGGTAATTGGTGCCAACAAAGCGATGGCCCAGCCGAGCACGGCCATCTGGCTGGCGCGGGGAATGGCGAAACCCCGTTCCATCAGCGCCATCACTACCAGCAGCCCGAGCGCGCCCAGCAATCCGAACCATACTTTGGCCCCCATGATGCGGGTGCGCTGATGCTTGTCGGTCGACAATTCCAACCCCCAACCGCCATGGGGCGTGATGATGAAGGAATAGCCCAGATGCAGCAGCAGGCTGGCCACTATGATATGCGTCAGTCCAGCTCCAGTGGGGGCCAGAAACAGCAGCAGCGCCCCCACCGGGACGAGAGCGGCCCCGAGCGCCATCCAGGGTTTACGCCTACCGAAGGGCGTGGGCACTGTGTCACTCATCCAGCCTATCAGCGGGTCCGCGATTGCGTCCAGCAGCCTGGCGCCCAACAAGATTGCGCCGACGACACCCAGGGCGATCCCTATATCCAAAGTCAGGAACCGGGGCAGGTAGGCACGCCATGCCATTTCAATCGCTTGGAAGAGCAGCACGGGCAACGAGAAGGCTGCAAGCCGGGCGCGGCTGATGCGCACGCCAACCGAATGGATAGGCGGGTCTATCCCCGAAGGACGGCCAATTCGCATAAGCGGCCGGTAAAGCGCGTCCGTGACAGCTTCGTGAAGCCGCCTGTAGCACACAGCATTTAGAGCAATGCCATCAGATCTTCCAGTTCCGCACGGATCGGCGCACGCGCCTCTTCCGCTGTCCAATCACCATAGTGGCGTGATAGCGATGACAGGAAGCCCGATAACAAGGCTGGTTCCAGATGCCCCTGCGAAGGCCGATTCGGTAGCAGCATCTGCAGCAGCGACCGGGACGTACTGCCGCGCAGATACCGCAGTTGAAGCCCGAATTGGTGCAGCGCGGGATCGCGCGCGACCGCTAGGTGCAGCGCGTCGATGCCACGACTGCCCGAATTTTCCGCCAAGAAATTAGCGATGCCGACGACTGTCTCCCGGCCTGACGGCAGAACCGACGTTTGTGCCCGTAAACGCGAAACGGCGTTGATGTAGAGGCCACCGTAACCGACCTGAACAAGCTCGGCCTTGGTACGGATCTTATGGGACACTGTGCCGAGCGTGAGGCCGGTACTGGCAGCCACAGCGCGATGGGTCAGCCCGCCGGGGCCGACCTCGGCTATCAAGCCGCCGCTGCGGCCACGATTTGGGCGGTGATGATGTCGTGATTTGGCTCGGTAGGTAGGGCGTCAAGCGCGGCTGCGCGGGCGAAATCGCGCCAGGGAGATTGCGGCACGGCATCGCCCATCAGCCATGCCCCAACCCCGCGGGCAAATTCATCGAGCCCGGCACGATCCACGGACCGACGCCAATTGAGCATGTGCAGGAAGGATTCATTTTCGAACAGGCGGTAGGCGACGCCTGCCCCGCGTTCCAATCCGAAGCACGCTGTTGCCGCCTGCCAGAAGTCGAGCCAGAGCCTTTCCCACTGCTGTTGAAGCGCGCGGCCCGATGGGTTGCGGGCGCGCAGCAATTGCCCCTCCCGCCACGCAAAGGCCAGGCAGCGCTCGCCACGTGCCCAATCGTCGATGCATGCAGCAAAGAAGGCAGGGAAGGCACGCGGGTCGCGCGGGATGTCCGCCAAATGTTCTATTCGCTCGTTGCACCATTGGCTTGTCAGCCCGATGACATGCTCTTGGGCCAGTGCCAACAACTGTTCCAGAGACCCAAAATGATGATAGATTGACGAGGAGGGAGAAGAGGCAAGGGTGGAGAGCTGACGTGCGGAAATCCCTTCATATCCACATCGTTCCCATTGCTCGATTACTGCTTCTATCAGTCTGTGATTAGACGTTTTTTTCTCATTTCCAGGCATGTTTATCCGGTCGGTCATTTGGCGTTGGAAACTGAAGCATAGCAAGAGCTGGCGTTGCGAGCGAGCTACAGGTGGTCCACTGCCGCGTTTTGATAACACAGACGAACGTCACAATAGATACATACAATCGTTCTAGTCGATCGCCACGCCATCTGGGGGATCGATCATGAAACTGCCTTGCAACCTGCTATTATGCACCACTGCTTTGTGTGGCCTAATCGCTTTTGTTCCATCCGCCCTCGCTGCGCAGGACGCGGCGCCGATAGCCGAAGCGGCGGACGAAGAAGGCACGATTATCGTTACGGGATCGATCCTGTCGGCGCAGCAGGATTCGATCGCGCTCAAGCGCGCCGCCGTGAACCTGTCCGACGTCGCCGCGTCGGATGCGGTGGGGCGCTTCCCTGATCAGAACGCGGCTGCCGCCCTGTCGCGCTTGCCCGCCGTCGCCGTTCAGCGCGACCAGGGCCAGGAACGTTATATCCAAGTGCGCGGTGCACCCAATCGCTGGACGTCGGTGAGCATCGACGGCATCCCGATGGTGGGCGTGGACGAAGGCGGCGACACCCGCGCCTTCCGCTTCGATGCCATCCCGGCCGTTCTGCTGTCGCAGATGGTCATCAACAAATCGCTGACCAGCGACCTTCAGGCTGACGCGATCGTCGCCACTATTGATCTACGCACCTATTCGCCCATGGATCGCAAAGGGCTGCATGTGACTGGTGATGCGGGCTATGGCTTCATGGATCTGGGCAAGGGCGAGCAGCGGCAGGCATCGATGCGCCTATCTTGGTCGAACGATGTGTTCGGGGTCGTGGTCGGCGGGTCGCACTATCGCCGCAAGCAATTGACCGACAATCGCGAAGTTGGTGCCTATGACGCCAACGGGCCCACTGAGTTCGACATTCGGCAATATGAGATCGAACGCTGGAACAACGGCTTGTTTGCAGGCGTCGAATATAGCCAGAAGAAGGCCAGCGCCTTTATGCCAAGGCGATTTTCTCCGAATTCAATGATAATGAGCAGCGTAACCAATATGAGTTCCGGCTGGATCGCGCCACCGGCGGCACCCGTGCACAGGATAGCGGCATGCTGACCGGCGTGCCGCTACGCGGCAGCTTTAACTTCGGCGAGTATCGCAACCGCAACTATATTGCTACCGTTGGCGGTGACTATGCGACCGACGATGGCCTCAACGCATCCTTTAAGTTCAATTATACCCGAACCGATAACAGCACCTTCCTGCCGCTTATCCAGTCATCGACCAGCGGTGCGAACAATCTGTCGCTCAGCTATGACAACAGCGATCCCAACTTTCCTATCGTCACTATCGACGGCCCATTCAATCAGGCGAGCCTGTCGACCAGCGGCGCTTATCTGATCGCAGCGCGGCAGAAGACGGTGTCCAACAGCTATACGGCCAAGTTCGACCTGTCCAAGGAGATGGGCGATCTGACCCTCTCGGCTGGCGGACTCTATGCCGATCGCGATATTGCGGGCAATAATTTCTCAACCGCGAACCTCGCCTATCTCGGGGCCATGGGCGCTGCGGTCGGTCAGCCCTTCAACGTCAACAGCTATGTGACAGACCGGCCATGGGACACGGGATTCCCGCTCGGCGTCCCGCTCAACTATGTCGACAATGTCGCGATGCGCGACGATGCTTTGAGCCTGCTCGACCGGTTGACGGCTGCGGGTCTCTACAACCCCGCGCTCGATATCCCCGATAGTGACCGCTACACCCAGCGCGAACGGACCTTGGCTGCCTATGTCATGGGCAAGGTCGAAAGCGGCGCGCTGACCGCGGTCGGCGGTGTGCGGATGGAACGCTATCTGATGGATAATCGCGGGACCGTCGTTGCCGGCGGCGTCGGTACGCCGCTGACCTACACGTCCAGCAAGACAGACTTCTTCCCCAGCCTCAACATCAAATATGCCGCGACCGACAATCTGGTCCTGCGGCTGGCCGGACAACGCGGCGTTTCGCGCCCCGCTTATGGCGCGATCCGCGTCGGAGCTGCCATCAACGACACCAACAGTCCCGGCACGATCGGCGGCGGCAACCCCGCCCTGCGGCCCGAATATACTTGGGGGACGGACGCCAGCATCGAATATTA
Source organism: Sphingobium sp. Ant17 (assembly GCF_000588875.1). Classification (GTDB taxonomy): domain Bacteria; phylum Pseudomonadota; class Alphaproteobacteria; order Sphingomonadales; family Sphingomonadaceae; genus Sphingobium. The sequence goes on from NZ_JEMV01000001.1 coordinate 7,424, forward strand.
TCTGCCTGGCAACGGCATGGTGTCCATCGCGGCCTTCCATCGCTGGGTGGAAGACGTCCTGTACCAAAGCCAGGCGCCGGTCGGCAGCGATTTCTATGACTTTGGCGGCGTGGACCGGTCGGCCTATCTGCTGAGCGGCACCTATAATGGGGAAAAGGGCAAGCTCTACGGCGTCGAATTCAATCTGCTCAAACAGTTCGACTTCCTGCCCGGCGCGCTCGACGGCTTCGGCTTCCAAGGCAACGTTACCCTGCTGGATGGCAGCTTCGATACACCCACGCAGCAGAATATCGCTTTTCAGGGCATGTCCAAGCGCATCGCCAATGCGTCGCTCTTCTACGAGAAATACGGTATCTCGGCGCGTGTCAGTTATCAGTGGCGGTCCAACTGGCTCGATACATTGGGTGGCTTTGGCAGCGGCGAATATCGCAAGGGCTATGAAAATCTCGACGTGTCGCTGCGCTATGAACTCACAGAAAATCTGACTCTGTTCGCGGATCTCGCGAACCTGACCGACGAAACCTATATCGCCTATCAGGGCACGACCGCGACGCCGACCGAAGTCGAGCAGATCGGGTCGCGCTATCTGTTCGGCGTTCGCTTCAGCTTTTGACGGAGACCGAACCGATGCGCATTACCCTTGTCACCGCGCTGCTCCTGGCAGCTTCGGTCGCCACCCCCGCCATTGGACGCGAAGCGGCGACGCTTATACGTTCCGATGCGGCCACCGTCCTGCTGGATCGCGGCGACATCAATCCCGTGGCAATCTGGATCAGCCAGGACAGTGCCATCGATGCCGACGACCAGCGCGTCGCCGCGGACAAGATCAAGGCGGCAGGCAAGGATGGCAAGATCACACTGCCTATTCCGGCCGATGAGCGCCGTTACGTCCTGCTTCAGGACGGCAGGGGTGACGTAACCGTGGTGGCCGAGCGGGTTCTTCCGCTGGAGCAAGGTAGCAACTTCCGCGACATTGGCGGCTATGTCACCAAAGATGGCCGTACCGTGCGCTGGGGCAAGGCATTTCGCTCCGGCGCAATGCCGCTGCTGAGCGAAGCCGATTACAGCCTGATCGATCAGCTCGGCGTTGGATCGGTGGTCGATCTGCGGTCGCTGGAGGAACGGGAGGTCGCGCCCGACCTGGTGGATGACCGCACGGGCGCGCTGTTCATTTCCAATGATTATTCGCTCAAGCCCTTGATGGCCAATTTCGGCAAGGGTAATGGCGAAAATGTCTATCAGGGCATGGAAAAACTGCTTATCCCGCAGTTGCGCGCCTTGTACCAACGGATCAACGCCGATGAAGGCGCGGTGATCTACCATTGTTCGGCGGGGCAGGACCGCACCGGCATCGCGACTGCCTTGCTCTATGACATGCTGGGGGTGGATCGGGAGACAATCCTCAAAGACTATCATATGTCGACCGCGCTGCGTCGCCCGCAATGGGAAATGCCCAAAGTCGATCCCGCAGACTATCCCAACAATCCCATCTTGAAATATTATTTCTCGAAGGATGAGACGCAGCGCACGATCGCCGAACCGCTCTACACACCAAGTGGCGCCTCGCATTTGGCCCAATTTTTCACCTATATCGATAGCCAATATGGCGGTTCGGAAGGGTTTATGAAAAAGGCGCTGCTGTTGACCGACGCAGATGTCGGCACGCTGCGTGCGACTATGCTGCGATAGCCCGCCAATTGGGATATTCGAAAGATACCCGTTCGTTATCTGTCGCTTAGCGATCGACGGCCCGGTTCCTATATTTTGACAAGAAGGCCGTTCCGCACTCGACCACTTCCGCCACAAGAACATGAGGATTTTTGGGCCTGACGCCGGGCGGGGCTGGTATCACAACAGCACAAATATGTCGTCTGATCCGGCAAATCGGGTAAGGGAGGCTCTCGCACCCGTTTCGGCAGAAGATATCTTTATGAAGATCGACCCCACTTTCCTGCTGGCCGCTATTTTGGCTGCAGCCTCGCCCGGAACGGCCCTCGCGGCGAATGGCATCGAAATGCTGATTGGCCATGTGGAAGCACAAGCCACCGGCGGGGCAGTGGTCGATATTCACCTGCTCAATACCGGCATGGTAACGACGCAGGCAGATGTAGCTGATATGGTGGAAGCCAGGCTCGAACGGCCGAGCGCGCTGGGTACCGGGCGTACCGTTACGCTGCGGCGCGCGCCTGCCACCCCAGCAACGTTTAGCATCGCACCGGGCATGTTCGCCACCGCCCGTTATCGGCTGGAGTCGGACGCATTTCAGGATGGCGCGTTGCTCTCGATCCCTAGTTGGAGCGGCCAGGCGGTGACGCTGTTCGCCGCGCCTGGTCCCATCCGAGCCACTGCTTCCGCACTAGACGCTGCGCCTGCCGACACGTCAATACCCGTCACCCCCTCACCCAGCGACCGCACTGTGGGCAACGCCTTCCTTGAAAATCTGAGTGCCTATCAGCCGATCTACGCCGTCTATGGTCCCGGCACTAATAGCGAGGCGCGTATCCAGTTGAGCTTCAAATATCAGCTGTTCGGCAGCGAGGCGCGCGAAGACCGACCGGCGCTGGGCGATGGTTTCTACTTCGCCTATACACAACGTATGTTCTGGGATCTGGGCGCGGATTCCTCACCATTCCGCAATATCGATTTCCAACCGGAACTTTTTTACACCACGCCGCCTAAGGCGCTGTCGGACACGGCGACGCTCGCTGGGCAAATCGGCCTACGCCACGAATCCAATGGACGCGACGGTGATTTGTCACGCAGCCTCAATACCATCTATGTCGGGCCGATGGCGGCATTTTCGCTAGGCAATGAAACTCGCCTGACCGTGGCGCCGCGCGCATGGATCTATGCTGGCGACCTGTCTGACAATGCCGACATCCGCCGCTATCGGGGCAATAGCGGCCTCACCGTCGAAATTGGCCAAGACGACGGCCTACGCCTCTCCGCTTCCAGCCGTATAAACTTCAGCAGCGGCAAAGGATCAATCGCAGCCGACCTGTCCTACCCGTTGCGTGGCATTCTGGGCGGCGGCCCGGACTTCTATCTCTTTGGACAAAGCTTTGTCGGCTATGGCGAGAATCTGCTGGACTACAATCGACGCACCACTCGCCTGCGCATCGGCGTGGCACTGGTGCGGTAAGACATGGGTGCGACTGTTCGCAGGCTTTCTAGGCAATCGGCGATGTCGCCAGCGATGCAGGTAATTTCAAATCTCCGCTGCAGTGCCTCAAGCTTTGATCGCATCTATAAGGTGGTTGGGCACCCGCAGCAGCGACCCGTGCCGGGCACCGGGCGGGAGGGTCAGGCGGTCGCTGACATCCTGCCATGTCACCATGTCGCGCGTCATCACAGCGCCCCAGCGACCTTCCTTGTAGATGTCGTAATAGCATAGAACCGCATCGCCAACGCGCGCGGTCATGGGTCCTTCGACCCAAGAGGGCGAGAAAGGAGCGGAGAGCGGGCCGAACGGACCGGAGGGGCTTTGCGCTGGTGCGCTGCGTAGCCATTTGCGCGGCGGGGTAACCGTCTCGTCCTTGACGATCAGGTGCAGGCTGCCGTCGGGGGCGTAGGCAAAGCTGCCGTCGATCACGCTGAAACCAGGATCATAGAGCGGCTGGGGCTCGGAAAAGGTTACGAAATCGCGCGTGGTGGTGGACCAGAGGCGGTGATTATAACCCGATTCAGAGGTGCCTGCCGTTTCCATGTAGCGGCCGACGACCGTGCTGGACCAGAAGAGCAGCCAGTGGCGGGCGCGGGGGTCGTAAACGGCTTCGGGCGCCCAGCAATTGCGTGTGCCCGCAATGGTGGCCATAACGGGGATCGCCCTTTGGGGCGACCAGCGGATGAGATCGGTGCTGGTGGCATGGCCGATGGTCACGCCCTCCCAAGCCGTGGTCCATAGCAGGTGATAGGTATCGTTGTCATGAAACAGGAAGGGGTCACGCATCAGCTTCTTTTCGCCCACCTGCGGCACGAGCAGGCTGCGACCGCCCGCCAACGTGCAGAAGGTGAAGCCGTCGTCGCTGGTGGCGAGTTTCAGGCCATCCGCTTCGCCCTTGCCAGTGGTGAAATAGGCAAATAGGAGAGGGGTTGCGGCAGAGACCGCGCGCGTGGCGCAGGCGGTGAGCGCCAACGCCCCTGCGCCCAGCGCGAAATCGCGCCGGTTCACGGTCGATAATCCTTTGCCATCTGACCATAAAGATCAAGCAACGGATTGGCGATATAGTCGCCCCCTAGGCCCATTGGGCCTGTCGGTTCGGGCTTGGGTGCTGGCGCAGCGGTAGCAAGGCCGCCGGGGGCTTCGGCGCTGTTGATGCCCTGGCTCAACAGGTCGGGCTTGGCACCTTCGCCCGCATTCTTGCCGTTGCGGTCGAAAATCGCTTCCTGATGCCGGGTGGGTTCCCAGATGAACGTGCCCCAGCCGCGCTTGTCGGGCAGGGCGTGGACCAGATCGTTGATATAGCGTTTGCGACTGGAATATTCGGCAACGAGCAGCCCCTTGCCCGGATAACGTTTGAGGAATTGGTTGAAGCTGTTGGCCCAGTCGCCCTGGGCCAGTTGCTGATAGGCGGAAAAGCCGATCACGTCGAAATCGACATTGCGCGCAACCAGCGCGTCGGTCCATTCGCGCACGATCCCCCAATGCCGCCCCAAATGATTGTGCAATTGGATGGCGATGTCGGGTTCGGCGCGGCGCGCGCCCGCTATGCCTGCGCGCAGCAAAGCTGCAAAAGCGTCGAAGCCCCCGACTTGGCCAACCTTGGCATGATTGGCGTCGGTGACAGGGTTGCCGGTGGGGGTGGACAGCTTCACCCGGCCGTGGGGCCACAATATACCGAAGGTGGTTTCGTTGCCGATCACTGCCATATCGACCGGCGCGCCGCCGGCGCGCATCGCGACGAGCGTGTCATGGGTGTGGGCGTCCATGGCTTTGGCAAGCGCAGGCAGATCATACCCCGCCCATGCGGCGGGAACGCCTTGATGCTCCGGATCGGCCCAGGTGTCGCTATAATGGAAGGAGAGGACGAGATAGAGGCCGGCGTCGCGGATGCGGCGGCCAAGTTTCACGGTTTGCGCAAGGCCCGCCCAGGCTTTGTCGGGTTCGCGCTTCGAATAGCCCTTGACGGGATCGACGAAGATGCGCAGCCGGATGGCGTTGAAGCCCGCATCGCGCAGCAGCAAGATTGGGTCTTTCTGCTCGTCCTGCACGAAATAGCGCGCGCCTGCCGCTTCATCCTCCGGGATCCAGCTTATATCTGCGCCAATAAGGAACGGGCCGGGCCGGGCGCCAGTCTTTCTAGGTGCCGCCAGCGCAGGGGTAGCAAGCAGCGGCAGCGTTGCGAGGCCAAGCGTGGCACGGCGGGTAAGGGCAGTCATGCGCGGATCTCCAACTGATATTCGGGGACGAGGCGGATTGAGAGCAGCTGTGCGACTTGGTCCTGCTTGGGCAGCTTCGCGCGGGCGCTGCTATCCAGATAGATGGGCGCGTCAGCACGCAGCGGCAGGATCGTTAGCGTCCAGGGCTTGCCCAGGCGATGGGCGAAGCGTTTGAGACCGATGCGCCAGACGCGGCCGTCCCAATAGGCGTCGTCCAGCATATCGGTGCCATCGAACAGGCGACCGATGTCACCGCGCCAGTTGAGTTCGAGGAAGGCGTCACCGGTCGCCAGAGCCTCTTTGGGCGGGGTAAAGGTGAAAGCGGCGGCGGTGCGGTGGGCTTCGGGTAGAGGCTGCATCGCGGCGTTGGCGGGGCCGCCGATGGCGATCGGGGGCGCTTCACCTGGTACGCGGCTTTGCGTGAAGCGGATCGTGCGGGGCGCTGGGCCTTTGACTGTAACTTCGCCCTTGCGGCCGGGGATGATATGGTAGTGGAAAGTCGCATCGCCGCGCTGGCGCAGGATCAGCCTGTCCGGCGTGAAGAGGCTTTCGGCCTTTGTCAGGATCAGGCGGCGTTGACCCGACAGGTCGCCCAGCCACAGATCGCGGCCTGAAGCCTGATCGAGCAGCAGGAGCCGGACGCGGTGACCATCGCGGCTGGTGACGGTCAATAGTCGGTCAGGCGAGGGCGGAACATGGGCGATGATGCGGCCAGATTCTGCCTGCGAAGGAGCGGAAAGCTGCGTGCCGGACGGAAAGGCGAGTTCGACCGTGCCTGGCGCAGTGGCGATCAGGACATGGATCGGTCCCTCGGCATCGGTCAGGCGGGTGACCGGCTGAGCGGTGGCCCAACTGAGCATGACGCCGTCCAGGTCCATGCCGATGGGCCAGAAAAAGCTGTCGCCGGTTGCGATGGTGACGGGGCGGGATGGCAGGGTGACCGGGCCGCTCGCCAGTTGCACGGTGAACTGCATCCCCCGATGGATGGGCGTGGCATATTGGCGGACATGATTGTTGACGAAGAGGAAGGCGCTGTCGCCTTTGGCGCGAACCGACCAGCGTAGTGTCTGGAGGTCATCCTTGTCCCTGGGCAGCCGAGCCGGGGCATGAACGGTCATCGGGGCGAGGCGGTCCCCATATGCGGCGAGGAAATAATGGAGCGGTCGCAGCGCGGCATTGACCGGGTTCACCTCGCCATATTGGCCGAGCGGTGCCTGGAAATCATAGCCGATGATCGGACAGTCATTATAGCCGCCCGACCGCTGGGTTTCCTCCAAGGTACGACTATGAGCGAGCGGGTTCGCGCCGCCATGGAACATATAATAGCCCAGTAGATTGACGCCCGACCCGACCTGCGTGGTGACCGCGGCAGCGACATCCTTGGGGTCGAGCAGCGGGCGACGGCGGTACATGACCGGCACGCCGCCGCCATATTCCGCGCCCAGGAAGGGCGTATCCGCCATGTCGCTATCGGCGTCGCCGCGACGGTTGTTGCGGGTCTGCGCACCCAGATCGCCGCTGACCCGGCTGTCGAAACGGAAAAGATAGTTTTCCTTGGGCGGCAACGCCGTGGTCTTGGCTGACCAGGGTTCGTCGGGATAGCCGCCATGGACGGGCACGACTTCGCCCTTGGGATAGAGCGTCTGGTCCCAACCGGTGACGGTATAGAGCGGCACGTCATAGCCAATTGTCTGCGCGAGGGCTTTGAGCGTCGCGATATGGGCGCGGCCCTGGCCCGGACCATCGAGATTAAATTCATTCTCGATCTGCATGCCGACGATCGGCCCGCCGTCTTTCCAAAGCTGCCCTTTTACCTGGTCATGAAGGCTGCGCCAGAACCGTTCGACCTCTGCCAGATAGGCAGGATCGTTGCTGCGCGGGCGCGTGCCTGCGACGATCCAGTCGGGAATGCCGCCAAAGCGAGCCTCGGCATGGCCCCAGGGGCCGGGGCGTAGGAAGAAGAGCAGGCCATTATCCTGGCAGAGCTGGACAAAGCGGCGGATGTCGCGGTCGCCGGTCCAGTCGATCTTGCCCGGCTCCAGTTCGATATGGTTCCACAATATGTAACTGGCGACGATGGTGATGCCCGCCGCCTTCATCTTGCGCAATTCCTCTTCCCAATAGCGCGCCGGGAAGCGAGTGAAGTGGAATTCGCCCATGACCGGAAGCCAGGGTTGACCGTCGCGAGTGAGGGTCAGGTTGGTGATGCCGATCGTGCCGTTGGGACCGCTGCCGGTGCCCATGCGCAGATGGCCGTTCTTGAGCGGTAGTCCAGGCTTGGTAGCGTCGAGCCCAAGGGGCGCTTGCGCAAAGGCGGGGGGTGGGGAGGGCGGCGCCCAATGTGGCAAGGCCAGTGACGGTAAGCGCAGTACGCCTGTCGATATTGGGCATCCATCCTCCTTTGGTGTGGGGGAGGGTTATCCCTCCTCTATGTGATAGCCTGTTCGCCCTGAGCCGAGCGGGTAGTGGTGGGTGTCAGTCGATCATCGCGCGAGCATCCGCTCGACGGCGAGGGTATGGCCTGGATATAGGTCGCCGCGCTGGAAGCGAGGAACACGGCTGCGCCGCCAATGTCGCTGGCCTCGCCCCAGCGGCCGGCCGGGATGCGTTCCTGGATCTGGCGGTTGCGGGTCTCGTCGGCCTGCAGCGCGGCGGTGTTGTTGGTGGCGATATAGCCTGGCGCAATGGCGTTGACGTTGACGCCCTTCGCCGCCCATTCATTGGCCAGCAGTTTGGTCAGGCCAGCAACCCCGCTCTTGGACGCGGTATAGCTTGGCACGCGGATGCCGCCCTGGAAGGACAGCAATGAGGCGATGTTGATGATCTTGCCCGCGCCCTGGCCGATCATATGCCGTCCCGCCGCCTGACAAAGAAAGAACAGCACTTTGAGATTGGTGTCGATCACCGCGTCCCAATCCGCTTCGGTAAAGTCCACGCTGTCGGCGCGGCGGATGATCCCGGCATTGTTGACGAGGATGTGCAGACCGCCGAGCTTTTCCAGCGTCTCGTCCACCACGCGCTGGACCGGGGCGATGGTCGAAAGGTCGGCGGATATGATCTCCGCGCGACGCCCAAGCGCGCGAACCTTTTCGACGGTTTCCTGTGCCGGGGTGCGGCCCACGGCGGCGATGTCAGCACCGGCAGCGGCCAACGACAGGGCGATCGCCTGGCCAATGCCGGTATTCGCGCCGGTGACGATGGCGACTTTGCCGGTGAGATCAAAGGGGTTGGTCACAATAATTCCGTTCGTTTCGAGCGAAGTCGAGAAACCAGCCGGGCGCTGTGCGAGCGTGTCTCGACTGCTCGACACGAACGGCTCTCTCACTTTGCGTTATGCGAGCTGGCAGATATCCAGCACGTTCATGTCGGTATAATCCTGGTTCTCACCCGCCATCGCCCAGATGAAGGCATAGGCCTTGGTGCCGCTGCCCATATGGATCGACCAGGGCGGCGAGATCACCGCTTCCTCATTGCCCATGACGATATGCCGCATCGCATCGCCTTCGCCCATATAGTGGAAGACGCGATCCGACGGCCCATCCAGTTCGAAGTAGAAGTAAATCTCGCTGCGACGCTCATGAATGTGCGGGGGCATGGTGTTCCACACCGAGCCGGGCTTGAGCACGGTAAGCCCCATGACCAACTGCGCGCTGTCACAGATGCCGGGGATGACGAGCTGGAAGATGGTGCGCTCGTTGGATTCTTCGAGGGAGCCGCGTTCGAGCGCATTGGCGTCGGCGATGCCAAGCTTGCGGGTGGCAAACCCCTTATGTGCCGGACAGGAGGCGAGATAGAAGCGCGCGCCTGCGCCTGCGAACTGCACATCCTTCGCGCCCATGGTGACATAGAGGCAATCCTTGTTGCCCAGCGTGAAGCTCTCGCCATCGACGGTGACGGTGCCTTCGACATTCGACACGTTCACGACCGCCATTTCGCGGCGTTCGAGGAAGGGATGCCCCGCCGCCGAAGCGGGCTCGGTCTGCGCAGGCAGCGCGACCGGCGTATCGACCACCGCAACGCCACCGATCACGAAGCGGTCGGCATGGGTATAGTTCAACACGCATTCGCCATCGCGGAACAGCCCGCCGATCAAATAGCGATCACGCAATTCCTCGTTCGATACGCATTCCATCATGTCAGGGTGCGTCGCATAATAGGTCTTCTCGAACATGATCGGCCCTCTTCCTTACACTGATTGCGGCATCGCGAGACACCGGTGTCATTGATAATCGTCTATCAGGATGCGGCGGGCGGTGCAACCGATGCGCGACGGATCAAGGTCGAACTGAACATTGAGGGCTCATTCACTTCAGAACCCTCGCCGATCGCGGTGCCAATCAACTTGAGCGCAGCCGCGCGGCCCATGGCAACAATAGGCCAGCGCACGGTGCTGAGCGGCGGCCAAACACGCGTGGTCAGAGGCGTATCGTCGAAGCCGATGATCGACAATTCCTCCGGCACCGCGATACCTCGCTGGCGCGCGGCATAGAGAACGCCCGCCGCCATTTCATCATTGCTGGCAAAGATCGCGGTGGGTCTTGGCGACAGATCGAACAAGCTTTCAGATGCCGACTGCCCCGATTCAAACGTATATTGTCCATCCGCAATCAGGCTACGCGGCAGGCTGATGCCCGCCTCCGCAAGCGCCAGTTCAAAACCCTCTCGCCGTTCCTTCGCCGATCGAAACCCGTGCGGCCCGGCGATCAGTCCGATCCGCCGATGCCCCTGCGCTATCAGATAGCGTACCGCCTCTGCTACCGCTTCCCGGTCGTTCGACGCTACCATATGCTCCGGGTCGTCCAGTACGGCGGACCCCATGCGAACATAGCGACAGCCTTCCTCATCCAGCATCCGCGCCAGCGCATCATTTTCCGACATGGGCGGCAGGATGACGACGCCGAACAAGCGCTGGCGCGACACGAATCCGCGAATATCGTCCATCACTTGGTTGGATCCGCGATCAACCGGGCGAATCACCAGTTCGAACTCCGTACCATGCAAAGCCTCCAATACGCCGCGCTGCATCGACAGGATCATCTGCGCATTGGGGTTGTCATAGACTAGCCCGATCAGGAAGTTGCGTCCCAGCGCCAAGGCACGCGCTTGCGGATTGGGCACATAGCCGGTTTCGCGAATGATTGCCTCGACCTTGTCGCGCGTTTCCCGATTGAGCAACGGCGAGCGATTGATGACGCGACTGACCGTCTTTTTCGACACCCCCGCCATGCTCGCTATGTCGTTGATCGTTAGCTTGGCCGTTTGGCCCTCATCCTGATTCTGCTTCGCCATACGGCCTTATAATCAAGTTTTCTGCTCCCGCCAGCACGCTCCACTGCGATCCAGCTTGTTAATGACACCGGTTTCCTATACCGCTTCGCCTAGACAGGATGAAGAGGATTTCTGCGTGAGTGTAAGCAGCATGGCACAAACAATTGCCGCCCACTTTCTAGCAACACGCAAGGCAGCGACCGGCTTTGGCGACTATCCCGGCACCGCCCCGGCAACCCTAGATGAGGCCTATGTCATCCAGGATGCGGCGTTGGCCCAGGTGCCGGATGCGATCGCCGGCTGGAAAGTGGGCCGGATACTGCCGCCGCTATCCGAGAAATATGGGTGCGACCGGCTCGCCGGCCCTATATTCGCCCCGACCGTCTTTACGGCGACCAACCAATCCAAAGGCTTGGTCTTCTCCAATGGCTTCGGCGCGGTCGAGGCCGAATATCTGTTCCGTATCGGCACCGTGCCCCGTTCGGATCAAACAAACTTCACGCTGGAAGAAGCTGCCGCTCATATCGATGCCGTCCATATCGGCATAGAAATCGCTAGTTCCCCCTTTGCTGGGATCAACGAAATGGGCCCTGCGGTAACGGTATCGGATTTCGGCAATAATAATGGGCTGCTAATTGGCCCTGCGATACCTAACTGGCGCAGCGGCACCTATGCCAATCAGTCTGTCACAACGCGAATTGACGGCGAGGAGGTCGGCACCGGGACGGCCGCAGCGTTCAGTCGGGGCGCGATCGGATCGGTGAGTTTCTTGCTGGAAAATCTGATTGCGCGCGGGATAGCAATTCAGGCGGGATGGTGGATTTCAACCGGAGCGGTGACAGGCGTCCATCCGGTTCGTCCGGGGCAAAAGGTGGAAACCGATTTTGGTCCATTGGGCACACTCCACTGCACGATAGAGGCCCAGCCGCCACGCTGAACGTCTGACACCATATAAAAGATCAGGAGCCAGGATGATGAATGAAGCAGGGGTGCAGGGTCCGCCGGTCGGCCGCTATCGCTGGGTGGTGGTGGCGCTGTTGTTCGCGGCAACCGCGATCAACTATGTCGATCGACAGATGATCGGCGTGCTGAAGCCAACCCTGTCAGCAGAGATGCAATGGTCGGAAACCGACTATGCCAATATCGTCTTCTGGTTTCAGGCTGCCTATGCGATCGGCTATCTGGGCTTTGGCAGGATCGTCGATGTCATCGGCGCGCGCTTTGGCTACGCCATCGCGGTCACAATTTGGACCATAGCGCATATGGCCCATGGCGGCGTCTACGGCGTCACACAGTTCGCGATGGCGCGATTTGGCCTGGGCATCGGAGAGTCCGGTAATTTCCCCGCAGGCATCAAGGCGGTGACCGAATGGTTTCCGCAAAAGGAACGCGCCTTTGCTATTGGCCTATTTAACGCCGGGGCTAATATCGGCGCGATCATCACCCCATTGCTCGTGCCATGGCTGACCATCGCCTATGGCTGGCGTGTCGCCTTTTATGCCACCGGCATTTTCGGCATCGTCTGGCTCATCGCCTGGCTGGTCTTCTACCGTAGGCCAGATCAGCATCCCAAAGTGACGGCGGAAGAACTGGCCTATATCCGCCAAGATCCCGCCGATCCGGTCGAACCCATCGGCTGGGCCAAGCTCATCACCATCAAAGAGACATGGGCCTATGCCATCGGCAAATTCTGCATCGACCCGATCTGGTGGTTCTTCCTCTTCTGGCTGCCCGGTTATCTGGGCACCCGCTATGGCCTTGATCTCATCAGCTTCGGGCCGCCGCTGGTCGCCATCTACCTTCTCTCGGACGGTGGCAGCATCTTCGGCGGCTGGATGTCGGGGCGGCTGATGAAGGCGGGCAAGAGCGTCAATGCGGCGCGCAAACTCACCATGTTGCTCTGCGCCTTTGCCGTGCTGCCGATCTTCTTTGCGCAGTCGATCGACAATCTCTGGCTTGCCGTGCTGGTGATCGGCATCGCCACGGCCGCGCATCAGGCTTTCTCGGCCAATCTCTATACGCTACCATCCGACTTGTTTCCGCGCGGAGCCGTGGGATCGGTGGTCGGCATCGGTGGAACGGTGGGCGCGATCGGCGGCATGGTCATGGCCAAATATGCAGGCTACATCCTCGACGGCATCGGCAGCTACACGCCGCTCTTTGCCGTCGCAGGCAGTGCCTATTTCGTGGCCCTCGCCGCCGTCCACCTGCTCTCGCCTCGCCTGGAGCGCGTGAGCGTCTCGACCTGATTGTCAGGCCCCTGCTACGGCCCGTTCGAAGCTGTAGTGGATATGATCGACATGGCCGTGCAGGCCAAAATCGAGCGGATCGGCGCTGTCCATGATGGCGTCGATTTGACTACTGATATCCTCGATTGACCAGTCGGGCTGATAAACGCCCTTGCTTTCCGCTACGAAGACCCGCGCGATCCGTCCTGCGATCGAGGCCAGCATCTGGCCGGTGATCGAGCATTCCTCATGCGCCAGCCAGCCGACCACCGGCGCGACCAGTTCAGGCCCCATCGGTGGATACGCGGACACGTCGATACCTTCCGCCATGCGGGTGACGGCACCAGGCACGATGATATTCGACCGGACACCCTCGCTTCCCCCTCCAGCGCCAATATAGTGTTGAGCCCGATCATGCCGGATTTGGACATGGCGTAATTGACGCAATTTGCATTGCCATACAACCCGCCGATCGAGGAGGTCAGCACGATCCGGCCATAGCCCGCGCTGCACATGATCGGGAAGGCGGGCCGGGCAACGTGAAAAGCACCGCGCAGATGCACGTCCAGGACGGCGTCGAAATCGTCCTGGCTTAATTCCTTCATCGACCCGTAGCGCACATTCCCGGCATTATGGATCAGCGCATCGATGCGGCCATAATGGTCGAGGGCGCAGTTGATGATGGCGCGGCCGCCTTCGGGGGTTGCGACCGATTCGGTGCAAGCGATCGCTTCGCCACCCAAAACCTTGATCTCCGCCACGACATCGGCTGCGGGTCCGGCATCGCCGCCCTCGCCCCGGATCGCGCCACCCGGATCATTGACGATCACCTTTGCGCCGCGGGCGGCCAGCAACAGCGCATAGGCACGGCCCAGGCCACGACCTGCACCAGTGATGACGGCGACGCGATCGTCGAAACGCAGCTCGGCCATGGCCCTATCCTTCTCGTCCGATTGTTACGCCAATGGGTTAACCGGTGCATCCGCCCGTTCAAGGCAGGCCGACAAGGCATCGCTCCAGCGGTTCGCGATGACCGTCTTAGCGCGATAAGAAAGGCCCGAGGCAAATAGAGGGAAATCAACGATGCAGGTTGCGATCATCACCGGGGCGGGCAGCGGCATCGGCCTGGCCACTGCTAAGATGCTGGCAGAGGCCGGCATGGCGATCGTGGGTGTCGGACGCGACGCCGACAAGCTGGCGACGCTGGAGCAGGCGGTCGGCGATCCGATGCGGATCGCGACGCTCTCGGTCGATATCACCGCCGACGATGCGCCGACCCGGATCGTCGCTCTGGCGCTCGAACGCTTCGGCCGGATCGACTTCCTGGTCAACAATGCCGGTGCAGGCGGCCCCAAGCCGCTGCATGAAACCGATGACGAGACGCTCGACTATTTTCTGGGGCTGATGCTCCGCGCGCCGTTCCGCCTGTGCCGCGAAGTCATCGGCCATATGAGTGAGGGCTGTGGCATCGTGAATGTCAGTTCGACCTATGCGATGATCGGTGGGCGGCGGGGCGGCGCCTATTCGGCGGCCAAGGGCGGCCTTGGTGCGCTGACTCAGCATATCGCCTGCGATTATGGCCCGCGCGGTATTCGCGCCAATTGCGTCGCGCCTGGCGTCACCATGACGGATATGGTGCGGCACCGGTTCAACGATGAGATGTTCAAGCGGGTGAATGTCGAAACGACGCCCTTTCCCCGATTGGGCGAAGTCGAGGATATCGCCAGCACGATCGCCTTTCTTTGCTCGCCGGGCGCAGGCTTCATCAACGGGCAGACGATCGCCGTGGATGGCGGCTGGACCACCACCAAATACCTGTCCCCGCGCGCACTGACGACCAAGTGGGTCGAACCGGACGCCGAATGATCGATCAGGGGTGGCAGGCGTCGCGGCAGACCTGGCGGAGCAGCGCCATTATTTCGTCGCGCCGTTCGGGCGGTATGGAACGGCCGATCACTTCTTCATGGCGCGTGAAAGCCTGCTGCACTTTTGCATGGAGTTGTTGGCCTTCATCCGACAGCGAGAGGGCTATCGCCCGCCCCTTCCCTGGCTGTTTGTCCAGCGCGCCGAGCAGCACCAGCTTGTTGATCAGCGGCACCAGATTGGCGGGCTGGGCGCGTAAAGCGCGACCGATGTCGCTCTGGGTGCAGCCCTGGTTCGCGCCCAGGAACAGCAGCAGCGTTGCTTCACTGACATTGAGTTCCAAATGCTGAAGCATATTGGCCAGAGCGGTGGTCGCCGCCGTGGTGGTGCGGCGCAGATGATAGCTGAGCAGATTGTCGAGCGGATCGGATAAAGCGGACAGCGACACGGACATAGGTTTCAATAGTCTGCTTGCCCTCCCCACTCAAGCTTGTATATTATGTCTTATAACATAATTCATAGACGAGATAAGCATGTTCAGTCTATCCAACGGAATTCGGAAGGTTTTACTCGCCAGCGTGGCTAGTGCGTTGTGTATCGGCGCGGCGCTCGCCCAAACGCCACCCCTAGCCGGACCCGGCACGATCGAGCCGGATGGCACGGTGGTCGTGCCCGCCTTCCGCTTGCCGCCGTCGGACTATCTAAGCGAGGCGGCGAAGAAGGCGCTGCCCCGGACACCGTTCGACCCCGAAGAACCGATGATGCGCGCCGTCGCGGCCGGTCAGGCCGGTGCGTTGCGTGCGCGGATGCCGCAACTTATGGCACCGCGGCTCGATGCGCTCAAACAGATGTACGAGGTGACCACGCAAGAGACGGAGATCGCAGGCGTCCCCGCCGTTCGCGCGACACCGGCAGGCGGCGTCCCACAGGCGAACCGGGCCAATATCCTGCTCAATCTGCCCGGTGGAGGCTTCGTCATGGGCGCCGCGCCGGGAACGGGCATGATCGAATCCATCCCGCTTGCGGGTCTTGCCGGGGTGGAGATCGTCAGCATCACCTATCGCCAGGCGCCCGAACATGTCTACCCGGCGGCAACGCAGGACGTGCTGACCGTCTATCGCGAATTGCTCAAGACCCATAAGCCGCAGGATATCGCGATATTCGGCTGTTCGGCCGGCGGACTGCTGACGGCGGAAACGATCGCGGCGCTGGTGCGCGACAAACTCCCCCTGCCAGCGGCGATCGGTATCTTCTGTGCGTCGGCCGATGCACGGTGGGGTGGGGACAGTCGGGCGTTCGGAAGACCCTTCCAGGCCTTGGCGCAGCGCGAGGATAGTCGCGCCTATTTCAAGGATATCGACCTGTTCGATCCGCTCGTCTCCCCAATCGAGTTCCCCGCGACGTTGGCGCAGTTTCCGCCGACGCTGGTGATTACCGGCACCCGCGCGTTCGAGATGAGCGCGGCGGTCAACACGCATAAGGAACTGGTGAAGGCCGGGTCGATGCCGACCTGCACATCTGGGATGGCCTGGGCCATGCCTTTTTCTACGACCCTGCCTTGCCTGAATCGCGCGAGGCGTTCGATGTGATGGCGCGTTTCTTCACCCGTCACCTGAACCTGCAACGCTAGGCAGCTGAGGCGGCCCCTTCGGCAAAGTCTCAGCCGTGACACTTTGCCGAAGGGAAAAGTGTCACGCGCGACAAAGTGCGACTCGGGGGAAATTAGGGATTCACAGGAAGGCTGCACTGTGCTTGATTCACCTTATGTTTCACGCCCCCCTTCCCTCCCGTGCAGCCAGCGGCAGCGATGTGTCGCTGTTGCTGGACCAATTGTCGCATTGCTGTTCGCGTCCCCGCTATGCCTTCATGCTGCTGACATTGATCGCGGACGTGGCGCGACCCGACGGCAGCGCCGGCCCGCTGGTGCGGGTGGACGACAGCCTGGTGTCGTTGCGCGACTGGCTATGCGATGCGCTGACGCCCATGGGCCATCGCGATCCTCGGCGAATGGCGCTGGTCGAACGCGTCAGGGAGGAATTGCGCAAGGAAGAGCGGCTGACCGGCGACGCGGCGGCGAACGAGGCGCTGGTGCAGGATGAAGTACGTATCCGCGTCCGTACCTCCGGCAAGACGAACCTCAGCCGTGCGGTGTCCGAACTGGTGAAGGCCGGATTGCTCAAACGCCATTATCAGGGGTTTCGCGTCGATCATCTGAACCGCGGCGCGCAGCGGCAGGCGGTCTATACCCTGACCGGACGCGCCCGCGCCCTGGTCAGCGCGCCGCCTTTGACAAGGCGTCCCGCCACCCGGCCACGGCAGGGCGATCTCTTTGCATCCTGACCTATGACGGTGCCGCCGGTTATATGACATTTACATGTCACTACTGTCATAAAAACCGATAAAATCTGTCATTAAAGAGTCATTGAACCGCCATAGCTGGCGCCCTTGTCGAACAAGGGACAAGGCCGTGAAACAATCGAGACATATCGGCATGGGTCTGGCGGTCAGCCTGCTGGCGCTGATGTCCCAAGCCGCGCAGGCGCAAACGGTCGAGCAACTGCAAAGCCAGATCGATGAGTTGAAGGCCCAAGTGCAGGCCCTTACCGCCGCCCTGTCCGCCCTGTCCGCCCGTCAGCCCGCCCCGGCAACCGCGTCCGCCGCCGCCCCTGTGCCGGTCCCGACGAGCCCTGCCCCTGCGCCGCAGATGGCGAGCCTTTCGGCACCCAGCCCCGACGCGGTCGATGCCGACCCTGCCGAAACGCCGAAGAAAGGCTGGTATGATCGCCTGTCGCTGCGCGGCTATACCCAGATGCGCTACAATGCCTTCCTGTCCGGCGATGATAGCGCGCCTGCGGGCACGTCCCGCCTGCGCTCGGTCCATGACAGCGGCATTTCCGACAGGGGCGGCTTTACCCTGCGCCGGGTCCGCCTCGTCCTGCAAGGCGATATTTCTGATCGCGTATCGCTCTATCTGCAGCCGGATTTCGCGACCGCCGTCAGCAACCAGAGTGGTGGCGAGCGCCGGGAGAGTTTCGGCCAGCTGCGCGACGCCTATGCCGATATCTTCCTCGACAAAGCCAAGAGCGTCCGGCTGCGGTTTGGCCAGTCGAAGGTGCCCTATGGCTGGGAGAATATGCAGTCCTCGTCCAACCGCCTGACGCTCGATCGCAGCGACGGCATCAACAGCGCCGTGCCGGGCGAACGCGACCTGGGCGTCGTGGCCTATTATACGCCGCCATCGGTCCAGAAAATCTGGGACAGGCTGGCCGATGACGGGCAAAAATTGTTCGGCAATTATGGCGCGTTCGGGCTGGGCGTTTTTAACGGGCAGGGCATCAACAAGACCGAGCAGAATAAAGACCTGATGAAGGTCGTCTTGGCGACATGGCCATTCGAACTGGATGGCCTGGGCGACGCCTTTGCGGGTCAGGTGTTCGAAATCGGCGGGTCGGCGATGCTGAACACGATCCAGCCCGAAATCCGCAGCGGCGGCGTCAGCGCCCTGTCCTATGACGATAATCGCGCTGGCATCCACGCCATGCTTTATCCCCAGCCGATCGGCATTCAGGCTGAGTGGAATTGGGGCCGCGCGCCGCAATATGATCTGGCCAGCCAGTCGATCCGCGCGAGCAAGTTGAATGGCGGCTATGTCCAGATGATGATGCGCCTGCCGACATCGGACAGTTTCGGCACGCTGATGCCTTATGGCCGTTGGCAACATTATCGCGGCGGCTGGAAAGCCGCGACCAACGCACCGCGCCTGGAAACCGACGAGTTCGAACTGGGCCTGGAATGGCAGCCGTGGAAGGCGCTGGAAATCACCATGGCCTATGCCCGGATGAAGCGCGCCGAAGCCGACGAACGCCGGACCGGCCGCGCCGAAGGCCATCTTATCCGTACCCAGGTGCAGTGGAATTACTAACGCCCGGTCGGCGCTGGTCGAGCTTTAATGCGCCTCGCTGCGCATCCGCACGACCAGCGCTTCGATCTCATTGGGTTCAAGCAGCCAGGTCCGCGTCTTGCGCCCTTCGCGGTGGACGGGATGGGTCAGCAACACGCGCGCCTGCGTCTGGGCATGAGGCTTATAGAGCGCGAAATGCGTCGCGCAGTCGCGGATCGTGCCGATCAGCGGCAGCATTGTCGGCCAGATCGACGGCGACATCGTTGAGCGCCATGCCGACCCGATCGCGCACCGCGCGCGTGCGCAGCAGCGCGGACAGAACCGCGCCGCCCCGGTCCCCACCCAAGTCAGGCGGCGTGATGCGGGTAAGTTGATCATCATAAAAGCCACCCGGTTCGGTCAGGCGCGCAAAGGCGCGTTGGCTCGACAATTGGAGCAGGCGACGCACCGCTTCCTCCACGGTGTAGCGCCCCATCGGAGTCGCGCAGGCGGCAAGCGGCAGCAGCGCGATTGTCGCGATCAAGCGGCGCCTGTCGCAAAAGCCGGTCGGCGCTGTCCCCAATTTGTCCACCATGATGCGTCTCCCTGTTGCTGGGCTGACGCTATGGCCCGATCCGCCTTGCCGGTCGCTGAACGTCAGGGCTGATCCATCACCACCACCGGCTTGACGACCGCCCCGCTTTCGGACGCGGCGAAGGCCGCTTGCAAATCGGCAAAGGCATAGCGCTGGATCAGTTTTTCCAGCGGCAACCGGCCGTCGCGATAATAGCCGATCAGTCGGGGAATGAAGCGCTGTGGATCGATGCCGCCCTCGACCACGCCGACGATCCGCCGCCCCATGCTCATGATCGCCGACGCATCGATGGCGCAGCCGCCGGGCGGATAGGCACCGACCAAGGCGAGCGTGCCGCGCTGCGCCAGTTTCTCCACGCTGGGCCAAGCAAGGCCGGGACGCCCGTCGTGTCGACGATATGATCGAACAGGCCTTCGATCGATGCGAGATCATCGCCTGTTTCGGTCGCGCCCAATGTGCGGGCAAGGTCCAGGCGGCTGGAATGGCGATCGATCACCACGATCCGTCCGGCCCCGGCGATCATAGCTGCCATGACGGCGGACAGGCCAACGGCTCCACCCCCCAAGATCGCGATCGACTGGCCAGGCGCGACCTTGAGCGTTTCCAGCACCGTGCCCGCGCCGGTCTGTATCCCGCAGCCCAAAGGCGCGAGGATGTCGAGCGACAGATCGGGGTCGATCCGCACCACATTGTCGCGATGCGCAAGCGCGTGGGTCGCGAAGGCCGACTGGCCGAAGATGTTGCTGCCGATCCGCTGATCGCCGCGCCAGATGCCGCCTTCGCCTTCCTGCGTGACCCCCATGAAATTGCGCGGCACGAATTCGACGCAATAGCCCGGTTGATGATCATGGCAGGCCCCACAGACGCCGCAGCTATGGAAGCTCAGCAACACATGGTCGCCGACTCTAACGCCGTCGATGGCGGAACCAACCGCATCGACCACACCCGCCCCTTCGTGGCCCAATATGACCGGGAGGGGCGTGGGCAATGCGCCGTCGCGCATCACCATGTCGGTGTGGCAGATGCCGCAGGCGGACAGTCGCACGCGGATCTGGTCGGAACCGGGCGGGTCCATGGCGAGGGTTTCGAAGTGGAAGGGACCGCCCGGTGCTTCGACCACGGCGGCCCTGATCGCGATCCGGCCCATGATCAGAAATCGAAGCCGAAGCGCAGATACCATTCGCGCGGCCGGTTATAGGTGCCGAAGATCGCCCCCGCCGCGATGTTCGACCCGCCCGACGTCAGGAAGCGCTTGTCGGTCAGGTTGGTGCCGCCCGCCGTTACCGACCATTTGCCATCGGGTTCGCGATAGCTGACCGAGGCATTGACGATGTCGGTCGATACCCGCTTGAGCAGCAGGGTGCGTTGCGTGTCGTTCCAGGCACTGGACGTATAGGTCCAGTCGGCCAGCATGACGAGCGACGCGCCATTGCCCAGCTTGGCTTCATAGCGGGGGCTGAGATTGACTTTCCATTTGGGCGTCTTGGGCAGGGTTTCGCCGACCAGCGTCCCGGCCTGGAAGCCATTGGCCCCGCCGACCGCCGCCGCGCCCGCCGATACCGATGTATATTGGGCGTCGATATAGCCGATCGCGCCATTGATGGTCAGGCCATCGACGGGTGCCGCCACCATCTCCAGTTCGAAGCCACGGATGCGCGCATCGCCCGCATTGGCGATGGTGGGCGAGGTGCCGACCTGGATATTGAGCTGAATATCGCGATATTTGGTCGAGAAGACCGCCGCGTTGAGTTGCAGATGCCGGTCGAGCAGCGTGGACTTGATCCCCGCTTCCCAGGTGGTCGCCTTTTCCTCGTTGAAGTCGGGTGCGACATTGCCCTGCGGGTTGGTCAGGCGCGTGGTCCAGCCGCCGGTCTTATAGCCCTTCGACCAGCTGCCATAGAGCATGACATCGTCGGTGGGATGGATTTGGACGCCGACCTTGGGCGAGAAATCGCTGAATTTCTTGCGATTGACGCCCGGCGTATAAACGCGAACCGGATTGTTCGGGTCAGGATAGCTCAAACCCACTTGGCAAGGGATCGGTGCCAGCGGGAAGGGACCACCGGGGAAGACATTGCCATTGGCATCGGCGCACCCGAACAGCTTATAGTTGAAGCCGTTCAGCTCCTGCTGTCCGCCCTCGAACCGTTTGCGTTCATTGGTGTAGCGACCGCCGATGGTGATGCCGATCAGGTCGATCGGGCGATAGTCGATCTGACCGAAAAAGGCGTAATTCTTGGTCGCCAGTTCGTTGGGACCATCGACCTGCACCAACCCTTCGGCGAAGGTCACATAGTCATGAAGGTCGCCCGCTTCCTTGAAATAATAGGCACCCAGAACATAGCGCAGCTTTTCTTCGAACGCATTGCCGAGCAGCTGGAATTCCTGGCTGAACTGCCACTGGTTCATGGTGAAGCTCAACTGCACGAAATTGAGCGGCGAACCGTCCGCATCAAGGCCGGCATTCCAGTGCAGCTCGCGATAGGCGGTGATCGACTTGAGCGCGATGTTGTCGGCCAGGTCGAAATCGACGACGCCGCTCAAGCCCCAGCTTTCCAGGTTGGAATAGCTGTTGCCGCTGGCATAGCTGCGATCGGGATTGTCGATCAGGTAGCGACCGTCCCACGGGAGGCGATCGTTGGCGGGATTGCCATCGACATTAGCGCTGGCGACGCTGGCTAGCTGAAACTGCGGGTTGAACTGGGTGCCAGCTACGCCGCACAAGGCCTGGGCATTGCGCGCGGCAATCTGCGCCCCTGTGCTGCCGATGCAGAAATTATAGAGGCCCGCGAACAGGAAGCCGGTGGTGCCTGTCGGGTCGAACGCCGCGCCGGGCAGGTTGGTCGTGCCCGCGAAATTGCCGGGCACGAACTCGGTCGTGCCGATCAGCTTGTTGGCCGACGTGCCCTTGTCCTTGCTATAGTCGCCGGAGAAGGTCGCCCGCACCGCGCCACCATTGTCCCAGCGCAACTTGCCGCGCAGGTTCCAATTGTCATTGGCACCCTCCTTGGCGGCGCTGTCATAGCCCGCGGCCGAGAAAGCGTCGAAGGAGGGCGTATTGTTCGCGCGCTGGTCGGGATAGGGCAAGCGCTTCAAGAATCCGTCGCGCGATTTGATGCCGAAGGTGAGAGCGGAGCTAAGGCCTTCAGTTATCGGCACCGTTACCGACCCGCGCACCTGGAACAGCTTGTAGCTGCCCAGCGTCACGTCGCCCTTGGCTTTGAATGCGTCACCCGGATCGGCCGTGACGATCGAGATCGCGCCGCCGATCGTATTGCGGCCGAACAGGGTGCCCTGCGGCCCCTTCAATATTTCCACCCGCTCGACATCGAGCAGATCCTGGTTCGCGCCGACCGTGCGGGCGAGATAGACGCCGTCGAGGTAGATGCCGACGCCCGGATCGATGTTGAAGGCGAAATCGTCCGACCCGATACCGCGAATATAGGCGGCCAGAACGGCGGTGGAACCGGAAAAGGGCGTGCCCGCGTCCAGATTGACGTTGGGCGCGATGGCGGAAAGCTGCGACACGCTGCCGACGGCGCGCTCCTGCAAGGCCTCAGCGGTGAAGGCCGAAATGGCGATCGGCACGTCCTGCACATTTTCCGCGCGCTTCTGCGCCGTGACGACGATTTCGGCGATGCCGCCCGATTGTTCGGCATCCTGCGCCAACAGCGGCGTGCTGGCCATCGCACTCGACGCCATCAGCGCCGCGATCATCGACTTGCCCATCTTCAATCCTCCCATAATGGCCCACCTGTTCCGGTGTGTTGTCGGCCATCATAGGCGGCGGCCCCCATCGCGTCTTGGATAGGGGCGAACCGAGGATCAGGACAAAAGCGAACCACCCTGCCCGCTGCGCCACTGGCTGGGCGACACGCCGAAATGGCGGCGGAAGCAGCGGGTGAAGAAAGCGGAGTCGCTGAAACCGACGTCGAAGGCGATATCCGTGATCGTCATGCCATCGTCACGCGCCAGCAAGGCCGCTGCCCGTTCGAGCCGCCGCGTGGTGATGAACGCGGTCGGCGTCAGGCCGACATGGCGGAAGAAGCTCTTTTGCACTGCGCGGGGGGAGAGATCGAGCGCTTCGCAGATCAGCGCCGTGCCAAGGTCTGGATTGCCCAGATGCTCCAGCGCATAATCGACCGGTGAGCGCGGCATGGCGATAGCCGGTCGATCGAGCACGCTGCGTCTGCATAACAGCCGTGCCGCATCGGCCAGCAACACACCCGCATCATCGTCCAGCGCCGCGAGCTGATCGCGCTGCGACCATAGGCCTTGCAGCACATGGGCGAGGAACAGAACATGCGGGTTGGTCGATGGCACCAGACAGCCGTGCCAATCGCGCGCGGCGATATCATCGCCCATCATCGACACCGGCACCTGCAGGATCAGGCAGTCGTTGAACTGCGAAATGTCGATGGCATAAGGGTGACGATCATCGGCGATGACGACGTCGCCGACCCGCGCCATGCTGCTGCGATCGCCATGGATCATCGTCATCGATCCCCGGTGAAGCAAATGCAGCAACAGGTGCCGCTCTTCGCCTTCCGTCACGACCCGGCTGACCTGCGCCCTCTCGCTGCGCGCGCGGGCAAAGCCGACACCACCGAGCGACCAGCGCGCAAGCTCGGCCTTTATCCCTTCGGGCGCATGCGCGGTCATGCCGGGAAAGGCCTCAGCCACGACCTCGCGCCAGAAGAGCTGGCGGCGCTGTGGCGGCACGAGGCGGGTGGAGAAGCGCTCGACCGCGCTCATCGACCGGCCATCATGCGGCCATATATATGGTGGATCATAGCCAACATCCTCTCCCCCTTTTCGTCGCGCGCTTATCTTTGCCCGTCGACCGATCTTGCCAATCATCGCGAAAGTATCCCAGGCATACGGATATGGCAATATGGTTGAACGGTCACACACTTCTGCCGGACCAGCGACTGCACGGTTCTACGCCCCGCAGCGACCAATAGCGCTGCCTTTGCGAAGCCCTTGATATAATAGGACAATATGGGAATAGAGCATTTCATCGCCGTCGATTGGCGCACGACCAATCGCCGCGTCTATCGGATCGAGGATGGCACGATGGTCGCTACGCACCGCGATACGCTGGGCGTGACTACCGCCCTGCTGATCGAACAGTGACGCTCAGGCGGCGACCTGTTCGCCGCTTAGCATGGCGTTCAACCGACCGCGGATAATCGCCTCGGCATCCGTCACGATGCGCCTCACCAGCGCGTCGCAGGTCGGGATGTCTTGGACCAGGCCCTGGACCTGCCCGGCCCAGACCAGCCCCGCGTCCAAATCACCCGTTTCCAGCGCGACCCGTCCCTTGGCGCCCGACACGAGCGGCTGGATGTCCTGGAACACCGCACCCTCGCGCGACGATATCTCGACCACCTGATCCGACACACTGTTCTTGGCGACCCGCCCTGTATTGTGGAATTTGCGGAAGATCAGGTTCGTCCCCCGCTCGTCATTATCGACCAGAAACTGTTTCACATTGTAATGGATCGGCGCTTCCACCGTGGCACAGAAGCGCGTGCCCATGTTGATGCCGTCCGCCCCCAGCGCCAGCGCCGCTGCAAGCCCGCGCCCGTCGCCGAAACCGCCGCTCGCGATCATCGGGATTGTCAGCTTGTCGGCCGCCGCCGGGATCAGGATCAGCCCCGGAATATCATCCTCACCCGGATGCCCCGCACATTCGAACCCGTCGATCGAGATCGCATCCACGCCCATCCGCTGCGCCGATAGAGCATGACGGACGGCCGTGCATTTATGGACGACGATGACGCCATGCGCCTTGAAATCATCGACATGCTCCTGCGGCTTGTGCCCCGCCGTCTCGACAATTTTGACCCCGCTGTCGATGATCGCCTTGCGATATTCCGCATAAGGGGGCGGATTGACCGACGGCAATATAGTGAGGTTCACGCCGAACGGCTTGTCGGTCATCGTGCGGCAACGATCGATTTCGCGCCGCAGATCGTCGGGCGTTGACTGGGTCAGCGCGGTCAATATGCCAAGGCCACCTGCATTGGAGACGGCCGCGGCCAGTTCCGCCCGGCCGACCCACATCATGCCGCCCTGCACGATCGGATGCTCGATCCCGCACAGATCGGTGAAGCGCGTCCTGATGCCCATTACAGCGCCTCCACGATCGTCACATTGGCAACGCCGCCACCCTCGCACATCGTCTGCAAGCCATAGCGCTTGCCCCGCGCCCGCAGCGCGTGGATCAGCGTCGACATCAGCTTGGTGCCGCTGGCGCCCAGCGGATGGCCCAGCGCAATCGCGCCGCCGTTGACGTTAAGCTTCGCCGGGTCAGCGCCGATCGCCTGGAGCCACGCCATCGGGATCGCAGCAAAGGCTTCGTTGACTTCGAACAGGTCGATATCGTTGAGGCTGAGGCCCGACCGTTCGAACGCGCGGYKGGTCGCCGGAATCGGYTCTTCCAGCATGATCACCGGGTCGCCCGCCGTCACGGTCAGGTTGACGATGCGCGCGATCGGCGTGAGGTTRAAGCGCTTGATCGCCGCCTCGCTCGCCACCAGCACGCCCGACGCGCCATCGGTCATCTGGCTGGCATTGGCCGCCGTGATCGTGCCGCCTTCCTCCAGCGTCTTGACGTTCGCCATCGCCTCCATCGTGCCGCCACGACGCACGCCATCGTCCGTGTCGAACAGRCCGYCRGGCGTCTCCACGCCGACGATCTCACCCTTGAACGCGCCGCTGTCGATCGCGGCAGCCGCCTTGGCATGGCTGGCCAGCGCAAAGGCGTCCATATCCTCGCGGGTGAARCCATATTTATGGGCGATCATCTGYGCGCCATGAAACTGRCTGAACTCGGCCACGCCATAGCGGTTCTGGATGCTYTTGGGCCATGGCCCGATGCCGACACCGGCAGCGGCATGAAGCTGATAGTTGGACCCCATCGGCACCCGYGTCATGCTTTCCGCACCCGCGGCAATCACCAGATCCTGCGTGCCGGACATGATCGCCTGCGCCGCGAAATGCAGCGCCTGTTGCGAAGAACCGCATTGCCGGTCGATCGTCACGGCGGGCACGCTGTCGGGCAGCTTCGACGCCAGCACCAGATTGCGGCCAAAGGCAAAGGCCTGCTCGCCCGCCTGGCTGACGCAACCGACGATGACATCCTCGATCGCGGCCGGATCAACCCCGGTGCGATCGACCAGCGCATTGAGGATGGTTGCGCCCAGATCGGCGGGATGCACGTCGATCAGGCCGCCCTTGCGGGCGCGGCCACCGGCGGTGCGGACGGCTTCTACGATATAGGCGTCGGCCATGGTCTCAAACTCCCCTAAAATTGGCGGGGCGTTTTGCAAGCAATGCGCTCAGCCCCTCTTCGCTTTCCCGTCCCGCGCCTGCCGCCGCCATGCTCCGCAATTCGCGGTCCAGCTGCGTCTCCAACCCGGTTTCGAAACTATCGGCCAGCAGCGCGCGGCTGGCTGCCAGCGCCGCCATCGGCGCATCGGCGAGCGYGGTGGCGACGCGCAGGCCTTCGTCGGCCAACGCTTCATCATCGACAATCCGCGTCACCAGCCCGATCGCCTCGGCCTCCTCCGCCTTGATCCGGCGGTTGGTCAGGATGATCTCCTGCGCCTTGCGCAAGCCCACCAGACGCGGCAACAGCCAGCTTAGGCCACCATCGGGCGTCAGGCCRATCGCGCCATAGGCCGCGGTAAAATGCGCCGACCGCGCKCCGATCACGACGTCGCCCAGCATCGCCAGGCTGAACCCCGCGCCCGCAGCCGGGCCATTGACCAGCGTCACTAACGGCTTGGGCGCGCGCGCCAGCCGTGCAATCGCCGCATGAAGTGTCGCGATCAGTTCGCTCAAGACTTCCGGGCGCCTATCCCCAGCGCCCGCRAGCACTTGCACATCGCCACCCGCACAGAATAAACGACCGCTGCCCGTTATCACAATACAGCGGATCGCCGCGTCGGTCTGGCASCGGATCGCCGCCGCCAGCAGCGCGCGCGCCAGCGGCAGGGTGATGGCATTGCCAGCCTCCGGCCGGTCGAGCRTGATCCGCCCGATGCCATYCTCGACGGYAAAGKCGATCCCGTCCATCAGCGCGGCGCCATGCGGATTGCGCCATCCAGCCGGATGACATCGCCATTCAGCATCGGATTGCGGATGATGGACTCCACCAATTGCGCATATTCGGCGGGTTTACCCAGGCGACTGGGATGCGGCACCTGCGCGCCCAGCGCGTCCTGCACATGCTGCGGGAAGCCTTCGAGCATGGGCGTCAAGAAAATACCCGGCGCGATCGTCATGACGCGGATCTTATGTTGCGCCAGGTCGCGCGCGATCGGCAAAGTCATGCCGACGACGCCGCCCTTCGACGCTGAATAGGCCGCCTGCCCGATCTGCCCGTCATAGGCCGCGACCGAAGCGGTGTTGACGATGACGCCGCGCTCGCCGTCAATCTCCTCCGCCGCGGCCAGCCGCGCGGAGAATTTGGAGATGACATTGAACGTGCCAATCAGGTTCACGGTCACGGTCTTGGCGAAGACATCGAGCGGATGCGGCGCATTTTCCTTGCCCACCGTCTTGACCGCAGGCGCGATCCCCGCGCAATTGACCAGGATGCGCGCCACGCCATGCGCGGCTTCGGCCGTGTCCAGACCGGCCGCGACGCTGGCGTCATCAGCGACATTCACCGAGACATAGACGCCGCCCAGTTCCGCCGCGACGGCCTTGCCCGCCTCCTCGTTGAGGTCAAAGATCGCGACCTTCGCGCCCTGCGCCGCCAGCATCGTCGCGGTCGCCCGGCCCAAACCTGAAGCGCCACCCGTCACAATGGCCGATAAACCGTTGATATCCATAACGTCCAACCCCTAAACTATCAGACCAGCTCGACCGCCATCGCC
Source organism: Sphingobium sp. Ant17 (assembly GCF_000588875.1). Classification (GTDB taxonomy): domain Bacteria; phylum Pseudomonadota; class Alphaproteobacteria; order Sphingomonadales; family Sphingomonadaceae; genus Sphingobium. The sequence goes on from NZ_JEMV01000001.1 coordinate 35,528, forward strand.
GTCGCTTCGCCACCACCAATGCACAGGCTGGCCACGCCGCGCTTCAACCCGCGCGTTTCCAGCGCACCGATCAACGTCGCAACGATGCGCGCGCCCGATGCGCCGATCGGATGACCCAAAGCGGTAGCACCGCCATTGACGTTCAGCCTCTCCGCCGGAATACCCAATTCCTTCGCCGCAATCATCGCGACCACGGCAAAGGCCTCATTCACCTCGAATAGATCGACATCGTCCACCGACCAGCCTGCCTTTTCCAGCAGCTTGCGGATCGCCGGAACCGGTGCCGTGGTGAATTTCGATGGCGCATGCGCGTGCCCGGCGGTCGCGACCACACGGGCGACGACCTTCAAACCCTGCTTGTCCGCGACGCTCTGGCGCGTCATCACCAGGGCCGCAGCACCGTCGGAAATGGACGAGGCATTGGCCGCCGTAATCGTGCCATCCTTTACGAAGGCGGGCTTGAGGCCGGGGATCTTGTCCGGCCGTGCCTTGCCCGGCTGTTCGTCGGTATCGACGATCGTATCGCCACCCCGGCCCTTGACCGTCACCGGCGTAATTTCCCGCACGAAAGCGCCGCTGCCGATCGCGGCACTGGCGCGTTCAAGCGAGCGGATGGCATAATCATCCTGATCCTGCCGCGTGAACTGATAGTCGCGCACCGCTTCCTCGGCGAACACGCCCATCGCCTTACCCGGCTCATAGGCATCTTCCAGCCCGTCCATCATCATCGTGTCGATGATCCGGTCATGGCCGATCCGCGCGCCGCCGCGATGCTTGGGCAAAGCATAGGGGGCATTGGTCATGCTCTCCATCCCGCCTGCGATCACGACATCGACCGCGCCAGAGCTAAGCGCTTCATGCGCCATGATAGCCGCCTGCATCCCCGATCCGCACATTTTGTTGACGGTCGTGGCTTCGGTGTTGAGGCCAAGGCCTGCGCCCAATGCCACCTGCCGCGCCGGTGCCTGCCCCAGACCCGCTGGCAGGACGCAGCCCATATAGATGCGATCGACCGCATCGACCGAAACGCCTGCGCGCTCGACCGCCGCCCTCACCGCCGCAGCGCCCAACTCCGTGGCCTTGAGGCCCGACAAGGCACCCTGGAACCCGCCCATCGGTGTGCGGGCATAGCTGGCGATGACTACCGGATCGTCCTGCATATCAATTCCTCTCACAGACTGCGCGCGATGACCAAGCGCTGGATGTCCGATGTGCCCTCATAAATCTGGCACACACGCACATCGCGATAAAATTTTGACGACGCCATAACTGCCCAGCGTCAGGCCAAAGTAAAACCCATTCGTCTTTTATCTACTCACGGGTATATTGATTATCAGCGGGTTTCTTGTCAAGAGTGGAGCGGTAAGGAGAAGAACTTGCCCCTGCCCAATACTGCCCCCTCCCCCTTCCGATCGCGCGAGGAGCGCGAGCGTGACCGTGAGGAAAAGCGCGAAGCCGTGCTGCGCGCGGCGGTGCGGATGTTCAACGCGCGCGGCTTCCACGCGACCTCGCTCGATGATGTCGCCGCGAGCCTGGGGATCAGCAAGCCGACCATCTACCATTATCTGGGCAATAAGGAGCAGGTGCTGATCGAATGCGTGACGCGCGGGCTGGAATTGCTCAGCGCCGCTGCCGATGCGGCCCGCGCGCAACCAGGCGATGGTCTTGCCCGACTGCGCAGCGTTCTGCGCAGCTATGCGCTGGTGATGATGGACGATTTCGGTCGCTGCGTAGTCCGCACCGGCGATGAATTTCTCTCGTCCGAAGGGGCCGCCCTGTTCCGCGCGCGCAAACGCGCGATCGACCTGTCGATCCGGGCGCTGATTGAGGACGGGATCGCAGACGGCTCGATCGCGCCGGTCGATGTGCGGATGACGGCCTTTACGCTGGCGGGCGCGCTTAACTGGCCGGGCCGCTGGCATGATCCGGACGGGCCATTGTCCCCCAGCGAGATCGCGGATTCGATGGTCGATATTTTGATCGGCGGCCTCGCCCCGCGTCCCTGATCAACCTGTCAATATGGTGCGCGCCGCAGCCACTATCGGCGGAGGGGACGCGGCCAGCGCCTCGGACGTCGTCGCATAGAGCAGCCCGATGGTGCGCGTCTGGTCGAACCCCGCCAGCCGGGGCCGGGCGACGTCGGGCGCGGCATAGCTGGTCGGCATCAACGTGATCCCCACCCCCGCCGCCACCATCTGCATCACCCGTTCGTCATTGACCGACCGATAGGCGAAATGCGGCCGCACGCCGCGTTCGGTAAAGAAGCGGCTGGTGTCGGACAGAACCTCGCAATGCCGCCGCACGATCATCACATCCTCGTTCAGCGTTTCCGCCGCGACCGATGCCTGCCCGGCGGCGGGATGATCCAGCGGCACGGCCAGCGCATAGCCCTCCTCGTGCAACGGCTCTTCCAGAAACCGGTCGCTGCCCCGCCCGACCAGAGTCAAAGCGCAGTCGATCCGACCCCGCGAAACATGGCCGAGCAATTCCCGCTCGGTCCCTTCCACCAGTTCCAGCCGCGCGTCGGGGTCGATGCCGCGCGCCGCCCGCGTGATCGCCGCTATGGTCGCGCCGGGCAGGCTGCGGATCACGCCCATGCGCGTCAGCGGCCCCTGCGCTGCGCCCGCCAACACCTGCTGCGCCAGGTTGAACTCGCCCTCGATCCGCCGCGCATGGGCCAACAGCCGCGATCCCGCCTGCGTCAGTTCCACTCTATGCCCAGACCGCAGGAACAAGGCCCCGCCCAGCGCCCGCTCCAGCTTGGCGATCCCGACCGACAGCGTCGGCTGCGCCACATTGCAATGCCCCGCCGCGCGCGAAAAATTGCCATGGTCGACCACGGCCAGAAAATAGCGGAGCTGATAGCGTTCAATCATAGACACCATCTATAACACCCTGCCAATTCTTTCAATTTTGAATTGGCGGCTGGCTGCGTTAGTCTTGGTGCAAATAGGAGAGGCCAATGAGCAATTTCGATTTCGCCCTGGGCGAAACCGCCGACATGATCCGCAAAAGCACAGCGCGCTTCGCCGCTGACAAGATCGCGCCGTTGGCAGCCGAAATCGACGCGAAGGACTGGTTCCCGCGCGACCTGTGGCCGCAAATGGGCGCGCTTGGCCTCCACGGCATCACGGTCGAGGAAGAATGGGGCGGCCTTGGCCTCGGCTATCTCGACCATGTCGTCGCGCAAGAGGAAGTCGCCCGCGCCTCCGCGTCGATCGGCTTGTCCTATGGCGCCCACTCCAACCTTTGCGTCAACCAGATCCGCCGCTGGGGGAGCGACGCGCAAAAGGCGAAATATCTCCCCAAGCTCATCTCCGGCGAGCATGTCGGCAGCCTCGCCATGTCGGAAGCGGGCGCCGGGTCGGACGTCGTGTCGATGACGCTGAAAGCCGAAAAGCGCGGCGACCGCTATGTCCTCAACGGCACCAAATATTGGATCACCAACGCCCCCTATGCCGACACGCTGGTCGTGTACGCCCGCACCGGCGAGGGCAGCAAAGGCCTCACCACCTTCCTCATCGAAAAGGGGATGAAGGGCTTTTCCATCGGCCAGAAAATCGACAAGATGGGCATGCGCGGCAGCCCGACCGCCGAACTGATCTTCGACGATTGCGAAGTGCCGGAAGAGAATATCATGGGCGCTCTCAATGGCGGGGTGAGCATATTGATGTCCGGCCTCGACTATGAACGCACCGTGCTGGCGGGTATCCAGCTGGGTATCATGCAGGCCTGCCTCGACACCGTCATCCCCTATGTCCGCGACCGCAAGCAATTCGGCAAAGCCATCGGCACGTTCCAGCTGATGCAGGCGAAGATCGCCGACATGTATGTCGCGCTCAACAGCGCGCGCGCCTATGTCTATGCGGTCGCCAAGGCCTGTGACGCCGGGCGCACCACGCGCTTCGACGCGGCGGGCGCAATCCTGCTGGCGTCCGAAAATGCGGTGAAGGTCGCGCTGGAAGCCGTGCAGGCCTTGGGTGGCGCGGGCTATACCAAGGATTGGCCGGTCGAACGCTATCTGCGCGACGCCAAGCTGCTCGACATTGGTGCTGGCACCAACGAGATCCGCCGTATGCTCATCGGCCGCGAGGTGATCGGCGCTTAATAATCCTCCCCCAGCTTGCTGGGGGAGGGGGACCGCCCAAAGGGCGGTGGAGGGGCGCAGGCCCGCAATACAGGGTAAGAACAATATGACCGCACCCATCCTCGACACCAAAATCCTGCGCGATAGCGAAGCCTTCAGCGCCAATGTCGCGCACAACCGTGCCCTGGCCGAGGAACTGCGCGCCAAAGTCGCGGCAGCCGCACAGGGCGGCTCCGCCAGTGCGCGCGACAAACATACCGCGCGCGGCAAACTCCTGCCACGCGACCGCGTCGAGCGCTTGCTCGACCCCGGCTCGCCCTTCCTGGAAATCGGCCAGCTTGCCGCCAATGGCCTTTATGGCGACGAAGTCCCCGGCGCTGGCCTGATCGCCGGGATCGGCCGCGTGTCGGGCCGTCAGGTCATGATCGGCTGCAACGACGCCACGGTGAAGGGCGGCACCTATTATCCCCTGACCGTCAAAAAGCATCTGCGCGCGCAGGAAATCGCGCTCGAAAACCGCCTGCCCTGCATCTATCTGGTCGATAGCGGCGGCGCGAACCTGCCCAATCAGGCGGAGGTGTTCCCCGACCGCGACCATTTCGGTCGCATCTTCTACAATCAGGCGAACTTGTCGGCGCAGGGCATTCCCCAGATCGCCTGCGTCATGGGTAGCTGCACGGCGGGCGGTGCTTATGTCCCCGCCATGTCCGACGAAACCGTCATCGTCCGCAACCAGGGCACGATCTTCCTCGCCGGCCCGCCGCTGGTGCAGGCCGCGACCGGCGAAGTCATTACCGCCGAGGATCTGGGCGGCGGCGACCTACATGGGCGCAAGTCGGGCGTGGTCGATCATGTCGCCGACAGCGACGATCATGCGCTGACCATCGTCCGCGACATCGTCTCGACCCTGCAACCCGACCGCCAGCCCGACCTAAACCTGCGCGAACCCCGCCCGCCCAAATATGATGCGAGCGACCTCTACGGGATCATCCCCGACGATGTCCGCGCGCCCTATGATGTCCGCGAAATCATCGCGCGGATCGTGGACGGCAGCGAGTTTCACGAGTTCAAGGCGCTCTACGGCGCCACGCTCGTCTGCGGCTTCGCCCATATCTGGGGAATGCCCGTCGCGATCCTCGCCAATAATGGCGTCTTGTTCAGCGAAAGCGCGCAAAAGGGCGCACATTTCATCGAACTGGCGTGCCAGCGCCGTATCCCCTTGCTGTTCCTCCAGAATATCTCCGGCTTCATGGTCGGCGGCAAATATGAAGCGGAAGGGATCGCCAAGCACGGTGCCAAACTCGTCACCGCCGTCGCCACCGCGCAAGTGCCCAAGATCACCGTCCTGATCGGCGGCAGTTTCGGCGCTGGCAATTACGGCATGTGCGGCCGCGCCTACCAGCCCCGCTTCCTCTTCACCTGGCCCAACGCCCGCATCAGCGTGATGGGCGGCGAACAGGCCGCTTCCGTGTTGGCCACCGTCCACCGCGACGCCGCGAAATGGACGCCGGAGGAAGCCGAAGCCTTCAAGGCCCCCGTCCGCCAGAAATATGAGGCAGAAGGCAACCCCTATTACGCCACCGCGCGCCTGTGGGACGATGGCGTCATCGACCCGGCGCAAACCCGCGATGTGCTGGGATTGGCCTTCGCTGCAGCGCTGAATGCGCCAGTGCCGGACAAGGCGCAATTCGGCCTGTTTCGGATGTGATCGGGGTGGGCTTAGAGGACAACGCCATACCTCCCGGAACGGGGAGGGGGACCGCCCGAAGGGTGGTGGAGGGGTATTCAACACCAACGCCGCGACGATCAGGATGGCCAGACGCGAACGCCGCTCCGGCAACCTTCCTGAAGTGATCCTTTGGCGAGCATTGCGCCAGCGCCCGGGCGGCTTCAAATTCCGCCGCCAACATCCGATCGGCCCCTACAGCCTTGATTTCGCTTGCCTGTCCGCACGACTCGCTATCGAAATCGATGGCGAAGTTCATAATCGCGGGGATCAACCGACGAGTGACGCCGTCCGCGATGCTCACATGGGCCAACGCGGGTTCGACACCCTTCGCATTCCCGCCAGAGACGTCCTGCACTCTGTTGATAGTGTCGTCATCGCGATCGTCGCCGCGTGCCGTGCGCGCCAACCCCTCCACCAGCCTTCGGCTGGTCCCCCTCCCCGTTCCGGAGAGGTAGAAGGACGCTTGCCATGATCCAATCCCTCCTCATCGCCAATCGCGGCGAAATCGCGTGTCGCATCATTCGCACCGCGCGGGCGATGGGCATTCGCACCATCGCCGTCTATTCGGACGCCGACGCGCAAGCGCTCCATGTTCGCGACGCGGACGAAGCCGTGCATATCGGCCCATCCCCTGCACGCGAATCCTACCTTAAGGGCGACCGCATCATCGCCGCCGCGCGCCAGACCGGCGCGCAGGCCATCCATCCAGGCTACGGTTTCCTGTCCGAAAACGCGGAATTTGCGCAGGCCGTTATCGACGCAGGTCTGATCTGGGTCGGCCCCAACCCACCCTCCATCACCGCCATGGGCCTCAAGGACGCGGCCAAGCAGCTAATGCAGGATGCCGGCGTCCCGACGACACCAGGCTATCTCGGCGCGGACCAGTCCCCCGCCCATCTCGCCGCCCAGGCCGACACCATCGGCTACCCCGTCCTGATCAAAGCCGTCGCGGGCGGCGGCGGCAAGGGGATGCGCAAGGTCGATGCCGCGCAAGACTTCGCCGACGCGCTCACCTCCTGCCAGCGCGAGGCCGCGTCCAGTTTCGGCAACGATCACGTCCTGCTCGAAAAATGGGTCACTAACCCGCGCCATATCGAAGTGCAGGTCTTCGGCGACACCCATGGCAATGTCGTCCACCTGTTCGAGCGCGACTGCTCGCTTCAGCGCCGCCACCAGAAGGTGATCGAGGAAGCCCCCGCGCCCGGCATGACGGAGGCTACCCGCGCCGTTATCTGCGCAGCGGCCGTCCGCGCGGCGAAGGCGGTCGACTATGTCGGCGCAGGCACGATCGAATTCATCGCCGATGGATCATCGGGCTATATCAAGCCGGATCGCGTCTGGTTCATGGAGATGAACACCCGGCTTCAGGTCGAGCATCCCGTGACCGAGGAAATCACCGGCGTCGATCTGGTCGAATGGCAGCTTCGCGTGGCATCGGGCGAACCACTGCCCAAAAAGCAGCATGAACTATCGATCAACGGCCACGCAATCGAAGCACGGCTCTATGCAGAAGACCCGGCCAAAGGCTTCCTCCCGTCGATCGGGACGCTGGAACAGTTCGAACTCGACGCCAATGTGCGGATCGAAAAGGGCGTCTATCAGGGCACGACCATTTCGCCTCATTATGACCCGATGATCGCCAAGATGATCTCGCACGGGCTAGACCGTGAAGAGGCACGGGAGATTCTGGCCTATGCGCTCAACGAAAGCGTCATTTGGCCGGTGCGAACCAATGCCGCATTTCTGATCAACGCCCTCGACCACCCTGATTTCATTGCGGGAACGATGGACACGGGCCTAATCGAGCGCGCGGGCGAAACGCTCATTCCTCCACTTATGCCATCGGACGAAGCCCTGTCCGATGCCGCGCAGCGCTATGCGCGTCAACCGCTGGCGGGGTTCAGACTGAACGCACCGCCGCAGCAGGACATCATGCTCTCGGTCAATGGGCAACCGGTTCCAGTGCATATGCCGATCCCCGACTATGTCGATCAGCATGCGCTCGCTGGCCACAGGGACCAACCATCCTCATCCTGGTTAACCGATAGCGGACAGACATGGCGGATCGAACCGATGCGCGCGTCCTCCACCGGAGGCGCCGCCGCCGCCGACGGGGCCATCCTCTCTCCCATGCCCGGTCGTATCATCGCGGTTGCCGTCGCGGCGGGCGATGCCGTGGTCAAAGGCCAAAAGCTGCTGACGCTCGAAGCCATGAAGATGGAGCATAGCCTCATCGCCCCCTTCGACGGCACCGTCGCAGAGCTGAACGCCGCCGAAGGCGGTCAGGTGAGCGAAGGCGTATTGTTGGCAAAAATCGAGAAGGCCTAATAGCCGCTGTCCTACATCCCGCCTTTCAGGCTATGATGCGGGCAGCCCCTCCGTTTGAAATATTCAGTCCCCAGCGTGGCATATAATGTCAAAAACTGCGGGAAATATGCGAAGTTAAGGAAAAAGCATGGCCGGGCGCTTTTACGATCAATGGACCATCGGCGACACCATCGTCCATGATATCCGCCGCACCGTGACGGAGACCGACAATCTTCTTTTCACGACGATGACGCATAATCCGCAGCCGCTGCATCTCGACGCCGAGTTCGCCAAGGCCAGCGAGTTCGGCCAGATCCTCGTCAACGGCACCTTCACCTTCGCGCTGATGATCGGGCTGTCGGTGGGCGACACGACGCTCGGCACGCTGGTCGCGAACCTTGGCTATGACAAGCTGGTGATGCCAAAGCCCGTGTTCATCGGCGACACGCTGCGCTGCGACTCCGAAATCACCGACTTGAAGCCCAGCAAATCGCGGCCAGGTGCAGGCATCGTCACCTTCACCCACCGCCTGCGCAACCAGCGCGACGAGATCGTGTGCCAATGCCTGCGCATGGCCCTGCTCCAGGGCAGCGACACGACAACGTAAGAAAATGGCGTGCAGGGCGGTCAAAAGGAATAATTTGTTCCAAAGCTGGCCCCTGCGCTGTAGAGGGGCCGCCTCAAAGCCCTGAAGGACCGCCATCATGCCTGCCTATCGTTCACGCACCACCACCCACGGCCGCAACATGGCGGGCGCGCGCGGCCTGTGGCGGGCGACGGGCATGAAGGACGAGGATTTCGGCAAACCAATCATCGCGGTGGTCAACAGTTTCACCCAGTTCGTGCCGGGCCATGTCCACCTCAAAGACCTCGGCCAGCTCGTCGCGCGCGAGATCGAGGCAGCGGGCGGCGTCGCCAAGGAATTCAACACCATCGCGGTCGATGACGGCATCGCCATGGGCCATGGCGGGATGCTCTATTCGCTGCCCAGCCGCGACCTGATCGCCGACAGCGTCGAATATATGGTCAACGCCCATTGCGCCGACGCGATGGTCTGCATCTCCAATTGCGACAAGATCACGCCCGGCATGCTCATGGCCGCGATGCGCCTGAACATCCCCGCCGTGTTCGTATCCGGCGGGCCGATGGAGGCCGGCAAGGTCGTGATGCGCGGCAAGGAAGTTGCGCTCGACCTGGTCGATGCGATGGTCGTCGCCGCCGACGAAAGCTACACCGACGAGGAAGTGCAGACGATCGAACGCTCCGCCTGCCCGACCTGCGGCAGCTGTTCGGGCATGTTCACCGCCAATTCGATGAACTGCCTGACCGAAGCGCTGGGGCTGTCGCTGCCGGGCAACGGCTCCACCCTCGCCACCCATTCGGACCGCGAACGCCTGTTCCGCGAGGCGGGGCATGTCATCGTCGATCTCGCGAAGCGCTATTATGAGCAGGATGACGAGACCGCCCTGCCCCGCACCATCGCCAGCTTCGCCGCGTTCGAAAATGCGATGAGCCTCGACATCGCCATGGGCGGATCGACCAACACCGTCCTCCATCTGCTCGCCGCCGCGCATGAAGGCGGGGTCGATTTCACGATGGCCGATATCGACCGCCTGTCGCGCCGGGTGCCGTGCCTGTGCAAGGTCGCGCCCGCCAAGCAGGATGTCCATATGGAGGATGTCCACCGCGCCGGTGGCATCATGGCGATCCTGGGCGAACTGGAACGGGCGGGACTCGTCGATACGTCGCTGCCCACCGTCCACGCCCCGACCATGGCGGCCGCGCTCGCCCGCTGGGACATTGGCCGCACCAATAGCGAGGAAGTCCGCAACTTCTTCCGCGCGGCCCCCGGCGGCGTCCCGACCCAGACTGCGTTCAGCCAGTCGGCGCGTTGGGAGGAACTCGACACCGACCGCGAAAAGGGCGTGATCCGGTCCGCAGAACATCCCTTCTCGAAGGATGGCGGCCTTGCTGTCCTGTACGGCAACCTCGCGCCCGAAGGCTGCATCGTCAAGACCGCAGGCGTGGATGACTCGATCCTGACCTTCCATGGCACGGCGCGCGTCTATGAAAGCCAGGATGCTTCGGTCGTCGGTATTCTCGGCAATGAGGTTAAAGCGGGCGACGTCGTCGTCATCCGCTATGAAGGGCCAAAAGGCGGTCCCGGCATGCAGGAAATGCTCTATCCGACCAGCTATCTGAAATCCAAGGGGCTGGGCAAGGAATGCGCGCTCATCACCGACGGGCGTTTTTCAGGCGGCACGTCGGGCCTGTCGATCGGCCATGTCTCGCCCGAAGCCGCCGAAGGCGGGCTGATCGCGCTCGTCCAGACCGGCGATCCGATCGTCATCGATATTCCGAACCGCGTCATCAAGCTGGACCTGGACGACGCCGTGCTGGCCGAACGCCGCGCCGAAATGGAGAAGATGGGCGTCAAGGCCTGGAAGCCCTTCGGCCGCAAGCGCGCCGTCTCCCCGGCCTTGCGGGCCTATGCCGCGATGACCACCAACGCCGCCAAGGGCGCGGTGCGCGACGTCAGCCAGATCGAGAAATAAGCGCCATGCTGCGCGGCGTTCATCATATCGCGATCATCGGATCGGACTATGCCCGCTCGCGCCGCTTCTATGTCGACGTGCTGGGCCTGCCGGTGCTGCATGAGGTCTATCGCGAGGCGCGCGATAGCTGGAAGTGCGATCTCGATGCGGGCAATGCCCGCATCGAACTCTTCTCCTTCCCCGCGCCGCCGCCGCGCCCGTCCCGCCCCGAAGCCTGTGGCCTGCGCCATCTTTCCTTCGTGGTGGGCGACATCGACGCGAGGTTGCCCGCCTCGCGACGCATGATGTGGCCTGCGAACCGATCCGCGTGGACGAATATACCGGGCAGCGCTTCACCTTCTTCAGCGACCCCGATGGACTGCCGCTGGAACTCTACGAGGAAGCCTGACCCTCACCGATCTTGCCTATTGCGCATTTGTCTGACTTAATGGGCCTTCAGACTGGGGGGTGTCGGCATGAACGATAGCGGCGATCCATTTGCGGCCCTGCACGACCGCAGCCACCCGCTGCGTGGTTCGCTTTCGCGGGAAATGCATGTCCGCAAGATGCCACGCCTCTACGCCCCCGCGCGCGTCGTCCAGTTCGTCCTGCTGGTCGATGATGCCGACGTCGACGCCAGCCTGACCATCCTCGGCAACCTGCTGGCGCCCCATGATATCCCGTTCACGCCGACCAGCCGCTTCCTCAATTGTCAGATCGGTGCCCTGGGCTTCACCTGGGAACGGCATAGCGAATTTATGACCTACAGCTTTCTGGCGCTTGGCACCGGCCCGCTTTTCGACCTCGCCCCCTTCGCGCAGGCCGCGGCATGGATCGCGCAATTGCCGGGCCGCGTCATCCGATCGACCCAAATTGCGCTGATCGCCGACATGCCCGACGACAAGACGATCGCCCGCCATTTCGCTTCGGACGACCTGATCATATCCGATGTCGCCGATGGGCAGGCGCGCATCTGGAGCGACTTTCGCCTCCATGCCGATGGCTTTGGCCGCCTGCTCGTCCAGGACAAGGGGTTGCAGGGCGCAGAGCTTGCCCAACTCGTCCAGCGGCTTCAGGAATTGGGCAATTATCGCAAGATCGCCCTGCTCGGCCTCCCCGAAGCGCAGGCTGCGACGCCGCTGCTCACGGGCCTGGAACAACGACTGACCGCGATCACCGCGCGCGTTGCCGAACCCGATGCCGATGCCGACATTGTTCTGGAGGCGTTGTCCGCCCTTGCCGCCGAACTGGCGCAGATCGTCGCCCGCACCCGCTATCGCATGAGCGCGACGCAGGCCTATGCCGCCATCTGCCAAGATCGTATCCGTGCGCTGCGTGTCGCCCCGGTACGCGGCTATGGGTCGCTCGATGATTTCACCGAACGGCGGCTGCTTCCTGCAATGCGGACCTGCGACGCCTTCACCCGGCGGCTGGAGGATCTGTCGCAGCGGACCGCCTGGACCAGCGCCATGCTGCGCACGCGGGTCGACACTGCGCTCGCCCGGCGGAACCGCGATCTGCTGGCGTCGATGGATCGCCGCACCGGGCTGCAACTGCGCCTGCAACATACGGTCGAGGGGCTGTCGGTGGTGGCGGTCAGCTATTATACGCTGGGCCTGTGGCATTATCTCAAGGAAGCGCTGGAGCATCAAGCGCGCATCTGCCCGGCTGGATCGACATCGCCTTGATCCCCGCCATCGTGCTGGCCGTCTGGCTCGCATCCGCCAGCTTAAAAAGGTAAAGCGGCCCGCACCCAACAGCCACTAACCCGCGTTCAACGCGGGCGGCAGTTCACGCCGCAGGAGCGCGACCAAGGCCGTGACCTTGGGCGAGAGATGGCGGCGTTGGGGATAGACTGCCCAGATCGGCTCATCCTGCGGACGGATGTCGGCCAAGACCAATTGCAGCGCCCCGCTTCGCAAATGAGGCAGCACATAAAATTCGGGCAATTGGCAAATGCCCATACCCTGGACTGCTGCGTCCAATATTGCCCGACCACTATTGATCTGCAATCGTCCCGTGGGACGATGGAGCCGATCGCGGCCGCCTTCGCAGAAATGCCAGGTGGTTGCCGATCCCAACAGACATTGATGGGCGTCCAGCTCTTCGACAGTCTTGGGGCGGCCGACAGCGTCGAGATAGCCGGGCGCAGCGCAGGTGCAAAGCGAACGCGACGCGATGCGGGTGCGGATCATCTGCGAATCCGCCATTTCGCCGGTTCGGATGGCCAGATCAAAACCGTCCGCCACCAGATCGACGAGGCGATTGGTCAGTTCCATCGTGATGCTGAGCCGCGGATAGGCGGCGGCGTAGCGGCTCACGATCGGGGCCACGAACAATTCGCCCAAGGCGGTCGAACAGGTGATCCGCAATTGCCCTTGTGGTTCGCCTGTTGCGCTGACCGAGGCAATTGCTTCTTCCCGGTCCGCAATCAACCGTTCGCAATGGCCAAGAAAGGTTCGCCCGGTGTCGGTCAGCGTTACCCGCCGCGTGGTGCGGTGGAACAGCGGCGCGTCGAGCCGCTTTTCCAATCGGGCGATAGCGCGGCTGCAATGGGTGACCGAACAGCCCAGCTTCGCCGCCGCGCCGGAAAAGGAACTGGCGGCCGCCACCGCAACAAATTCGTCGATCCCCGCCCAGCGATCCATCATTATCCCCATAGGGTTGTAAACTTTTGCCAAAACATGCCTTTATCACATCCGCTGTGGGACGCTAGAAGGCCGCCAACTGGATAGGGAGTGCCATATGAAGACCCGCGCCGCCGTCGCCTTTGAGGCCAAAAAGCCGCTCGAAATCGTCGAACTGGACCTGGAAGGGCCCAAGGCGGGCGAAGTGCTGGTGGAAATCATGGCGACGGGCATCTGCCATACCGACGCCTATACGCTCGATGGCTTCGACAGCGAGGGCATCTTCCCGTCGGTGCTCGGCCATGAAGGCGCAGGCATCGTGCGCGAAGTCGGCGTTGGCGTGACCAGCGTGAAGCCAGGCGACCATGTGATCCCGCTCTACACGCCGGAATGCCGCCAGTGCAAAAGCTGCCTGTCGGGTAAGACCAACCTGTGTACCGCGATCCGCGCTACGCAGGGCAAGGGGCTGATGCCCGACGGCACGACCCGCTTTTCCTATAAGGGCCAACCCATCTTCCATTATATGGGCTGTTCGACCTTCTCCAACTTCACCGTCCTGCCCGAGATTGCGGTTGCCAAGATCCGCGAGGACGCGCCGTTCGACAAGAGCTGCTATATCGGTTGCGGCGTGACCACGGGCGTCGGCGCGGTGGTGAACACCGCCAAGGTTCGCGTGGGCGACAATGTCATCGTGTTCGGACTGGGCGGTATCGGCCTCAACGTCCTGCAGGGCGCGCGCATGGTGGGGGCCGACAAGATCATCGGCGTCGACATCAATCCCGACCGTGAGGCATGGGGCAAGCGCTTTGGCATGACCCATTTCGTCAATCCCAAGGAGATTGAGGGGGATATCGTCCAGCATCTGGTGGCGCTGACCGATGGCGGGGCGGACCATACGTTCGATTGCACCGGCAACACCACGGTCATGCGCCAGGCGCTGGAAGCCTGCCATCGCGGCTGGGGCGTCTCGACCGTCATCGGCGTCGCCGAAGCGGGCAAGGAAATCAGCACCCGCCCGTTTCAGCTGGTCACCGGCCGCGTCTGGCAGGGCAGCGCCTTTGGCGGTGCCAAGGGGCGCACCGACGTCCCCAAGATTGTCGACTGGTATATGAATGGCAAGATCGAGATCGACCCGATGATCACCCATGTGCTCAGCTTGGAGGAGATCAACAAGGGCTTCGACCTGATGCATGCGGGTGAGAGCATCCGCAGCGTCGTGGTCTTCTAACAGTTTAAGCGAGGAGACAATCGACATGGCTATTTTCACGCATGTTTGCCTGGGCGCGCAGGATCTCGCCGCATCGAAGGCGTTTTACGATGCAGCACTCGGCGCGCTTGGCATCGACAGTTTGGGACCGATGGGAGAAAAGGGCTTTCTCTATGGCCAGGGTGCGCCGGAATTCGTGATCCTTGAGCCCGCCAATGGTGAACCCGCCTGCCATGCCAATGGCGGCACACTGGGCTTTTCCGCGACAACCCGCGCGCAGGTGCGTGCCTTCCATGAAGCGGGCCTTGCCAACGGCGGCACCGACGAAGGCGCGCCCGGTCCGCGTAGTTTTATGCCCACAGCCTATGCCGCCTATCTGCGCGATCCGGCCGGCAACAAGATCTGCGCCTATTGTTTCGCGGACGGCGAATAAAAGAGGATGAGCGGCATGGAAACGGTTTCGACCAATCGCGCCTTTGGCGGGGTGCAGGGCGTCTATCGCCATGCCTCCGCCGCCTGCGGCACGGACATGACCTTCTCGGTCTATGTCCCGCCCCATGCACCGGGCGCGAAGCTGCCGGTCGTCTGGTATCTGTCGGGCCTGACCTGCACCCATGCCAATGTCACCGAAAAGGGCGAATATCGCCGCCTGTGCGCTGAACTCGGCTGATCTTCGTCGCACCCGATACGTCGCCGCGCGGCGAAGGCGTGGCCGATGATCCCGATGGTGCCTATGATTTCGGGCTGGGCGCAGGCTTCTATGTCGATGCGACGCAGCCGCCCTTCGCCACCCACTATCATATGTGGTCCTATGTGACCGAAGAACTGCCCGCGCTGGTTGCCGCCGAATTCCCCGCCGACATGGCGCGCCAGTCGATCATGGGCCATTCCATGGGGGGGCATGGCGCCTTGACCATCGGCCTGACCTTCCCCGATCGGTTCAAGGCGGTATCCGCCTTCGCCCCGATCGTCGCGCCCTCGCAAGTTCCCTGGGGTCAAAAGGCGCTGGGCGGCTATCTGGGCAAGGACAATGCAGCCTGGCGTCGCCATGATGCGGTGGCGCTGATCGAGGATGGCGCGCGGGTTGCCGATCTGCTGGTGGACCAAGGCGAGGCCGATCCCTTCCTGGCCGAACAACTCCGCCCCGACCTGCTGGACGCTGCTTACAGCGCGGCGGGCATCCCGCTGACGCTGCGGCTTCAGCCGGGCTATGACCACAGCTATTATACCATCTCGACCTTCATGGAGGATCATCTGCGCTGGCATAGCGCCCGCCTCTGACCCATGGAGCGCTTTACGGTCGTGCCCCGTCCCGTGTAAGGGCAAGGGCATGACCCAAGCCAATCCCCTGCTCGACAGCCGCCTGCATCCCCAGTTCGGCGCCATCCACCCCGACCATGTCCTGCCCGCCGTGGAAAGTGCGATCGCCACCCACCGCGCGGCCATGGCCCAATGCGCCCAGGCGAAGGGTTTTGCCGCCGTCTTCCTGGCCAAGGAAAGCGCGGACGCGGCCCTATCGCGCATATGGGGCACGGTCGACCATCTGATCGGCGTGACCAACAGCCCCGAACTGCGTGCCGCCCATGGGGAAGCCCAGCCGCTGATCCACAGCTATTTTGCCGAGGTTGGACAGGACCGGCCGCTTTATGATGCGCTGGCCGCGATCCCGACCGAGGGACTGGACGAAGGGCAAGCCCGCGCACTGACGCTGACGCTGCGCGGCTTCGAATTGTCGGGCGTCAGCCTGGATGGGGAAGATCGCGCCGCCTTTGCCGCCAATAGTGTCGAACAGGGGCGACTAGCGACCGAATTCGCCAATGCAGTCATGGACGCGACCGAAGCCTGGACGCTGCACCTGACCGACGACACGCGTCTCGCAGGTGTGCCGCAGAACGATCAGGACGCGATGGCGCGCGCCGCTCAGGCGAAGGGACTGGAAGGCTGGCTGGTCGATCTTCACGCGCCATCGGTGCGCGCGATTACCGCCTTTGCACAGGACCGCGACCTGCGGCGCACCGTGTACGAAGCCTATGGCACCCGCGCCTCCGATCAGGGACCGCAGGCGGGCCAGTTCGACAATGGCGACCGGATCGCGCAATTGCTGGCCTTGCGGCAGGATGCGGCGCGCTTTCTCGGCCATGCCGATGCGGTGGCGCTGTCGCTCTCGACCAAGATGGCGCGCGACGGGGAGGAGGTCGATGCTTTCCTTATCGATCTGGCGCAACGGGCGCGCCCGCGCGCGCAGGAGGAATTGGCCGAACTGGCTGCCTTTGCCCGCGATCATCTCGACATCGCGACCATCGAGCCATGGGACGTGGCCTATGTGACCGAGCATATGCGCCGCGCGGTGCATGCGGTGGACGAAGCGGAAATCCGCGCGCATCTGCCGCTGGCGCGTGTGCTTGACGGGTTGTTCGCGTTGGTCACCGATCTGTTCGAACTGGAGATCCGCGCTGCCGATGGCGACGCCCCCGTCTGGCATCCCGATGTGCGTTATTTCACGCTGCATCGGGCGGGCGAGGCAGCACCCGTCGCCGCGCTTTATTGCGACATGTTTGCGCGTGCGGGCAAGCGCGGTGGCGCGTGGATGGACGTGTGCCGTCCCCGTCTGCGCGAAGCCGACCGGGAACAGATGCCGATCGCTTATCTGGTGTGCAATTTCGCCAGCGGCGGCGCGGATCGTCCGGCCCACCTTACCCATTCGGATATGGTCACCCTGTTCCACGAAATGGGCCATTGCCTGCATCATCTGCTGACGCAGGTGGACCTGCCCTCGATCGGCGGCATATCCGGAGTCGAATGGGATGCGGTGGAACTGCCGAGCCAGTTCCTGGAGAATTTCGCCTGGGAGCCCGCCATGCTGCGCCGGGTTTCGGCGCATGAGACGAGCGGCGCGCCGCTGGACGAGGCGATGATCGGCCGCATGCTCGCCGCGCGCCGCTTCATGGGCGCGCTCGCTTTGCTGCGGCAGGTGGAGTTCGCCCTGTTCGACCTGCGCCTGCATCTGGCAGCGGCGCAGCCCGATGGTCCCTCCGCGCAGCAAGTGCTGCAGGCGGTTCGACAGGAAGTGGCGGTCATCCACCCGCCCGAATGGCATCGCTTCGCCCATGGCTTCAGCCATATCTTCGCAGGCGGCTATGCGGCGGGCTATTACAGCTATTTGTGGGCCGAACGCCTGTCCGCCGATGCCTTCGAGGCCTTTGCCGACGAGCGCGCCGACCGCGCCGCCTTGGGTGGCCTGTTCCGCGACCATGTGCTGGCACGGGGCGGATCGCGGCCCGCGCTCGACAATTTCGTCGGCTTCCGGGGCCGCGAGCCGGATTCGGCCGCGCTGCTGCGGGCGCTGGGCCTGGCCGCATGAGCGGTGGGGTGTCGCGGGACTGGCTGGCCGAGGCGATAAGGCGGATCGAGGCGGATTATAACCGCTCCGCCGACACCCACCTCATCCGCCTGCCCCTTCCGCGTCACCCCGGCATCACCCTCTATCTGAAGGACGAAAGCTCGCACCCGACCGGCAGCCTCAAGCATCGGCTTGCGCGCTCGCTGTTTCTCTATGCGCTGTGCAACGAATGGATCGGGCCGCAGACGACGGTGATCGAGGCCTCATCCGGCTCGACCGCCGTGTCCGAAGCCTATTTCGCCAAGATGCTGGGGTTGCGCTTCATCGCCGTCGTACCGGCCTCCACCGCCGCGCCCAAGCTCGACGCGATCCGCTTTCAGGGCGGCGAAATCCATGCCGTCGATGATCCCCGCACCGTCTATGCCACCGCCCAGCGACTGGCGCAGGAGACGGGTGGCCATTATCTCGATCAGTTCACCTATGCCGAGCGCGCGACCGACTGGCGCGGCAATAATAATATCGCGCAGAGCATCTTCACCCAGATGGCGCAGGAAGAATATCCCATTCCCAGCTGGATCGTCTGCGGCGCCGGGACGGGTGGCACGTCGGCGACGATCGGCCGCTTCATCCGCTACGAACGGCATGCGACCCGCCTGTGCGTCGCCGATCCGGTCAACTCGGTCTTTCACCGCCACCATGCCGACCCGTCGGTCACGACCCTGCCCGAAGGCTGCGCCGCGCGGATCGAGGGCATTGGGCGGCCCCGCGTCGAGCCGAGCTTCATCCCCTCGGTAATCGACCGGATGATCGCGGTGGAGGATGCGCAGTCGATCGGCGCGATGCATGCGCTGGCGGGGATATTGGGCCGCCGCGTCGGGGGATCGACCGGCACTAACATCTGGGCCTGCCTGGCGATCGCCGATGACATGGCGCGGGGGGGCGAACAGGGGAGTATCGTGACCCTGTTGTGCGACAGCGGCGACCGCTATGGTTGCACCTATTATGATGCCGATTGGACGCGCGGCCATGGCATAGCGTGGCAACCATTTGCCGCTGCGATCACCGGACGGATGACGTCCTAAGCCCGGTTGGCGACGGACCGTGTGACAGGACCATTGCCGTCAGCGGCAGGTTGGCCGATAGGGAGATATGACAAACGCATTACAAAGCGGCCCCGGCGCGCTTGATCGCATACAGCAGAATTTTCTCGCCAAGGCCGAACGACGCCTCCTTACCTGGCTGTGTAGCCGGATGCCACAATGGGTTACGCCCGACCGTCTGACATTGGCCGGGGTTATCGGTGCCATGATGACCTTTGCCGGCTATGTGGCCAGCAATTGGGGGCCGGACTGGCTGATCCTGGCGATCATCGGTTATGTCGTGCAATGGTTCGGCGATTCAATGGATGGCAGCCTGGCGCGGTTCCGGCATATCGAGCGGCCATCCTACGGCTATTTCATCGACCATAGCTGCGACGGGTTGGTGACGCTGCTGATCCTGGCGGGTATCGGGCTTAGCCCCTTCGTCACGATGGACGTGGCGATGGTAGCCCTGGCGGGTTATCTGCTGTTGTCGATCCACGCCTATCTTTCCGCCCGCGTGCTGGGCGAGTTCAAACTCTCCTATCTGTCGGCCGGGCCGACCGAATTGCGGCTGATGCTGATCGGCCTGACCATCATGATGATGACGCTGGGCTATGGGCCGGGCCTGTTCGGGCGC
Organism: Sphingobium sp. Ant17; assembly: GCF_000588875.1. GTDB lineage: Bacteria > Pseudomonadota > Alphaproteobacteria > Sphingomonadales > Sphingomonadaceae > Sphingobium. Next base: position 55,078 of record NZ_JEMV01000001.1, read on the forward strand.
TGGTCGGGCTTCGACATCTTCGTCGGCGCGGTCGGCGGCCTGCTGATCATCCTGTTCATCGGCCAGACGCTGATCACCGGACGGCGGCTGGCGCATAAGGACGCAGGGCTGCTCTAGGGGCGATCGGCGTCGGGCTGCTGGTCGGGGTGGGCCTGCGCGACGGGGGCGAGTGCCGACAGGCGCGCACCGATTGCACGGATCAGCGGGAAGGGCTGCACATCGACGTCGAAGCGATGGGCGGCATAAAGTTGCGGCAGCAGGAAACAGTCGGCCAGGCCTGGGCTGTCGCCGAAGGCGAAGTCGCCGCCGTGGCGCGCAATCTGTTCCTCCAGCGCAGCAAAGCCTTCGCTGATCCAATGGCCGATCCAGGCGGATATCTGATCGGGGGTCGCCGCGAAATCACCGCGTAGCCGGTCGAGGACACGCAGATTGTGGAGCGGGTGAATGTCGCACGCGACAAGCGCCGCCATGCCGCGCACCACTGCGCGATCGAACGTCTTAGCGGGCAGTAGCGGCGGGTTGGGATATTCCTCGTCTAGCCATTCGATGATCGCGCTGGACTGGGTGAGGACGCCGTCCGGGGTTTCCAGCGCGGGGACCAGCGCTTGCGGGTTGAGCGCGCGATAGGACGGGGCGCGATGCGCGCCGGTGCGCAGGTCGTGGGCCGTCTGGCGACAGTCCAGCCCCTTAAGCGCCAGCGCGATGCGGACCCGGTAGGAAGCGGTCGATCGCCAATAGCCATGCAGGATCATGCCCGTCAGCCTTTCGCCGGCAGGATGCGGGCGCGGCATTCGCCAAAGCCGATGGACGCAAAGCCGTCACGCTGCGCGGTCGCGGTGAGGATCACTTCGTCGCCATCCTCCAGGAAGGTGCGCTGTTCGCCCGATGGCAAGGTGATCGGTTCCGCGCCGCCACGGCTGATCTCCAGCAAGCTGCCATAGGCGTTGCGGTCGGGACCGGAAATGGTGCCGGTGCCGAGCAGGTCGCCGGGCTGGAGGTTGCAGCCGTTCGAGGCATGATGGGCGACGATCTGCGCGGGTGTCCAATACATGTTCGATGAGGGACCGTGGCTGAGCGCGAAGTCCGGCAGCCCCTGATCGCGCATGCGGGCGGTGGACAGAGTGACGCTAAGGTCGAGCGCGAGAGCACCGCCCGCCTGATCCTGCTCGTCCCAGAGATAGGGCAAAGGCTTGGGGTCAGCGGCATCCCGTGCTGGCTGCGCAGTGCGGAAAGGGGCCAGCGCTTCGGGCGTGATGACCCAGGGCGATATGGTGGAATGGAAATTCTTGGCGAGGAAGGGACCGAGCGGCACATATTCCCACGCCTGAAAATCGCGAGCCGACCAGTCGTTGAGCAGGCAGAAGCCCGCAATATGATCGGCGGCCTGGCCGATCGGGATCGGTTCGCCGAGGGCGTTGCCCTCCCCGATCCAAAGGCCCAATTCGAGTTCATAATCGAGCCGTCGGGTCGGACCGAAGCGCGGTTCGCTATCCTGTAGTCCCTTCGTCTGGCCGGAGGGACGGACAACGGGGACGCCGGAAGGGCGGATCGAGGAGGCGCGGCCATGATAGCCGATGGGGACATATTTATAATTGGGCAGCAGCGGATTGTCGGGGCGAAATAACTGGCCGACATGGGTGGCGTGATGGATGCCGACATAGAAGTCGGTATAGTCGCCGATCGTCACTGGCAGGTGGAGTGCGCAGGCATCCATCGCGTGTAGGGCAGGTTCGACCGCTGCCTGAAACGCCAAATCGGACAGCGAAGCGGACACTGCTTTGCGTAATTCGCGCCGGAGGACGGTTGGCAGGGCGAAGAATGTGTTGAGGCGGGTTTCGTTCAGCGCGGCCTGTAAGTCAGTCGGCAGAATGTCAATTATTTCTCTTATATCAAGGATATAGTCGCCAATCGCGACGCCCGCGCGTGGGCCGCCGTCGGGTGGCGAAAAGATGCCGAGCGGTAAGTTTTGGATCGGGAAGGCGGCATGGCCGTTCGCGCTGGTGACCCAGCTTTGCAGGTCGGCGGCGTGGGTGTGATCGGTCATGCGGCGTCCTTGTCTGTGGGTAGCTGGGCCTTGTTGAAGCCATCCCAGCACTGGTCATAGTCGGGCTGGGCGAAGGGGGCTTGCGCGGCGAACTTTGTGGCGCGGAAGGGGAAGCGGCTTTCGACCATGAAGGCCATGGTGGCTTCGATCTTGTGCGGGGCCAAGGCGGCGGTGATGCCCGCTTCATAGCTGGCGCGGTCGGGGCCGTGGCTGGCCATCTGATTGTGCAGCGATGCGCCACCGGGCGCGAAACCGCCTGCCTTTGCGTCATAGGCTCCTGTTATCAGGCCCATAAATTCGCTCATGACGTTGCGGTGAAACCAGGGCGGGCGAAATGTCTCTTCCGCCACCATCCAGCGCGGCGGGAAGATGACGAAGTCGCAATTGGCGGTGCCCGGCGTGTCGCTGGGGCTGGTGAGGACGGTGAAGATGGACGGGTCGGGATGGTCGTAGCTGACCGTGTTGATCGTGTTGAAGCGGCGCAGGTCGTAACGACAGGGCGCGAGATTGCCGTGCCAGGCGACGACATCGAACGGGCTGTGCGGCAGGCGGGTCGAGCAAAGCTGACCCTGGAATTTCTGGATCAAGTCGACCGGCGCGTCGACATCCTCGAACCAGGCGACCGGCGTTTCGAAATCACGCGGATTGGCGAGGCCGTTCGATCCGATCGGGCCAAGGTCGGGCAGGCGGAAGGCCGCGCCGTAATTTTCGCAGACATAGCCGCGCGCGCTCGGCTCCAGCAATGCGACGCGGAAGCGCAGGCCGCGCGGGATGAGCGCGATCTGGAGCGGGGCGACGTCGAAGCGGCCGAGTTCGGTGATGAGGCGGATGGCCCCTTCCTGCGGCACGATCAGCATTTCGCCATCGGCGTTGAAGAAGGCACGGCCCTGCATCGAGCGGTTGCAGGCGTAGAGATGCACCCCCTGCCCCATGCCCGCCGCGACATCGCCATTGCCGCAATAGGTGACGAGGCCGTCGAGGAAATCGGTTGGGTCGGTCGGGATCGGCAGCGGATCCCAGCGCAGACGATTGGGGGATGGCGGCAGGTCGGTGAAGGGCGCGGACCGGAGGCGATCAGCCCCTGCCCAGGGTCGATAGGCACCATGTTGCGCGGTGGGGCGCAGACGGTAGAGCCAGCTGCGGCGATTTTCGGCGCGCGGCGCGGTGAAGGCGGTGCCCGATAGCTGTTCGGCGTAGAGGCCAAAGGGCACCTTCTGCGGCGAATTGCAGCCGACCGGCAGCGCGCCGGGCACCGCCTGCGTCGCGAAATGATTGGCAAAGCCGGTCATCATGTCGTCGCTTGCACGCATTCCCCTACCCTCTCCGGCTTATGGTTTCCTTTGCAACCATCATAGGCCTTGCCGAATTGGTGTCAAATGTTACTATATTCCATGTCCACTGCTACGCTCATACTCGACCATTTCCTGCCCTATCGATTGTCCTTCACCGCCAATCTGGTGAGCGACGCGGTGGCGAGCGCCTATCAGGCGCTGTTCGGACTGCGCATTCCCGAGTGGCGGGTGATCGCGGTGACGGCCGAGAGCGCGGACGGGATCACGCAGCAGGCGATCGGCCTCAAAACACGGATGGACAAGGTGACGGTGAGCCGCGCGGCCAGGAGCCTGATCGCGCGCGACCTGATTGCGCGCATGCCCCATGCCGCCGATCAGCGGTCGCACTTGCTGGTTCTGACGAATGACGGAAAAGCGCTGTATGAGGCCGTGGTCCCCAAGGCGCTGGCGCTGGAGCAGGAGATTTTCCGTCACTTCGCCAAGGGCGAGTTGGACCAGTTCGCGGCGATGTTGCGCCGGATCGATGCGATCGTGCTGAATGGTGATTTCGCGGCAGATCCCCAGTCGGGCGATTGACGATGTCAAATGCGACCATCCTGCCTGGCCATGGCCTGTCAGGCGCGCACAAGCAGCCATATCGCCGCCAATAATCCGAACGTCGCGGCAATCAGGCTCCATGCCATGAGGCGGATCCGCACGGATTGCAATGCCGCGACGCTATGCGAATCCAGCCGTCCCTTGATGCGACAGGCGCGACGTTCCGCCGAGATAAATATGAAGATCGCGATCAGCAAAAATGTCGATGCGATGCTTTTCGACACCCAGGCCGGATCGACCGCATCGAACAATGCATGAAAGCCGAGCGCGATACCCACCGATGCCATGCCGGTGCGGATCCAGCTGGCGAAGCTGCGTTCGTGCGCAAGCAAGGTTCGATCCTCGGCGAGGTCGGTGCGGTCCTGCGCCAAATCGCCCTTGTCGGACGCGCTCATGCGGCGACGCCCTTGACCATGGGAATGGCCGATCGCGAACCAACCTTGTCCATCGACACCACGCTGAAGCTGCCGTCAGTTTCCAGGACGACAGCGGCGACCAGGTCGAGGCCGCCAAAGCCCGCCGCGCGGACGGCAGAGAGGAGTTCCTCCTGCGTGACCCGCTCGTGCCGCAACGCGGCTTCATCCGGGACGCCGTTGTGCAACAAGGCTTTCGGTTCGGATTTGGCCAGATTTTCGACCCAGGAAAACCGCACGGACTTGGCGGCGATGAGATATTGCAGACCCACGAGCACCAAAAAGCCGACCACGCCCTCCGCCAGGGCGACGTCCTTGGACAGCAGGATCGTCGCCAAGGTCGATCCGAGCGCAACCGTCACGACCAGGTCGAAGGCGTTCATCTTCGCCAGGGTGCGTTTGCCGCTGATGCGCAAGGTCGTAACCAGTGCCAGATAGGCGGCCGCGCCCAATGTCATGACGCGCAGCAATTCGGCCCAGCTATCGAATATCATATCCTGCTCCTTGCGGGCCGCCAATCGCTCCCCCCCAAGCCAACAAGCCGCGAGGCGCGACGTTCCATCGGCATCGAGGAGGAAACGCTTCGTCGCGCCAACCGTTAGGCGTTCATGATTCATTTAGCTGCGCCTGAACCCTATATCCTCTGGCTGACCGGCGCGGGGGTTTTGATCGCCCTTGTCGCCTGGCTTCCGCTTGCGCTGCAGAAGTTGCCGCTGTCGCTGCCGATCATCTGTATCGGCATTGGCGCGGCCATTTTCTCCATACCCGCCGTGACGCTCCGGCCGATGCCCTTCGACTATCCCGACATCACGGAGCGCTTTACCGAATTCGTGGTGATCATCGCCCTGATGGGGGCGGGGTTGAAACTCGATCGCGCGTTCAGTTGGCGGCGCTGGGGCGTGACGTGGCGGTTGCTCATCATCACCATGCCCATCAGCATTGCGGCGATCACCCTTCTTGGTGGCTGGGGGCTGGGACTGCCCTGGGCCGCTGCATTGCTGCTGGGTGCCAGCCTAGCCCCGACCGATCCTGTCCTGGCCGCCGATGTGCAGGTCGGGCCGCCAAAGACGGGCGAAGAGGATGAAGTGCGGTTCGGCCTGACGTCCGAAGCGGGCCTGAATGACGGGCTGGCCTTTCCCTTCGTCAATCTGGCATTAGCGCTCGGCCTTGCCGCCTCCGTCGGCGAGCCGTGGGCCCGGCAGTGGGTGTCGCACAGCGTATTGTGGGAAATCGGCGTCGGCGTGGTCGGTGGCTGGCTGATCGGCAAGATTTTCGGTTGGCTGACCTATCATGTGCCGGCCGAAACGAAATTGTCAAAGACGGGCGATGGCCTGATTGCCATCGCCGCGACGTTCGTTTCTTATGGCCTGACCGAGATTGCCGATGCCTATGGATTCCTGGCCGTCTTCGTCACGGCATTGACCCTGCGCCGGTCGCATCATGCGCATGATTTCAACCACGCCATGCACAATATCACCGAACAGATCGAACGGCTGGCGATGATGGTGGTGTTGATCCTGCTGGGTGGAGCGCTTGCCAATGGGCTGCTCAGCGCGCTGCGTTGGACCGATGTGGCTGCCGCCGTCGCGATCATCCTGATCGTCCGCCCGGTGGCGGGCATGCTGGCGATGATCGGGTTTCGCGCGGCGTTGCCCGAGAAGCTGACTTTGGCCTTTTTCGGCATCCGTGGCGTCGGATCCTTCTACTATCTTGCCTATGGGCTCAATCATATGCCGCTGGATTCGGGCGAGCGGCTTTGGGCGATCGTCGGCCTCGTCGCTGTGCTGTCGATCCTGTTCCATGGGCTGACCGTGACCCCGGCGATGCGGCTGCTTGACCGGAACCGTGGGCGTGATCCCGATGCCGCAACGCCTGTGCCCGATGCGGTATGATTGCGGCAGAAATAATCTGTATCAATCAGATTTTGGTTCGGCCGGTGCGGCCAATTTTGGAATCGAAACGTTATCGGGGCTGAAACGAACAGACACTGAAATGGAATGCAGCATGTTTCCCTGGACGCATAAGTCCCAAGTCCAACTCGAATCCGAGTTGCAGGACCATATCGTCGCGCCCGCATTCCCCTGCGTCGGCGCGAAGGCCGCATTGGCGCGCGGCAACCTGATAACGCTGGCGTGCAACAGCATCGACAGCGCGTGGGATGACCTGCGCGTGCATGATGCGCTGCTCGGCTTTACCAGCACTTACAAGGACAAGCCCGGCCTGTTCCGCAGCTTTGCCGCGGTGTTCGAAGGGCCGGATGATTTGTCGGAGGAGGCGTTCGAGCGCGCCTGTGGGACCGGGTGCAATCGCTGAGCGACAAGGATGCGTGGCGCGGCCAAAATTACGACAAACGGGTCAGTGCCGATCCGAACAACCCTCATTTCTCGCTGAGCTTTGGCGGCGAGGCCTATTTCATCGTCGGCCTGCACCCCCGTGCGAGCCGACCGGCGCGCCGCTTCAAACACCCTACCCTGATCTTCAATCTGCACGATCAGTTCGAACAGCTGCGCGCGGAAGGGAAATATGAGACGATGCGCGAGAAGATATTGGTGCGCGACGAAGCGCTCGCCGGGTCACGCAATCCGATGCTGGAGCGGTTCGGCGAAAATAGCGAGGCACGGCAATATTCCGGGCGCGCAGTGGGCGATCAGTGGGTGGCCCCCTTCGAATATCGGGGAGAAAAAGCATGACCAATGGCGTACATGTCATCGCCGAGCGGAGCGGCGCGGCATTCCGGCTTCCGCGCGGGGCCGCGCTGACGGTGACCGACCCCAAGGGCGAGCAAGTGGCCGACCTGTTGGCCTATAATGCTGCCGATGTGCGGGAAGTCATTTCGTCCGGGCGGACGCTGGATTATGCCGAAACGATCAGCCTAACCACCGGCCATAGGCTCTATTCCAATCGGTCGCAGCCGATGCTGACCATTATCGCCGATACTGTGGGGCGGCATGATTTTCTGCTGACGCCCTGCTCCATCGATACCTTCCACCATTTTTATCCCGACCTGGAACCGCATCGCGGCTGTTTCGGCAATCTGGCGGAAGCGCTCGCACCCTATGGGATCGAGCCGGACGCGATTCCCGTGGCGTTCAATTGCTTCATGAACGTGCCGGTCGCGCCGGATGGCAAGTTGCGCGTGCTGCCGCCGGTCAGCAAGGCGGGTGATCATATCCGGTTCCGGGCGGAGATGGACCTCATCATCGGCCTTACCGCCTGTTCGGCGCCTGACTCCAACGCCGGCAGTTTCAAGCCCATCCATTATGCGATTGAAACTGCCGTCGATCAGACTGCCGCCATCTGATCCACTTCGGCCTGGAGCAGCGCGCGGCTCTGGTCGGTGACGGTCCAGCGATCGGCGAACAGCCCCTGTTCGCCGAACAGGGTGGTGACGATGCCCGCAGTCCCGGCCGATTGCCATAAAGCGGCAAGCTGCACCGCCATGGGATCGTCCACCACCCGCGCATCGCCGCGGACATGGAGCATCCAGGCGGCCAGGGCTTTCAATGTTGCGGGACAGGCGCGCCCGGCGGCCAGGTTGATCGCCAGCGGTTCCAGCCAGCGTTGCGGGATTTTCTGCGACCCGTCGACCGCGATCTGCGCGAGCCGATGGGGCAGGGCCGAATTGGCAAAGCGCGCGAGCAATTGCGCGGCATAGGCGTCGATGTCGAGGCCAGGGTCGCTGCCGAGGCTGACGCCTGCCTCATGGCGCATGAGTTGCTCGATCAAGGGACGCAGGGTCGGATCGGCGATCGCCTGATGCACGAAGTCATGACCCTGGGCGAGACCGAGATAGGCGAGCGCGGAATGCGCGCCGTTGAGCATCCGCAGCTTGGCGGCTTCATGCTGGCGCACATCGGCCACCAGTTGCGCGCCGCCGACCTCCCAGCGCGGGCGAGGCCCCGCAAAACGATCCTCTATCACCCATTGGCGGAAGGGTTCGGTGATGACGGCGGCGGCATCCTCCATGCCGATGGTATCGGCGATCTGCTGGCGGTCGGCATCGGTCACGGCGGGCACGATGCGGTCGACCATGGTGGAGGGGCAAGCGCATTCGCGGCGGAACCAGGCGGCGAGGCCGGGATCGACGCGATCAAGATAGGCGTTGAGCAGGACCGACAGGACCGCGCCATTTTCCGCGAGATTGTCGCAGCTGACCAGGGTCAGGCCCGGCATGCCAGCAGCGCGTCGCTGCGCCAGCCCGGTGGCGAGGAAGCCGTAAATGCTGCGGGGGGTTGCGCCATCGGCCAGTTCCGGTTCGAGCATGGCCAGATCAAGCTGGCCTGCAGGCGTGCGGCAATAGCCCTTTTCCGTTACGGTGAAGCTGACGATGTGCGTGCTGCTGCTGGCCAGCGCCGCGACGACGGCGGCCGGGTCGCGCGGCGCGACAAGTACGCGCTGCACCGCGCCGATCAAGCGGGTGCGCTGGCTGCCGCTGCCACGTTCCGACACGGTGAATAGGCCGTCCTGCGGCTCCATCTGATCGGCGACATCGCCCGATCGCAGCGATACGCCGGTGATACCCCAGTCACGGTCACCCGCCGCCATGGCATCGTCCGTATAGACCGCCTGATGCGCGCGGTGAAAGGCACCGATGCCGAAATGGACGATACCGCAGGCCTGGGCAGCGCGGTCATAGCCCGGCCGTTCGACGTCCACGTTCAGCGCGGCGATGTTCTCTTGCGACAGTCTCACAGCTTATACGCCTTCTTTGCCAGCGTGTAGGACAGGTCGACCGCCAGTTCGGCCGCCTCCCATTCCTCCATGTGATGTTCCGCGACCCATTGGGCGAGGAAGCCGCAGTCGATCCGCCGCGCGACATCATGGCGCGCCGGAATGGACAGGAAGGCGCGGGTGTCGTCGTTGAAGCCGACCGTATTGTAGAAGCCCGCCGTCTCGGTCATCTGGTTGCGGAAGCGGCGCATGCCTTCGGGACTGTCGTGGAACCACCAAGCCGGGCCGAGTTTGAGCGCGGGATAATGGCCGGCGAGCGGTGCCAGTTCGCGGGCGTAACTGGTTTCATCGAGCGTGAAGAGGATGATCGTGAGGTTTGTTTCATTGCCATAGCGGGTGAGCAACGGGCGCAGCGCGTGGACATATTCGGTGGCCATCGGAATATCGGCCCCCTTGTCGCGGCCAAAGCGCGTGAAGAGCGACGCATTATGGTTGCGGTAGGCACCGGGATGAATCTGCATCACCATGCCATCCTCGACGCTCATCCCAGCCATGACGGTCAGCATATGCGCGCGGAACAGTTCGGCGTCGGCATCGGACACGCTATCGGCGGTCACGCGCGCGAAGAGCGCCCGCGCCTCTGCGTCGTCAGATCGGCGGTTGCGGCGGTCGGGTGGCCATGATCGGTCGAGGTCGCGCCCATGCTGGCGAAAAAGGCGCGGCGCTGCCGGTGCGCGGCGAGATAGCCCTGATAATCGAACGCATCTTCGCCGGTCAGGTCGGACAGCTTGCGCAGATTATCGCGAAAGCCGTCAAATTGCGGGTCGATGACCGGATCGGGGCGGTAAGCGGTCAGCACCCTACCCTTCCAGCCATCGGCGCGATCATTGTCGGCAAGGATCGCGGCGTGATGGGCGAGATCGTCGAGCGGCGATTCCGTGGTCGTGATCACTTCGATATTGAAGCGATCATAGAGCGCGCGCGGGCGGAATGCGTCGGTCGCCAGCGCCTGCGTAATGGTGTCATAATAGAGGTCCGCGCTCGCGGCATCGAGCTGGACCGTCAGGCCGAAGGCTTCGGCAAAGACCCAATCGAGCCACATGCGCGACGGCGTGCCCCGGAACAGCGTATAATTTTCCGCCAATATGCGCCATGCCGCGCGGGGATCGACAGGGGTGCCCTCGCCCTCCCTGGGCACCAGCCCAATCGCATCAAGCGATATGCCCTGACTATAGAGCATCCGAAAGACATAATGGTCGGGCGTCAGCAGCAGTTCGCTGGCATTGCCGAAGGGCTGATCGTCGGCAAACCAGCGCGGATCGGTATGGCCATGGGGGCTGATGATCGGCAGGCCGGCGACCGCTTCATACAGCCGACGGGCGATCGAACGGACGGACGGATCGGTTGGGAACAGACGATCAGGATGCAGGATCAGCGGACGCATGAACAAGACCTATAAGGTTGCGGCGCGGGCATAGCGCGCACGGGTGGAAGCGATGGTGCGGCGGGCGTCCTCGATCGCATCTTCCTCGATCGTGAACAGCAAATGATCGATGACCGAGCCCAGATGCGCGCGCATCGCGGCTCTGGCGGCAGCAGGATCGCGGGCGTGCAGCGCGTCCCGCACGACACTATGTTCTGCAACCACGGGCTGGATATTGGCGGTGCGCGCCTTTTCGAGCAGCAGCGCGCAGTCTGGCGAGGTCGAGCGCAAACGCCACATTTCCTCGACCTGGCTGTGGATCACGGCGTTGCGCGTCGCAGAGGCGATGAGCAGGTGGAAGGCGCGGTCCGCTTCGGTGCTGACACCGGGCAGAAGATTTTCTTCCGACATTTGCTGCACCAGCCGGTCGAGTTCTTCCAGTTCATCGTCCCGGATGTTGACCGCGGCGAGCGCCGCCGCTTCGCCTTCGACCAAAAGCCGCGCTTCCATCAGTTCGAAGGCGGTGACGGTGAAGCCCGGCCGATCCTGATCGCCGGGCAGCGCGCGGACATAGGCACCGGAACCGATCCGCACCTCGATCAACCCCTGGACTTCCAGCGCGATCATCGCCTCGCGCACGGCCGGACGGCTGACGCCGTGCATCACCGATAATTCGCGCTCAGCCGGCAGACGGTCGCCAATGGCGTAGCGCCCGGCCGCCAGATCCTCGAACAATCGGCGCGCCAGCTTCTGATATAGCCGTTCCGTACCCTCCATCGGGTCCGATCCACCGGCACTTTTGCCTGTCTCAATCATTTTTCTGCCCTCGCCTGAAAATAGGCCTTACCAATTTTGTTGAAATCGGCAAGAGTGAGCCTAACGGTAATTGCCAACTAAGGCCACTGGCGAGGGGAAGTATCTCATGAAAATTCAATCGGCGCGCGTCATCGTCACTTGTCCGGGGCGCAATTTCGTGACGCTCAAGATCGAAACCGATCAGGGCGTCTATGGCATTGGCGATGCGACGCTCAACGGACGCGAACTGGCGGTCGTCTCTTATCTGGAGGACCATGTCATTCCCTGCCTGATCGACATGGACCCGCGCCGAATCGAGGATATCTGGCAATATCTGTATCGCGGCGCCTATTGGCGGCGTGGACCGGTGACGATGCGCGCGGTGAGCGCGGTCGATACCGCCCTGTGGGACATCAAGGGCAAGATGGCGGGCATGCCGCTGTATGATCTGCTGGGTGGCAAGAGCCGGGACGGCATCATGGTCTATGGCCACGCCAATGGCAGCGATATCGCCGAAACGGTCGATGCCGTGGGCCAATATATCGACATGGGCTATAAGGCGATCCGCGCGCAGACGGGCGTGCCGGGAATCAAGGACGCCTATGGCGTCGGGCGCGGCAAGCTATTTTATGAACCGGCAGATGCCGCGCTGCCCTCGGTCACCGGATGGGATACGCGCAAGGCGCTCAATCATGTCCCCAAATTGTTCGAAAAATTGCGCGCCACTTATGGCTTCGATCATCATCTGCTGCATGACGGGCATCATCGCTATACGCCGCAGGAAGCCGCCAATCTGGGCAAGATGCTGGAGCCTTATCAGCTGTTCTGGCTGGAAGATTGCACGCCTGCGGAAAATCAGGAAGCGTTCAAACTGGTGCGCCAGCATACCGTGACACCGCTGGCCGTCGGCGAGATTTTCAACACGATCTGGGATTGCAAGGATCTGATCCAGAACCAGTTGATCGATTATATCCGCTGCACCGTGGTGGGCGCAGGCGGCGTCACGCATCTGCGCCGGATCGCCGACCTAGCTGCGCTGTATCAGGTACGCACGGGAAGCCATGGCGCGACCGACCTGTCGCCCGTGACCATGGGGACGGCGCTGCATTTCGACACCTGGGTGCCCAATTTCGGTATTCAGGAATATATGCGCCACACGCCGGAAACCGACGCCGTATTCCCGCATGATTATCGGTTCGAAGCGGGCGAAATGTTCGTGGGCGATACGCCGGGCCATGGCGTCGACATCGACGAAACGCTGGCCGCCAAATATCCCTACAAGCCCGCCTATCTTCCGGTCGCCCGCCTGACCGACGGGACGATGTGGAACTGGTAAGGCCGGTCACTATCGCTAAAACGTCACCGCTTAAGAAAAAGGGCACTGGAATTGGCTTATTCCAGCGTCCTTTTTTTGTGCTTTCGCTGCGTGAATGTCAGGCCGCGAGCGGGATGGCGGTGGGCTTCTTGCGGAGCAAGGTCCACAAGATAGCGGCGCCCGCAATGTCGAACAAAGCAAGGCAAACGAACAACGGATCATAGCCGATCGTGTCGGCCAAAGCGCCGATGACGAGCGAGAAGCTCAGCCCGCCGATCCAGGCGGCCGAGCCCGCCATGCCGGTCGCCGTGGCGACGACGCGGCGATCGAACAGATCGGCCGACAGCGTAAGGAGAGCGCCCGACAGCATCTGATGCGCGAACCCGCCGACGCAGAAGAGCGCGATCGCCATCCCGGGACTGCCCGCAAGGCCGATACAGCCCGGCCCGATCATACACAGCGCGCCTGTCGTCATCACGATCTTGCGCGATGTCAGCAGCGACACGTTGAACCGCCGCATGAGCCAGGGTGCATAATAGCCGCCGATGACCGATCCGGCATCGGCCGCGAGAAAGGGCAGCCAGGCGAAAGCGGCGATCCCTTTAAGATCCATGCCGCGCGCTTCGACGAGATAGAGGGGAATGAAGAAGCTGAATGTCTGCCATGCCGGTTCCGCAAGGATCGCGGAATGGCGATGCTCCAGAAATCGCGGCGCACGATCAATGTCCGCCAGCCAAGCGGCGCATCCCCGGCCGCGACATCCGATGCCGCATCTTCGGCCGCGCGTCCGCCCAATATATGTTCGCGCTCGCTCGCACTGAGGCGGGGATGATCTTCCGGGTTGCGATAGCCGAAATACCAAATGGCCGCCCATAGGAAGCCGACGCTGCCGGTGACGATGAAGGCGGATTCCCATCCCCAGACCGCAATGCAGAAGACGACGACCGGCGGCGCGATCATAGCGCCAAGCGACGATCCGATATTGAACCAGCCGGTGGCGACCGTGCGTTCCACCGGGGGAAACCATTCCCCCACCACCTTGATCCCAGCCGGGATCGCTGCCGCTTCGGTCAGTCCGAGCAATCCGCGAAAAACCGCGAAACTCGGCCAGCCGGTTGCAAAGGCGTGACAGCAATTGGCCGCCGACCAGCCCAGCGCAAAGAGAGCGAAGCCAAGGCGCACCCCCATCCAGTCGAGCGCCAGCCCGGCCAAGGGTTGGGAAACGGTATAGGCCGCCTGAAAAGCTGCGACCACCCAGCTATATTGCTGGGTGCTCATGTCGAACGTGGCCTTCAGGGTCGGGGCGGCCACCGACAGGGAGGAGCGGGCCAGGTAATTGAGGACCGTGCCTAATGTCACCAGGCTGATGATCCACCATCTCAGTCGCCCGATCCTCTGTGTGGTCATCGTCAGAACCTTCAAAAAAAACGGCCGGGCCATTAGCGCCCGGCCATTAGGGGGAGATGGAAAAAGCTAAGGCAACGCGTGCCTCGGCTTAATATTTAGCGGCGAGCCGGACGCCGAGATAACGGGCGGAGTCGCGCACGCGCAGGCCGATGATGTTGGTTACCGGCGAAGGGTTGGGATAGGGATTGTTGGCGAAGCTGCCCGCATCGTTACGGATCGTGCCGAAATAATGGCGGTCGAACAGATTGCGCACCAGGAAAGTGATGCTGTATTTCTGGTCGGTCTTTTCCTCGAACCCAATGCTCATATTGGCGATGCCATAGGCACCCTGACGCGTGGCCGGGTCATTGGACAATGCGAAGAATGTCGCGCTTTGCCATGTGTAATTGGCGTTGGCCTTCAGATCGACCGGCAGGTTGCCCAAGGGCAGATTCACGTCCGCACCGACGTTGAATTTCCATTCGGGCGAATTGGCGAGCCGCGAGCCGGACAGATCCTGCGCGCGCCCACCACTGCCATTGGGCAGGCAGCCCTGCGCCGCGGTCTGGCCGAAATAACATTCCCCATTGGGATAGGATTTCACCTTGGCATCGACATAGGCAACGCTGCCGTTGAGGCTGAGCCAATCGCTGGCGCGCGCCGTCATTTCCGCTTCCACGCCGCGCGTGCGCAACGAACCGACATTGGCCAGAATGAACGATCCACCCAGGCCGGGTTCCAGTGTCTGCGACTGGAAATTGCTGTAGTCGGTCCAGAAGCCGGTGAGGTTGAGCGTCACGCGCCGATCAAGGAAGCTGCTGCGGAGGCCGACTTCATAGGCGTCGGCCGTTTCAGGCTGGATCGGCCGACTGGCCGGGTGGGTCGGGCGCACGAAGGAGGAGGTCAGATCATAGCCCTGCCCCTTATAGCCGCGCGAGTAGGTGGCAAAGGCCATCATATCGTCGGTCAAATCCTGCTGGATGCCGAACCTGCCCGTGACGACCGTATCGGACGTGCTCCCACCTGTCGCGAAAGGAGGATTGCCGCCATTGCTGTTGAAGCGTTGATAGCGGAACGAGATGTCTTCTTTGTTCCAGCGCAGGCCCGCGATCAGCTTCGTGCCCAGCATGATTTCCCAGTCCGCCTGGCCAAAAACAGCGACGGCCTCGGACGTTGTGCGACCCGCCCAATTGGCATTGGCGATCGGACCGGGGCGCACGAAGGTGCGCTGGTTGTTGTTGCGCGAATAATAGGTGCCGACGACATATTGCAGCGGATTGCCCGAAGGCGATGTCAACCGCAGTTCGTGGCTCAGCGTATCGCCCTTGAAATCACCACCCTGGGTCAGACCGTTGGGCTGACCGAAGCCTGGGCCGAAGGCACCGTCGAAGTCGGACAGATCCTGCGAATTATAATGCGACATAGCGAAGATTTGCGTGAGCGTGTGACTGCCGAGCGCAACGTTCATGGCCAGCGAGCCGCCATAGCTTTCCGAATCCGCCGTCTGGAACGGATCGATACGCACCGCGAAATTATCCTTGCCGGGCGTGATCCCTGCCAGGCTTACCGATGATGGCGTGCCGAAGGACGAAGTAACGCCGGGCGTGCGCTCGATCGTGACGAAGGAGCAGCAGTCGGTGCGGGTTTTGTTATAATAGCCGATCAGTGTGGCGTCGAAATCGGATGAAGGCTCGAAGTGCAGCTTGGCCCGGATATTCTCGCTGTCGCGACCGTTGATCATCGTGTCGGTCTGCAATTCGCGGACATTGCCGTCGAAGCGACCGACGGATCCGTTGATGCGGAAACCAAGCGTGCTGGTGATCGGGCCGGAGATGCTGGCCGAATAGCGTTGCTCGTCATCATCGGTCACCAAAATTTCGGCGCTGCCCGTGAAGGTCTTGGACGGTGCCTTGGTGGTGATGCTGATAACACCAGCCGAAGCCGACTTGCCGAACAGGGTGCTTTGCGGACCGCGCAGCACTTCGACGCGCTCGATATCGTCGAGATCGTTGAAGCCTTGCCCTGGCAGGCCGTTGGCAACGCCATCGACCATGACGAGCACGCTCTGTTCGATGCCGACCGAAAAGGCCGACGTGCCGACGCCGCGCATGACGATGACATTATTGTTCAGATCGCCGCCCTGCGTAATCGTAAGGCTGGGCGATACTTTCGTCAGATCCTGCAGCTGGCTGCCGCCGACGCTGGCCAATTGATCGGCACTGACCACGGTGATGGCGACCGGGACGTCCTGGACATTCTGTTCGCGCTTCTGCGCAGTGACGATGATGGCAGCCTCGCCACTCTCGGCACCCTGCATGACAGGAGCCGTGTCCTGGGCGATGGCCGGAGCGGCCATAGCGATGGCTGTGCCTGCCATCAGAATTGATACGATGCGCATATATCCCCTCCCTATCTTTCGGTCGTGATCTCTGACCGATTTTTTCGATACTGGTAAGGCCGATTTACTATCCGGATCGTCGGCCTGTCAATCGATTCCTGCCTATCGCGGCGTATTTCCGATATCCGGGGAAATGCTGATTGCCGACACCAGCGCATCGCCATCGGCGGCGGTGAATTGCAGGGTCAACTTGCCATCGCTCACCCGAACCGGGAATGTGCGTTTTACGGCTTTCAAAACCCCGCCCGCTGCCTGCGCCGGGTTGAACTTTGGCAGCATAGTCCGCCCATTTGCCGCCACATTGAAGCGACGATTCGGCGCCTTTGCGGCGTCCGGCTCGAACATATGGAGCGTGACGAACCAGCGCCCGTTGGGCAAAGGCAGCGCATAGGAGAAGCTACCTTCGCGGTAGGAGGCATAAAGTTCGGGGTCGCTGGTGCCCACCACATTGTTTTCCGCCACCTTGCCACGCGCGCCCATCCGCAATTCGGGTACGGTGCCGCCGGTAAAGAAGGTGTCGGACCCAAATCGGGCACCATCAGCAGTGGTAAGACCAGTTAGACTACCCACGCGGATATGCAGACCGGCGGCAGCATCGGGGGCTTTCCAGCTGACCGTGTCCGACAGGGGCTCGCCTCCGGCGGACGCGGTAGCGGTCACGGCGTTGTCGCCCGTCTTGAGCGCGACACCCGGCCAAACGCAGATATGGTCGGGACAGGCGACAGTGCCCGCATCGCGGCCATTGACCGTCAGGCTGGCGGTAGCCGCGTTGCTGTAGGCGCGCACATCCATCACCGGATAGGCGCGGTCGACATAGCGCCGACCGGTCAGATGCAGGACAGGCTCCTTCGACCAGCTGGCCTTGTAGAAATAAAAGGCATCCTTGCGAACGGTGCGGTCATAACTGACCAGCCCCTTGTCGTTGAGGTCGATCGCCTCCCCCTCTTCACGGCTGTTCGAGGCGAAGTCGAACATGTTCCAAATCCAGGTGGCGGAGAGATACTCCTGCTTTTTGAGAACCTTCCAGGTTTCCTCATGGACCCAGGCCTGAAACGCTTCGGGATGGGGACGACCATTGGCATTGACCGGCCCGCCCAGTGGATTGTCAGTATGCTGGGTGAGCGCGCCCCCTGCCCCATATTCGGTCAGGGCAACGGCGCGCCCCGGATATTTGGCATGCAACGCCGCCAACGCCGTCGCGGCGTCGCCGGGCTTGCCATAATACCAGCCGAAATAGCGGTTCAGCCCGACCATGTCGGTCACGTCGTTCAGGACTTGCGCGCCGGGCAGCGACAGGGGCGAGCCTGTCGCTTCGCAACAATCGGCATAGGCCGTCGGGCGGCTGGGGTCTTCCGCCTGCGCAAGTGCATTCAGTTCGATCAGCATGTCCCGCGACTGGGCGGGTGGCCCCTTTGCCCCCTTACGCAGCGCGTCGATCGCCGCGCCGATATCGATCTCATTACCGACCGACCAGATCATGATCGAGGGATGGTTATAATTTTGACGGATCAGTTCTAGCAATTGCTGCCGCGCATTGGCAATCAACGCGGGCGACGGCGGCGCGTCACCAAAGGCGGACTGGTGGACGAAGGGCAGTTCGGCCTTGACGACCATACCTGTCTCGTCGGCCAGGCGGCTCCATTCCTGGGCATGTTGATAATGGGCATGGCGAACGGTGTTGACGCCCATTTCTGCCATGATCGCCATATCCTGTGCATGGTCCTCCGGGGTCAGCGCCCAGCCCTTGCCCTGCCTGTCCTGATGGCGCGATGCGCCGTGCAGGCGGGTGGGCTTGCCGTTCAGGATGAAGCCCTTGTCGGGATCAAAGGCGAAGGTCCGCACGCCGAGCGGTTGCTCCACCCGATCGACCACGCGGCCGCGTTCGACCAGTTCCGACACCACCTTATAGAGATAGGGGTTTTCGCGTCCCTGCCACAATTGCGGCTGCGCAATGGTCAGCGAACGGCGCAGTTCCAGCGTGCCATTCGCGGTCAGTGCGGCGGGCGCGCTGTCGCGCGCGACGACCGCTCCGTCGGCATCCAGA
Source organism: Sphingobium sp. Ant17 (assembly GCF_000588875.1). Lineage (GTDB taxonomy): Bacteria > Pseudomonadota > Alphaproteobacteria > Sphingomonadales > Sphingomonadaceae > Sphingobium. The sequence continues at coordinate 73,456 of NZ_JEMV01000001.1, forward strand.
ATCTGCGTCTTGACGGTGAGCTTGCGCCGCCCCGGCCCGGCGTTGCGCAGCCGCGCCAGTAGCGCCACGCTGGCGGCGGCGTCCGTCACTTGCGGCGTGCTGATATAGAGGCCCGGTCCGCCATGGTCGAGCGTGTCGAACTGTGCGGCATCGACCGTGATCAAGGACACGCCGCGATAGAGGCCACCATGGACGAAGAAATCGCCACCGAGCGGAATGACGTCCGCCGTCGAACTGCCCGGCGCGGGCTTGCTGTTATCGGCTTTTACGACGATGAGGTTGGATGCACCCGCCCGCAGCTGATCAGTGATGTCGAAGCGGAAGGTCGAGAAGGCACCGGCATGGCCGCCGACGCGCTCGCCGTTCACCCAAATTTCCGCGATCGCGCCGACGCCGTCGAACTGGATCAACTGGCGCTGGCCCTTGGCCCGCGACGGCGCGGTCACGGCCAGGCGATACCAGCCGATGCCCTGCTCCAAATTGCTCTGTGGCGACCGGGTGAGCTGATATTCGCCCATGCGGTTCCATGTGTGGGGGAGGTCGATCCGTTCCCAACTACTGTCGTCAAAGGCTGGGTTGGTGACGCCAGCGGCATCGCCACCGAAGCGAAAGCGCCAGCCCGACGCGAGGGAGACGATCTGGCGGGGACCGGAGGCTTCCACACTAGATTGGGCGGAGGTGGGAGAGGTGCCCGCGCTGGCCGGGATGGCCACCAAAGCCATCGCCGCAGTGCTGACCAGGCCGAGCAAAGTGATGTTCGATACGCGCATATGATCTCTCCCAATTATTGGTAAGACCAAATACGAACAGCTGGTCGGTGTCAACCTTTGGGAGGTGGGCGTTTGGTTTTGACGGCACCTTGCCTCCGGCCCAGCCAACCGGGTGTCAGAGCGAGCCGACCTTGATTGTCGAACCATCGACCAGCCGGTTCAGGCGGAATTGCTTGGAGTCGACGCTTGGCCGATCGTTGGTGATGAGTTCCGACGCGAGATAGCCGATGCCGGGGCCAAGCCCGAAGCCATGGCCCGAACAGCCCGCCGCGAGATACAGCCCATCGACAGGATCGACGGCCGAGATCACCGGCACCGCGTCGGGCGTGCAATCGATATAGGCACCCCAGGCGTGGTCAACCTCTATGCCTGCCAGTTGCGGGAAGGTGCCGCGCACATTGTCCATGATTGCCTGGACCAGCCGTCGGTTGGGCACGGGGGCGGCGATGCGGTTGCGTTCGAAGAGGCGATCGTCGCGGCCGAACATCGCCGACAACGATTCCGGGCCGGTGAGGAAGGACGCGCCGACTCCCAATTGCACGGCTTTGAGCCGCTGAATGAATTGCGGCATGAATTCGCGCGCGAAGCCTATGCCCTGGGGGGTCAGTTCCAGCGTGGCCCGGCCGCTGATCGCCATGGTGTAGCTGCCGTCGAGGCGGCGGGTCATGGCGAGGTCGGGGCAATAGAGGACGTCGCCGACATTGACGGTCGGCTTGGTGCGCAGGGCCGTTTGCCGAACGCTGGCCTGCGGGAAGCGGATGCCGTGGCGGCGCAGGAAGGTCGAGGCCCAGGCACCGGCCGCGCACAATATAGCGTCGGTGCGGATCATGCCTTTCTCGGTATGGACGCCGGTGACCCGGCCGTTACTGATGCCTAGGCCACGCGCGGCACATTGCTGGTGAATGGTCGCGCCAAGAGCGCGGGCGCCTTCCGCCAATATCGGCGCGGCCAAGGCGGGTTCGGCCTTGCCGTCTCGCACCGAATGAAGGCCACCCAACCATTTGCGGCGCGTCTGCGGAATATGATCGGCTGCTTCCTTGGCGCTGAGCATATAGGTTTCGACGCCAAACTCGCGCGCGGTCGGGGTCCAGGCCTCCCAGCCTGCCAGCATCGCGGCGTCATCGGTAGTGTAGATAAGGCCGGAGCGGCGAAAGCCCAGATCCTGGCCGATCTCCGGCGCCAGACTGTCCCACAGGCGCATCGACAGCAAGGAGAGCGGCATTTCGCGCGGATCGCGATTTTGCAGGCGGCACCAGCCCCAGCTGCGGCTCGATTGTTCGCAGGCGATGTGGCCTTTTTCGATCAGGGCGACCTTCAATCCGCGCTTCGCCAGATAATAGGTGGCCGCCGTGCCGACGATGCCTCCGCCCACTACGACGACATCGACCGCGTCGGGCAAATGGTCGTCACTGGCGACCTGTTGAACAAAGGGCAGCATCATCGGCTCCTGAGGGATCAGTCGGTTGCGGCGGGCAGGCTGGCGATCGCGTCGACTTCGACCAGATAGCCATAATGGAGTTCGGGCACGGGGACGACCGTGCGGGCAGGCTGAGCGGCACCCAGCATGTCGGCATAGACGGTGTTGAAGCGCGGCCAGTTGTCGACGCCGACGATATAGGCGGTGACCCGGCACAGGTCGGACGGCTCGGCCCCCGCCGCTTTGAGGATCGCCAGCATATTGGCGATGGCCTGCCGCGCTTGCGTTTCGAATGCCATGTCGGACAGGGGCGCCTTGTCAGTCCTGATCGGCAGCTGACCCGAAATATAAAGCGTGCTGCCGGACCGGATCGCCTGCGCATAATGGCCTGCGGGGGCCGGAGCGGTGTCGGTCAGGATCGGTTGTGGTGTGTCGGTCATTACCATCCTCCAAAACGCTGCCATTCCGCCACGACCCGGTCGTCGGTGCCATGAACGACATGATAGCGGCGATGCTGCGCGCCGGTGGCGCAGGCATGGTTGGGCAGCACGCGCACCCGGTCGCCGATCTGAAGGTCCGGCAAGGTTGCGCCGGAACCCGGGCGGACCATGATGATGCCATGTTCCTGATTGGCGTCGGCCAGGATGAGATCATCATAGGCCACACCGCTGCTGTCGCAAACGATGCCATAGCCCTGATTGACCGCTTGTTTGGATGTGCCGCGATCCTGCGACATCGCCATCCAGCCTGCGTCGATCAGGATCCAGCCCTTGTCGCGTTGATGCCCGATCACCGTCGCCAGCACGGAAAGGGCGATATCCTCGATGCGGCATATGCCGACGCCCGCCATCACCAGGTCGAAGAACATGAACACGCCTGCACGCACTTCGGTCACACCGGTCAGGTCATGGGCGTGGTGCGCGGTCGGGGAAGAGCCCATGCTGACCACCGGACAGGGCAGGCCTGCATCGCGCAGGATGGTCGCAGCGTCGACCACGGCCAGGCGTTCGTCCTCGGCACAGCGGCGCAGCGCCTCTTCCCCGCGCGCGGCATAGCTGCCGCCCGCGTGGGTCAGCACCCCGCGCAGTTCGCCACCCTGGGTCAGCGCCTGCCCGATCGCGACCAGCCGGTCCCGGTCGGTCGGCAACACGCCGGAGCGATGGCCGTCGCAGTCGATTTCGATCAGCGCAGGAATAGCATCCCCCGCTTCGCGTGACGCAGCGGCGACGGCCTGCGCCTGTTCGACCGTGTCGAGGACGATGGCGAGGTCGACGCCCTGTTTGCGCAGGGCGATGACCTTGGCCAGTTTCCACGGCGCAATGCCCACCGCATAGATGATGTCGCGGACACCGGCAGCGGCGAAGAATTCCGCTTCCTTGAGGGTCGATACGGTGGCCGGTCCCTGCGGCGTGCTCATGACGCGGCGGGCCACCTCGATCGACTTGGCGGTCTTGAGGTGCGGGCGCAGCGATACGCCCAAGGGCGCGAGCCGTTCGCGCAGGCGGGCGATATTCCGGTCCATACGGTCCGCGTCGAGGATGAGACAGGGCGTCTCCAGATCGGCAAGGCGCGTGTTTGCCGCTTCGTCCTGCTGTAGTTCCAGGGTCCGGGCTATCGTCACGGTCTGTTCCTTGTGGTCATCATAGCGTTCATCATGGGAAATAGCCCACTATCGCCTTGGTCTCCAAATATTCCTCCAGGCCGAACACGCCATATTCGCGGCCGTTGCCCGATTGTTTATAGCCGCCAAAGGGGGCCATGGCGTCCCAGGCCGGATGATTGATATGCACCTGTCCTGCGCGGATCTGCGCGGCGACGGCGCGCGCACGGTCCAGGTCGCGCGATTGGACGTGTGCACCAAGGCCGTAGATGGTGTCGTTGGCGATCCGCACCGCATCGGCTTCGTCGGCATAGGGGATGAGGCAGAGCACTGGGCCGAAAATTTCCTCCTGCGCGATGCGCATCGCGGGGCGGACATCGGAGAAGATGGTGGGCCGGAGGAAGAAGCCCGTGTCCTGTCCAACGGGCCGCCCCGGACCGCCGCACACTAGCCGCGCGCCTTCGGCCATGCCGATGCCGATCATATCCTGCACCTTGTCGAACTGGTTGCGATTGGCGACGGGACCAAGGTCTGTGCCGTCCAAGGCGGGATCGTCGACGACCAGCGCCGCAGCGGCGGTAGCGGCGAGCGCTTCGATCTGCGCCAGCCTTTCGGCCGGCACCAGCATCCGGGTGGGGGCGCTGCAGGACTGGCCGACATTGCGGAAGGCCGAGGCCACGCCCAAGGGCACGACCCGCTCGAAATCGGCATCGTCCAGCAGGATATTGGGCGACTTGCCGCCCAGCTCCTGCGTCACCCGCTTGACCGTGGGGGCCGCGGCCTGCGCCACCAGCACGCCCGCGCGGGTGGAGCCGGTGATCGAGATCATGTCGATGCCGGGATGGGCGGCGAGCGTCGCACCGACTTCCGCGCCGGTCCCGGTGACAAGATTGAAGACGCCCGACGGTGTCCCGGCGTCATGCATGATCTGGGCGAAGAGGTGCGCGCTGAAGGGCGATAATTCGCTGGGTTTGAGGATGACCGCGCAGCCCGCGGCAATGGCGGGTGCGACCTTGGCCGTGACCTGATAAAGCGGCCAGTTCCAGGGCGTGATGAGACCGCAGACGCCGATGGCTTCGCGCAGGATCGCGGTGCTGCCCTGCTGCCGGATAAAGGCATAATCGTCCAGTACATCGATCGCGGCGCGGACATGGGCGATGCCGAAGGGCACTTGCGACGCGCGGGCAAAGCCGATCGCCGAGCCCATTTCCAGACAGATGGCTTGTGCCAAGGACTCGAACCGCTCTTCCATCAGCGCGAGTATCCGGCGAAGCAGGGCCACGCGGTCGGAGGGGGCCGTCGCAGAAAATGCAGGGAAAGCGCGACGGGCGGCGAGGACGGCGGCGTCGATATCGGCTGCGCTGCCCTGGACGACCGACCCGATCTGTTGCTCAGTCACCGGGCTGATCACCGGGATGGCCGGGAGCGGTTTGATCGGATCGACCCAAGCCCCGTCGATATAGAGCCGGTCGCAGGATGGGATGGTCATGAGCGAGGCTTTCTTCGGTAGGACGGACAGCGACCCGTACATTGGTTTTGACATGCCATAGGCCGAAGAATATGCCGATTTCTGAAGTCTGCAATTAACATATTCTGTATTTATAGCTAAGATGGAACTTAATGCTTTCCACTGACGACCTCCGCTTCTTCCAAATGATCGCCAGCGCGCCGTCGCTGGCCGAAGCGGCGCGCAGATTGAATGTCACGCCGCCTGCGGTCACGCAACGGCTGCGCGCACTGGAGGAGCGGATCGGGGTGAAGCTAATCGACCGCACATCACGCGGTTTGCGCCTGACCGACGAGGGAGAATTGATCGCGTCGGACGGGGCGGACATCATCAGCGCGATCGAGCAATTGTCCGAGCGGGTCGCCAGTCGCACCCGGCAGGTCAGCGGGCATCTGCGCGTGGCGGCACCCTATGGTTTTGGCAGGCGGCATGTCGCGCCGGTGGTGCGCGACTTCGCCAAAAGGCATCCGGCGATTTCGGTGACGCTGGCACTGTCCGACAGCCCGATCCGCCAGATGGCCGACAACTGGGATATCGTCGTCCATATCGGGGCCTTGCCCGAAAGCGACCGGCTGGTCACGACGCTTGCCCCCAACAGCCGCATCCTGTGCGCCGCGCCCGACTATCTTGCCCAGCACCCCCCGATCCAGACCCCGCAGGATCTGACGGCGCATCACTGCCTCGCGCTGCGCGAGAATGACGAGGACGTCACGCTCTGGCGCTTTGCCCATCCCAAGCAGGGCAAGGTAACAGTGCGGATCAAGCCGGTCATGGCGAGCAATGATGGTGAGATCATCCGCGATTGGGCGCTGGCGGGACTGGGTATCATCTTGCGGAGCGAATGGGATGTCGCGCGGGATCTGGCAGCGGGGCGGTTGCAGGCGATATTGCCCCGCTGGTCGCCGCCCGCCGCCGATGTGGTGGCGCTGCTCCACGCCCGGCAGGGGCGCAGCGGGCGGACCAATGCCTTCTTGCAGGCGCTGCGTAAGAGCCTGGCCGCGCCGCTTTGGCGCGCGGATTTTACAGCAGAATGAAGCCACGCAGCCTGCGAGGATGGCGACAGCCAACAGGAGTTGAAGGCCGCGCCGGAAGCGGTAGCCGTCGGTCACGAACAGGCTGACGACCAATATCGTGACGAGCAGCCCCCAGAAAGCCGCCACCAGCGGCGCGCCATTGCCGACCCATTGACGCAGGACGAAGGTCAGCATCAGCGCGGCCGGGCTGCCCCAGACGATGGCGTCCCAGGCGCGGGTCAGGCGCGGATGATCAAGGCCGCGCCGTCGCCGCTTGGCGAGCCAGATGGAAGTGCCCGTCGCCGTCATCGCGCACAACGCCAGGCCGAACAGAGCATAGGCGATCTTGACCGGCAGGCCGCCATAATTACCGAAGTGGAGATTATAGGCCGATGCCGCCGCCTGCTGGCCCAGTGCGCCGTCGGACAGGCCCGCCTTGCCATGATAACCGCCCCGCGCATCGAACATATAATATTCGCCGAAGATGAGCCGTTGGGGATGGAGGCCGACGACCTGCACATGCTGACCGGCGGTTAGTGGGTCATGCAGGATGAGGTAGCTTGGATGCACATCGGGATGATGGGCCTGCATATAGCGCATGGGGGCCGCCATGTCCGGGACGGGTGCGGACGCTTTGTCCGCTGCAGCCTCGCTGCCGAAGATCGGGGCGTAAACGGCTTCCAGATCGCCCTTGTAGAAACTGCCTGCCAGGCCATAGCCGGTGACGACCGCCAGCCCGATCATCGCGCCGGTAAGCGCGATCATGATCGTGAAGGGCAGCGTCCAGACACCCAGCCGGTTGTGCCAGTCGGCCAGCCCCACCCCGCCGTTACTGCGCGCGCGCAGGCGGAAGGCATCGCGGAAGATACGCGGATGCGCGACCACGCCGGTTATCGCCAGCGCCACGATCATGACGCCGAATATACCGACGAGGATCATGCCCAGCGTCGATGGCAGATGCAGCGTATAATGGAGCGACAGCAGATATTCGGACCAGGCATTTTCCTCGGGCATGGCGATGGTGCCATCGGAGGCGACATGGACCGCCTGATGATCGGTGGTGATCGTGGTGCGCGGCAGGTCTTGGGTCGGCAGATGGACGTAGAGATGCGTGGTGAGCGGCTTGCCCTTCTCGCTGGCCAGCACGGTTTCCACCGCGCGTTGCACCGATTGGGGCGCGATGGTGCGCATTTCCGGCGCGGTCGGCTGCTCGATCCGCTGCCATTCGGCAAAGAAGACGACGATCGTACCGGTCAGGCAGATGAGATAGAGGAAGGCCCCCGCCAACAGGCCAATGGCGGCATGGGCAGACAGCGCATCGCGGACGGTCGCCTTGTCGAAACCTTTGGTGCCGACGCTTTCGCCGCTGCTCATAACATTGTTCCCCACAAGATAGGCAGTCCGCCGACCAGAAGCGGCACGCCCAGCATCAGCCATTGGGTGCGCCGCCGCCTGGCCAGCAGCAGCAGGACGATCAGGACCGACCATAGCAAGGGCGTCAGAAAGAGGGTGGTGACATTGGCATTGGCCTCCCCGCCCCCATTGGCGGACATCCACAAGCGGATCGCCAAGGCTAAGGCGAGCGATGCGGCCAAGGCAAGCGGCACGGTGATCAGGAAGGTCAGCAGGCGGCGACCGATATAAGACGGTTCGCCTGCGTCCGGCAGCATATGGGCGCGGCGCTGGGACGCGCGCACCTTATCGCGGGGGGCGGTCCAGCCAGCGACGGCGAGGCAGCCGAAGGCGCAGAGCATCATCGGCAACGACGCCACCGCCACGCCCCAGGCACCATGGCCGATCCCGCCTGCAACCAGGCCGAGGATCAGCACCCCCCAGGCAGCGCCCAGCAGCGGCACGGAACGTACGCGCAAACCCCAGGCGTGACGCAGCAGCAGCACCGCCGCCGCCGTCATCGCCGATCCTGCCCAGACCCACGCCATCAGAAGGCGTAGGTCAGCGTGCCGAAGACATTGCGGTCCGCCCCGATGAAGCAGTCACCGCGCGACAGGCAGGCGGCATAATGTTTCTTGTTGAACAGGTTGGTCGCATTGATCGACATGCGCCATTGCCGCCAGTTCACCTCCGCCATCGCATCGACCAGCGTATAGGACGGGGTGCGCACGGCACCGCCGGACCAGTTTTCGCCGACATAGCGCACGCCGGTGCCGAGCCGCAGCGACTTGTCTTCGTCCATGCGGAACGTCTTGGTGGCCCAGGCGGACGCGCCATATTTGGGCACATTGTCCAGTTGCCGCTCATCCTCATTTTCGTTCAGATAGGCTTTATTATAGCTGAAATTGGCGATGATCTCATAATCGCCGGGCAGCGTGCGGCGGCCTTCGAACTCGAACCCCTTCGATGTTGCCTTGCCCGCCTGGACTGAAACGGTGGGTGTCAGGTTGATGACCCGGTTGCTCTGTCGGATATGATAGGCGGTCGCGGTCAGCAGGGTGCGGTCGTCGGGGTGGAGTTTGACGCCGGCTTCATATTGGCGGCCGCGTTCGGGCTTCCACGGTGTGCCATCAATGGCCCCACCGGAAATGGGATTGAAGGATTCGGTGTAGCTGAAAAAGGGTGAGACGCCCGTTACGACTTCAGCGATGATGCCCGCGCGGAAGGAGGTGGCCTTGGCCGTTTCCTTGGTCCGGCTGTTGGTCGCGGGATCGCGGCTCTTGGTGTCGACATGGTCGCGCCGTCCGCCCAGCACGATCGAGACGCGGTCCCACAAGCGGATCTGGTCCTGCACATAGAAGCCCAGCTGTGCCTGCGTCACATTGCTGTTGGTGCCATAGAGATAGCCAGCATCGCCCGGCTGCGGAATGCCGCCGCCATAGTCGGACAAGGACGCATAATCGATATCGTAAATGTCGATCGTTTCGAATGCTGCGCCACCCAATTTGCGCACCCGGTTCCAGCTATAGTCGACGCCCGCCAGCAGGATATGTTCGATCGCATCGCCGGTGTTGAAGTCGATCCGCACATTATTGTCGGTCGAAAGGACATTGGTGTTGGCGTAGCTGCCATCGGCATAAAGACCGATCACCCGTTGCGCGGGATCGAGATAGGGGTTGGCCGGATTGCTGTAACTGTTGGGATAATGGGTGAAATAGGTGACATCGGTATCGATCACCCGCGCCTTGAGGTTCAGGCGGACATGGTCGTTGAAGCGATGTTCCAGCAGGGCCGTGCCCTGCAGGGTGCGGCCGTCATAGCGATCCCAGCCGGGCTTGCCGATGAAGGTGCTATTGGGCAGTTGGCCATTGGGATTGGGCGCAAGCGTGCCGACGATCGGCAGGAACTGCGAAATCGAGCCGCCATCATCTTCCTGATATAGACCCAGCAGCGTCAGTTCGGTCTGTTCGCCCAGTTTGAAGCGCAGCGACGGGGCCAGCATCACGCGGTCGTCGGCGACATGATCGACCTGCGTATCGGCGTCCCGGACCCGCGCGACGAGCCGCGCAGCGACGCCGTCGGTCAGCGACCCCGTGACGTCGCCCAATATCTCCTTGCGATCGAACGAGCCGTAACGCACCGACATTTCGCCATGCGTGTCATAATCGGGCCGCTTGGACACGGTGTTGATGAGGCCGCCGATCGAACCCGACCCGAACAGCACCGAAGCGGGACCGCGCACGACTTCGACCTGCGAGAAATTATAGGGGTCGGACCGGATGCCCGCATAATAGCTGAACAGGTCGCGCATGCCATCGCGGAACTGCAGCGGGGCAATGCCGCGAATGAAGGCCCCATCCTCGCGACCGTCCGCGCCATAAGGGTTGGCGACCACGCCTGACACATAGCGCAGCGTGTCGGCGATCGAGATCGCGCCCTGCGCCTGATAGGTTTCGGCGTTGATGATGCTGATCGGCTGGGGCGTTTCGATGAGGGGCACGTCGGTCTTGGTGCCCGCGCCGCTCGACTGGCCCGCAACCGCGGTGACCACAATGCTGGACTGGTCCACAGCGTCGGCGGCGTCGGGCGCCTGCGCGAAGGAGGGCGTGGCGGTCATGGCCGTGCAGAGGCACAGCGCGAGCTTTGCAGCCTTCATAAAATCCCTTTTATGGCAATAGCGGGCGTAGATTCACCCTGTCGGCGATCTACTAATGCGAACCACTATCATTCGCAACCCACTTAGGCGGTTCATTCCGCTTTTTTGTTGCGGGTGCAAGCGCATGACCGGGCTGAATGCGGGGACCGGCTAACGCCTTTCGCGATGGGGATTAAGGCGGGACTGCATATGCGATACGTCGGCTGGCAGCCCCGCAATGCCCCGCGCTATGCCGCTATGGCGACCTTGTCCGCTGTCATCAGTAACGCGAGCTGTCCTATCCTCTCATCCGCTTCGGCCGAGAGGAACGTGGTGAGGACATAGCGATCAGGCCGGATCAGGAGGATGCGGTCTTTCTGGCCGCCTGCCGCCTTGAGGATGATCGCATCACTATCGATCACGGTTTCCATGTGGATGGACGGATGGTCGGCCACCCCTTCCGATTTGACGATCAGGATTTTGGGCTGGAGGCCAGCCAGCACGGCCCATCGCCCCGTATCGAAGGTCGATGCCATCGCATCGCTGAAAAAGATCAGCGCGAAGCCTGCGCCCAAGGCCTCGTCCAGCAGCGCCTGGCGGCCATCCTGTCGCACTATCCGGGGTTGCGGCAATAATCGCCCGACCATCGTGCGACGAGCACCCAGGTGATCGGGCAGGATGAAACCCGCTTCGAACCGGGGCTTTGGCTTATACTTCATCTGCGCGAAATAATCGCGGCAGGTGGGCCACAGGCCCATGACCCGAAAGGCCGTCTGCGTTGCGTAACCAACCGTGCGGTTGCGCGGCCCCATGATCCGCCCCATGCGCAGCGCCAGCTGGATCATCTCGCCAACATGGGCGCGCCGCTCGCTTTCATAGCTGTCGAGCAGCCGTGCGGGCGCGCGGCCGGCGCTGACCCAGGCGAGTTTCCACGCCAGATTATGAGCGTCGCGGATGCCGCTATTCATCCCCTGCCCGGCGAAGGGCGGGGTGAGATGGCAGGCATCCCCGGCCAGGAAGACCCGCCCGTTCGACCAGGTCGGGGCGAGGCGCGCGTGAAAGGTGTAGACGGTCTTGCGACAGATGCGGCTGTCGGGATGGGCACCATGCGACGCCAGCAGGGCTTGCACCGTCGCCTGGTCGACCATGGCTTCCGGGTTCTCGCCGGGCAGCAGCTTGAATTCGAAACGGCGCGTCAGATTGGGTCCGGGCAGCGCGATGCAGGGCCGTCGCGTATCGCAAAAGACGATCGTCTCCTTGCTGGCAATCGGCGAATCTTCCAGATCGACGATCAGCCATTTTTCCTCGAACGTCTCGCCATCCAGCGTCAGCCCCAGCGCCCCGCGCACGGGACTGCGCGCGCCATCGGCACCGACCAAATAGTCGCAACGGACGATCCGCTCGGCTCCGGTGGCATCTTCCAGCGTGACGACTACGCCCGTCGCATTCTGGTCGAAGCTGCGCATCGCCCAGCCGAACAGCGTGTCGACGCAGGCAGAGCCATCGAGCGTCTGGCGCAATTGCGCTTCGAAGAGCGGCTGGCGAAAAGCGTTGCGGCGGGGATAGCCATAAGGCTCCTCGCGCGGTTCGACCTTCAGGAAAAGGCGGCCTGCGGGCGTATAATATTCCGAGCCATAGCCAGCGACAATGCCGGGCAGCACCGCATCGATCGTGCCTGCCGCCTGCATCGTGCGCAGCGATTCATCGTCGATCGATACCGCCCGTGGTTCCTGGACAGTGGTGCTGTTGCGTTCCACCAAAAGCGCGCGGGTGCCGTAGCGGGACAGGAGATTGGCCAACGTCAGACCCGTCGGCCCGCCGCCGATCACTATGACAGGATAGTGATCGGCGGCCGGTGGCGCGGATGCGTTGGCCTGGGTGCAGGCGGCCGACATAATTGCGTCCTTATGCTTCGGCCTGGACCGGATTGACGAGAAGCCCAACGCCCGGGATGTCGATTTCCACGACATCGCCCGCCTGCAACCAGGAAGGCGGCTGGCGCTTGGCGCCCACGCCCCCTGGCGTGCCGGTGACGATGACGTCGCCTGGCGACAGGGGCGTGAAGGTGGAGATGTAGGCAATGAGCCGGGGGATCGGGAAAATCATGTCGGCGGTGGGCTGCGACTGGACGACGGTGCCGTTGACGCGCGTGGTGACCGACAATGTGGACGGGTCGGGAATCTCATCCGCGGTGACGAGCCAGGGGCCAAAGCTGCCGGTATCGGGGAAATTCTTGCCCGGCGTGAATTGCGCCGTATGCCATTGCCAATCGCGCACGGACGCATCGTTATAGCAGCTATAGCCAGCCACATGCTCCAGGGCATCGGCTTCGGCGATGGCCCGTCCGCCCTTACCGATCACGATCGCCAGTTCGCCTTCATAATCAAGCATGGTGGAGACGGTGGGCAGGATGATCGGCTGGCCATGTCCGGTCTGGCTGTCGGCAAAGCGCGTGAAAATGGACGGGTAGCTGGTCTTGTCGCGACCGGTTTCGAGCCGGTGGGTCTCATAATTATGGCCGACGCAAAAAATCTTGCCGGGATTGCCGATGACGGGCGCCAGCGTCACGGCCGCCAGCGGCAGTCGCGCAGCCGTCGCCATCGCGGACCGAACGGCATCCAGCGCATCGGCCGCGATCACGGATTTGAGATCAGGAAACTGCCCGCGCAGCATATCGCCTGCATCGATCACTTCGGTGCCGTCGATCACGCCATAGCTTGCGCGGCCATCGAGAAGAAAACTCGCCAACTTCATCTATATTCTCCGTCTATAGGATGGGATCAGCTGCGCAGCAGCCCCTGCCCCCAACTGTTGAGCGTTCGCTGTTCATGCGGCCATCGGCCTGCGGGCCGCTGGTGATCGACGATCTCCAGTTCCGCCGAAATCTCGACCCAATTGCCATCGGGGTCATGCACGAACAGGAAGAGATTATTGCCCGGCCCATGGCGACCTGGCCCCCATTGGATGGGGATATGTTCCGACGCCATATGATCGCCCCAGTCGCGGATCATGTTCCAGTCGGTGGTTTCGTAGCAATGATGGTCCAGCCGATCCTCGGCCGCCTTGAACACCGCGAAGCTGTGATGCTCCTGACTGCATCGCAGGAAGGATGTGCGGATGCCCCCTTCCCCATCCACCACATCGTCCGACAGGGTGAAGCCAAGAGCATCGACAAAGAAGCGCACGATCTTCGCCGGATCCCGGCTGGCGACCACGACATGCTGCAGCCGGGCGGGCAAGGCCTGCATCCTTTGCGATCGATCGCGCGCGATGCCGAAGACGAACCGATTACCGTCGGGATCGACCGTCTCGATCGCGTCGGTCAGAAGATCCGTCACAACCGGGCGATGGCTGAACCCTGCTCGTTCGATGCGGGCAGCGAGCCGGTCGCGTTCCGCGACATTGGGCACAGCAAAACCCGCGCGCATCAGCGTCTTGGGTGCGCCGGGCACGAAGATCAGATGCCGATCAGGCCCGCTCGCGATGATCGCGTCGTTCGTGTGCCGCACCTCATATCCCATCGCCCGCTCATAGAATTGGGCCGTTGCAAGGGGGTCCGGGCTCGCCAGTTCCAGATAATGGAGGCGCGCTACCAATGTGTCGAGGGGACGGCCCCATCGCGTGTGGGCAGAAGACATGCCAGGCTCCCGGGAAAGTGAAACGACCAAGGTTGCCGTTTTGATAGCAAAATTCCTACATATCAGGAATTATGTTGTCAATCATGTTTTCCATGATGTATGCCGCGCCATCGGATCGGCTTCTTAATTCGGCGATGACGGTGCCGCCCCAGATGCGGCAAAGGACAATTGGAGAGAGTGATGACAGTCAGATTTCCTGCCACGCCAGACTTTACGGGTGCGCTTTATACGCCCTCACGCTTCGAAGGGTCGGTCATCGACCTGGAGATCGAAGGCGAGGTTCCCGCGGCGCTGGAAGGCAGTTTCGTTCAGGTTGCCCCGGACCCGGCCTATCCCCCGATGCTGGGCGATGACATCTTCTTCAATGGCGATGGCGTGGTCACGGCCTTCCGCTTTGCCGACGGCCATGTCGATCTACACCGACGCTATGTCGCGACCGATCGCCTGATCGCCCAACGCGCGGCGCGGCGGTCGCTCCATGGCCTCTACCGCAATCCGTTCACGAACGATCCGTCCGTCGCCGGGACGAGCGGCAGCACGGCCAATACCAATGTGATCGCCTTTGGCGGCGTCCTGCTGGCGCTTAAGGAAGACAGCCTTCCCTTTGCCATGAACCCCGACACGCTGGAGACGATCGGCGAATGGGATTTTGCAGGGCAAATCGGCAACCGGCCTTTCACCGCCCATCCGAAATTCGATCCCGCCGACGGCAGCCTGCTCGCCTTTGGCTATGAAGCGCGCGGCATCGCCACGCGTGACATCGTCTATTATGAATTTTCCGCTGACGGCGACAAGCGGCGCGAGATATGGGTCGAAGCCCCCTATTGCGGGATGATCCACGATTTTGCGGTAACGCCCCATTTCGTCATTTTCCCGCTTCTCCCTGCGACGGCGGATCATGCCAGGATCGCCGCTGGCGGGCGGCATTTCGAATGGCAGCCCGACCTTGGCTTTCAATTCGGCGTGATGCGCCGCGATGGCGACGGCAGCGACATAAAATGGTTTACCGGCCCCAATTGTTTTCAGGCGCATGTCCTCAACGCCTATGAGGAGGGCGACACGATCCATCTCGACATGCCAAGCGCGAGCGGCAATGTCTTCGCCTTCTTCCCCGACGCCAATGGCAGTTCGCCGCCGCCCCATAGGCTTGCGTTCGAACTGACGCGCTGGACGTTCGATCTCCTCGCGAACAATTCGGAGGCGACCCGCACGACGCTATTTGACGAACCCTGCGAATTTCCGCGCTGCGACGATCGCGTGGTGGGCCTCGCCTATCGTCACGCGATCATGCTGGGGTGCGACATGCGCCTTTATGCCATGGATCGGCTGGGGCCACCGCCATGGCAATTCTTCAATCAGATCGTCCATCTGAATGTCGCCACCGGACAATCGGAACGCTGGTGCGGCGGCGACGCCGAATGTTTCCAGGAACCAACTTTCGTGCCGCGCAGCGCGACCGCACCGGAAGGCGACGGCTTCATCCTGTCCCTGCTCAATCACCTCGAAACCCAGACGACCGAACTCGTCATCCTGGATACGCAAAAGGTTGGCGACGGCCCCGTCGCCCGAATCAAACTGCCTGTCAGATTGCGCATGAGCCTGCATGGCAATTGGGTTGCAGCGGCGGCCACAGACCCCAAGTGACAGTTTCTATTCCCCTTCTCGAAGGACATATGATGACCGACAGCAGCACAGCCTATACGGATATGGACGGGCAATTTATCGCCGGTACCTGGCGCGCCGGACGCGCCGGCAAGACGGCCGCCAACCATAATCCGTTCGATGACAGCATCCTCAACGAAATCTCGCTAGCGAACGAAGCGGATCTGGACGACGCCTATAAGGCCGCCGCCACCGCGCAGAAGGATTGGGGGCGCACGTTGCATAGCGAACGCAGCGCGCTCTTCATGCGGGTCGTATCCATTCTGGATGCGCGCAAGGACGAGATCATCGGCTGGCTGGTCCGCGAGGCCGGGTCGACCCTGCTCAAGGCGACGATCGAATGGGGCGCCGTCCGGGCGGGCGCGATGGAAGCGATCGCCCTTCCCTCGCGCGTCGAAGGCAAGATCATGCCGATCGACGTTCCGGGCAAGCAGAGCTTCGTCTATCGTGAGCCGATCGGCGTCATCGGCGTGATCAGCCCGTGGAATTTCCCGATGGTCCTCTCGCACCGCTCGATCGCGCCTGCGCTGGCGCTGGGCAATGCCGTCGTCGTCAAGCCGGCGGAAGATACACCCGTAACCGGCGGCCTGCTGCTCGCCAAAATCTATGAGGAAGCCGGGCTGCCGGCGGGCCTGCTCAACATCGTGGTCGGGGCGGTCGAGGATATTGGCGACGCCTTCACGCTGCATCCGACCCCCAAGCTCATTTCCTTCACAGGATCGACGCGGGTGGGCAAGCGGATCGCCGAACTGGCGGCGACCGGAACCCGGCTGAAGCATGTCGGCCTCGAACTGGGTGGCAATGCGCCGTTCGTCGTTCTGGACGATGCCGATCTGGACCTCGCCGTGCGGGCCGCCGCCTTCGCGCGTTTCCTGCACAACGGCCAGATCTGCATGAGCAGCAACCGGATCATCGTCGATGCCAGCATTCATGATGCGTTCGTCGACCGGTTCGTGGCCCATGTGCGCACCTTCAAGACCGGTGACCCGAGTGACCCTTCGACGGTCATCGGTCCATTGATCAACGCAAAGCAAAAGGCGGCCGCGCTGCGCAACATCGCCGCGGCACGTGCAGCGGGCTTTACCGAATTGTTGGCGGGCGAGGCGGGAGGCGGACGGCCTGCTGGTGCCCCCACATATTTATAGCGGCGTCCCCAATGACAGCGATTTTGCCCAGGCGGAACAGTTTGCGCCAATCGCGCCGATCATCAAGGCGGCCAATGAAGAGGACGCGTTGCGCCTCGCCAATGCCACTGAATTCGGCCTGTCGAGCGCGGTCTTCACCCGTGACATGGCCCGGGGCATCCGCTTCGCGCGCGGGATCGAGGCGGGCATGACCCATGTGAACGACATCTCGGTGCAGGACAGTCCGTTCAACATGTTTGGCGGCGAAAAGAATTCGGGGATCGGCCGGTTCAATGGCGATTGGATCATCGCGGAAATGACCACCGATCACTGGATCACGGTGCAGGATACCCCCCGGCACTATCCTTTCTAAGACTGCGCCTTTAACGGTCGGCGCGCGCACCTGCTTCGCAACTATGGTGCGCGCGCTCCCTTCATAGCGGTTCGGACATGGCGATCCGCAGTGCGGGCGGCGCAAGCACAGCGGCAAGTGCCACCGCATAGGCCGTCTTGAAGAACAGGACGACAGGCATGCCCCAGACCGGCGGGGTAATCATGGGCAGGACCAGCCAGATCATCGGCAACAGGATCGCCGTGACGGCAAGAGCGGCGATCGCGGCCCGGAATAACGGATGGCGTGGCCAAGACTGTGCGCTTGCCGCGACACCATCGATCTGAAGGCCGGATTTGCGGCGCAGGCGAGTCACCAGCGTCGCCATCAATACGGTCATGAGCGCAACCATGAACGTCTGCAAACTCAGGTCGATCATCAACCCGCCCGGCCCCGCCAGCGCAACGCGGCTGGCAGCACCAAAGACGAAATAGGCCATCAACAATGTCATGGCGACATTGACGCCGATGCTGATCGACGTTTCCACCATGAGGTAACGCGTTTTTGCGGCTCACTTCACCATCCTCCCATATAATAGCGTTTTTACAATTATACGGGAATATCGTATTTTTCCGGGCAGCGCGAGAGCAATCGACAATTGTCCTCCGGCGGGATGCCTGTGCCGACGATGATGCGAGCGACGGCCCGATGGCACTGAGGGGCTATCGCGGACAAATCGCGTCTTTTCCACGCTTCGCAGAGCGCCGCCACTGTGACAATCAAGACACATCACGGCCCTGCTCGCCATCCTGGTGCGCGGCTGTCACAGGCCTTTCATACACAGCGCCTAGCGCCTCTTTTCAAAGGGGTCCGTACCATGAAAATTCATATTCTCGCGCTTACCGCATCCAGCCTTACCGCGCTGTCCTGCTCCGTCGCCTATGCTCAGGCACCCGTCGCCGAGCGGGACGATATGATCGTCGTCACCGCCCAGTTGCGGGAGCAGGATCCGATCGAAGTGCCGTTCGCGCTGACCTCGGTCGGCAGCGAGCAGCTTGATCGCTTTGGTATCGAGGAATTTGAAGAGCTGTCGCGCTATGTGCCGGGCTTCGTGGTTCAGAACCAATCGCCCAACAATCCCGGCTTCGTGATGCGCGGCATCACCTCCGACAGCGGCAGCGCGTTCAACGAACCGCGCGTGTCGGTGTTTCAGGACGGCGTCTCCATCTCCAAGTCGCGCGGTTCCTATGTCGAACTGTTCGACATCAGCCGGGTCGAAATCGCCAAGGGGCCGCAATCCACGCTCTATGGTCGCGGCGCGCTGATCGGCGCGGTCAATATCGTGCAGAACAAGGCGCAGCTTGGCGCTTATGAAGTGGCGGGCAAGGCATCCTATGGCAATTATAATGCCTGGCTGGCCGAAGGCATGGTCAACGCGCCGTTGAACGACGACATGGCGATCCGCCTGGCCGGGCGCGTGCGCAAGCGCGACGGCTTCATCGAAAATCTGTCGGGCGGCGAGGATTTCAACTCGGCCGACACCTATGCGCTGCGCGGCAGCTTCCATGGCGAGGCGGGCGCGCTCAGCTTCGACCTGATCGGCAATTATCAGAAGGATACGCCGGAGGGCACGGCGTTCAAGTCGATCGCCTTTAACCCGACCGACCCCACCACCGGGGCCGTCATCGGCGACCGGGGCCGCAACAGCGGCGCGGCGCTGGCCCCTGGGGCTGGCTTCGAAGGGGGGCAGGCGCTGGGCCTCGATCGTCAGGTCTGGGGCGTTACCGGTTTCGCCAACCTTAAGCTCAGCGATCAGTTCACGCTCACCTCCATCACCGCCTTCCGCAAGTTCGACACGCTGGAAATCTTCGACGCCGACGGCATTTCGCTGCCGATGCTGACGGCGGCCGAGCGGGCGCATGGCGAACAGACCAGCCAGGAATTTCGCCTGACCTATGAAAGCGGCCCGCTGACCGCCTTCATGGGCGCAAGCTATTTCCACGAAGACGGCTATCAGCGCACCCCTGCCCAGCTTGACGAGCGCGTGTTGCTTGCCCGTCTGGCCGGTGCGCTGAACGGCGGCGGCGCGATCCCCGGCCGTCCCGCGACCGATCCTGCCCCCGCCGCCCTGTTCGCCAGCCCCGCCTTCACCGGTGCGCTGTTGCAGGGCGTCGCCGCCGCCAACGGCATCGCGCTGTCAGCGGCTCAGGCGCAGGCGATCGCCGCGAACCTCAAGTCCAACCATATGGAAACCGCCACCAACAGTTCCAGCACAAAGGCCGTCGACCTGTTCGGCGACGTCACCGTGCGCGTCACCGACCAGTTCGAGCTTGGCGGTGGCCTGCGCTACAGCCATGACGACAAGCGCAGCAGCTATAGCGCGTCGGTCCTCAACGGCCGGTCGATCCTGGGCGGCGTGATCGGCGCGCTCAGCCAGCCCGCCGCCGTCCGCACCGCGCTGCTCAATGCGCTGTCCGTACCCGGCGCAGCGTCGATCCCGCCGTCGGCCGCCTACCCCGTGCCCTTATTTGGCCTCGCCAACCAGCCGACCGCGGGCAATGGCGGTATCGACAGCGCGAGCAACAAGAGTGGCGGCTTCTCCTGGCGCCTGACCGCGCGCTACATGCCGAGCGCCGACGCCAGCCTCTATGCCACCTATGCGCGCGGACGCCGTCCCGAAATCCTGGCCCCCGCCGGACCTGGCGCGCCTTTGGTGCGACTAGCTTTGCCGTGCTGCCGTCCGAAACGGTCGACAGCTATGAAGTCGGCGTCAAGACTGCGTTGATGGACCGCACCCTGTTCCTCGACGGGTCAGCCTTCTTCTACCAATATGATAATTTCCAGACGAGCGTGCAGCAGGGCACGCAGATCATTACCACCAATGCGGGCAAGGCCGAAAGCTATGGCTTTGAAGGCCAGGCGCGCTGGGTGCCGAGCGATGTGCTGAGCCTCTATGCCAGCTATGGCTACAACCATAGCCGCTTCAAGGCGGGCATTCGCGAGGGCAACCGCTTCCGCCTGTCGCCCGACCATAGCACGGCATTGGGCGCGATCCTGAGCGTGCCTGCAGGGCCCGGTCGCGTTGCCTTCTCGCCCAGCATCACCTGGCAATCGGCGGTCTTCTTCGACGATGACAATGACCGCGCCGACCTGCAACAGCCGCCCGCCGCGCTGGTCGCGGACAATATCCAGGACGAAAAGCAGAAGGGCTATGCGCTGGTCAATGCCCGGCTCGGCTATGAAGCGCCCGGCGGTGGCTGGCGCGTCGAGGCCTTCGTCGAAAATGCGTTCGACAAGGCCTATATCAAGGATGCGGGCAATACCGGCGACGGGCTCGGCATGCCGACCTTCATCGCGGGCGAGCCGCGCTTCTACGGCGTGTCGGCCAGCTTCCGCTTCGGCGGTGCGAAATGAGGGTCGATCGCCGTTCCGCGCTGGGCCTGATCGGCGCTGGCGCTGCCTTCTCCTCCACCGGCGCGACCGCTGCGCAAGCTGCAGCGGTGCGCTTCGACCATGGCGTGGCCAGCGGTGATCCAACGGCCCAAGGCGCAATCTTGTGGACGCGCGTCACGCCCGTCAATGCCGATCATGCCGCGCCCATCCCGGTCCGCTGGCATGTGGCGCAAAGCGCGGATGCCAAGCCGCTCGAAAGCGGCGAGGCGCAGGCCCGCCCCGCGCGCGACTTCACGGTCAAGGTGGAGCCAAAGCGGCTGAAGCCGGGACAGGATTATGTCTATTGGTTCGAAGCGGCCGATGGCACGCGCTCACCCAATGGCCGCTTCCGCACCCTGCCCCAGGGCAAGACCCAAGACGCCGTCTTCGCCGTCGTGTCCTGCCAGCTTCATGCCGGTGGCTATTTCAACGCCTATCGGTCGATCGCGCAGCGTGACCGGGTCGATGCGGTCATTCATCTGGGCGACTATATCTATGAATATGGCGCAGACGGCTATGGCGCGGAGATCGGCAGCAAGCTCGGTCGCATCGCCGAGCCCGCCCATGAGGTCGTGACGCTGGCCGATTATCGCATCCGCCATGCTCAATATAAGCGCGATCCCGACATGCAGGCCGCGCATGCCCGCGCCGCCTTCATCTGCGTCTGGGACGATCATGAAACCGCCAATGACAGCTGGATCGGCGGCGCGGAAAATCACCAGCCCGCCACCGAAGGCGACTGGAAGGCGCGCAAGGCGGCCGCGATGCAGGCCTATTTCGAATGGATGCCGATCCGCGACGCGCAGGATGGCAATCCCTGGGAAGCGATCAACCGCAGCTTCGATTTCGGCGATCTGGCAACGCTGATGATGGTCGAGACGCGGCTGCTCGCCCGCAACGAAGGCGCGGCCTTCAAGGGCGAGACGCCCGGCGCGGCGGAGATTGCGGCGGTGCTGGCGACGCGCAACCGCGCGGATCGCGAATTGCTGGGCGAAGCGCAACGGGCCTGGCTCGAACAGGGGCTGACGGCATCGGTCGCGGCGGGCAAGCCCTGGCAGATATTGGGCAATCAGGTGGTGATGGCGCGGGTCGCCGGGCCTGACATGGCCAAATTATTCGGAGCGGATAAGGCCAAGGGGATGCTGGCGACGCTGGACCCGTCCCTGCGCCCGCGCGTCGAAGCGGCGCAGGCGGCTACCGCGCCGGCCTGCCCTTCAACCTGGACGCCTGGGATGGCTATCCCGCCGCGCGCGAGCGGCTATATGCGAGCTTCCGGCAATCGGGCGCTCGTCCGCTCGTCCTGTCGGGCGACAGCCATGCCTTCTGGGCCAATGACCTGGCCGACGATGCAGGCCGTCCCGTCGCCGTGGAGTTCGGCACAACGGGCATCACCAGCCCGTCGATCGGCGACGCCATGCCCGCCTTGCCGATCGGCGACCTGCTGGCCAAGGCGAATGACGAAGTCCTGCTGTGCGACCAGCGCGCCAAGGGCTATATCCTGCTGACGCTGACCCCGCAAAAGGCCCATGCCGCCTATATCGCCATGTCGACCATCTTCGCGCGCGATTATAGCGAGCGTCAGATCGCGGCATTCGCGCTGGCGGCCGATGCCAAGACGCCGAAATTGCAATCGGTCGACTGAGGCGGAGTGCGCGGCGCGACGGCGATGGAGCCGTCGCGCCGCGCCTGCGTTGCGGGGCTTCGGTAAGACGCCATCGACCGGGTGGCGCAGTGCCGCTGCATAATCATGAAAATGTCATGCAGCATGATTAGTCACGCCGCTTTCGCGGGCTGGGGGTTGTGTGCTTTCGTCGATCAGGAATTCGGACGCGCCGTTGGCGGACGTAAAGCGTGCGGATGAATGGGACGCAGTGCAGACCGCCGTACTGCGCTATGTCCGGGGCCGCAGCGGGCGGCCCGATATCGCCGACGACGTCGCGCAGGAAACCGTGGCCCGGCTGGTTGAACTGAGCGCCACGCAGCAGATCAGCAGCCTCTTCGCCCTCGCCTTCCGCATCGCGGACAATCTGATCATCGACATGCACCGCCGCGAACGGCGACTCTCCGACGAAGTCGATGCCGATTGGCAGAGTGACGCGCCCTCGCTCGACAGGATTCTCGATTCGCGCCGGGCGATCGCCATATTCCACCGTTGCCTTCGGCGCATGCCGCCCCTGCGGCGCGAAGTGCTGATCCGCCGACGGTTGAACCAGGAAAGCTGCCGTGCCATCGGCGAAGACCTGTCGCTCAGCGCCAAAGCCGTGGAAAAGCACATCACGCGTGGCATGATCGACTTGCGCAAGGCGCTGGAGCAGGCCGGTGTCGATCTGATGGGGCAGGACTGATGGGCAGCGAATGTCATGACATCGATGCACAGGCGGCACGCTGGATCGACCGCATGAGCCGCCCCGTTCAGGGTGCCGAGATGGCGGCCGAGTTCGACCGCTGGATCCTCAAGGATCCGCGCCATATCGACGCCTATGCGCGCCTGAGCGCCATCTGGCAGTCCGACGGTCTTGATCGCGCACTTGCGCAGGCGGGTGCAGCCCCGACGGCCTGCAACGATGATGACAGCCAGAGCCAGTCCCGCCACGGCTGGCGGCGGATGGCGGCCATGGGCGCGGTCGGCCTGTGTCTTGCCCTCGCCCTGCTCGTCGGCCCCCGGCTGGTCATCAAGGAAACCGATTTCGCGACGCCGCGCGGCGAAACGCGGCTGGTCGCCCTGGCGGACGGTTCGAAGGTCAGGATGAACGGCGCCACGCGGATCGCCGTGCGCATCACCCCCTGGTCGCGCCACGTCGCGCTGGAACAGGGGGAGGCGTTTTTCGATGTCGCGCATGAGCGGCTGCGCGGCTTTTCCGTCGATACCGGCGGCACCAGCGTCTCGGTCCTGGGAACGGCGTTCGACGTCGATCGGATCGATGACGATACCCAGGTCGTCCAGGTCTATCGCGGGCTGGTCAGCGTTGATGCAGGCCATGGCCGCCGGTGGCGCCTTCCGGCCGGCAACGGGCTGGAAGTGTCGGGCGACAGTGTGCGCAGCCTGCACGGGATCAAGGCCAAGCGCCCCGGCTGGACCGAGGGCTGGTACGAGGCGGAAGGCACCCCCGTCCGGCAACTCATCCAGAGCCTCAACCGCACGTCGCCCCGGCCCATCGCGCTGGCCGACCCTGCCCTTGGCGAATTGCTGGTGAGCGGACGGTTCCAGACCAACCGGCCTGCGGCGGTGCTCGACGCGGTCGCGGCCATCCATGACTTGCGCTGGAAAGAGGATGGCGACCGCTACATCCTCTCACGCTAATCCACCGCCTCTAAAGTTTCATCAATAAGTCATTGAAATGAAATAATAAATATTTGTCGGGTTTTGGAACCAAGCCGCGTCTTCCCCCAGAATGATTTCTGAACTGGGGGTTCTTTTACACATGTTTCGAATGACCAAGCCTGCCGCTTCGCTTTTGGCGATTGCCTGCGCGACACTTGTCGGCGGCGTCACCGCCGTGCCCGAGGCGCACGCCGTAAGCGCACGCACCTACGCCTTTGCCATTCCGGCGCAGGATCTTGCCCGCGCGCTGCAGGAATATTCGCGCGTGACCGGCATGCCGGTCGCCGCCTCGCCCGACGTGATGCGCGGTCGTCGCAGCCAGCCGGTATCGGGCACGATGTCGGCCGAACGCGCGCTGACGCAGCTGATCGGCGGCGCGAACGTCACCGCCCAGAACCGCAGCGGGACGATCATCGTCAAGCCGCTGCCGGTCAAGATTCGCCCCGTCGCCATGGCCGACCGCACGCCGCGTGGCCCCGTCCGAGCGGTTGCCCCGGCCAAGGCGATACCCGTGGGCGAAGTGGACGGCGAGATCATCGTCACCGGCTATATCGAAGCGGCGCAAAAGGCGCTCGACATCAAGCGCCAGAACGACACCGTGTCCGACACCATCATGGCCGACGATATGGGCAAGCTGCCCGCCAACAACGTGTCCGAAGCGCTCGCCCGCCTGCCCGGCGTCAATGCGGTGCGCAGCGCAACGACGGGCGAGGGCGATCGCATCACGGTGCGTGGCCTGTCGACCGAACTGAACAATTATTCGATCAACGGCGTGCGCCTGGGCGGCGCAGGATCGCGCGATGATAATTTCTACCGCGGCGTGCGCCTGTCGGTCCTGCCGCCAGACGGCATCAAGCAGATCACCGTGTACAAGACGCTCACCCCCGACCGCGACGGCGATGCGCTGGGCGGGTCGGTGGACATTTCGACGCCGACCGCCTTCGACCAGGATCCGACCTACTTCCGCCTGTCGGTTGAAGGCGGCATGCTGGACAAATATGATCATCGCAAGTCGAGCCAGATTTCGGGGGCCGTCTCGCGCCAGTTCAACGACAATTTCGGCATCTACGTTTCCGCGAACTGGAGCCGCCGCAAATCGCAGTTCGAACAAAATGGCGTCGATGGCGATAACCAGCCGGACACCTGGTATGATGATAGCGAGACGCTGGGCTGGGATCCCAATCGCTTCGTCATGCGCGGCATGGACCTGGGTTTTGGCGAAACCGACGTCAAGCGCTGGGGCGGTAACACCAGCATCGACTATCGCTCGGACAATCATGACCTCCACGTCCGTGGGCAATATGCCAAATATCAGAAGAAGGAATTTCTCAACCGCCTGAACTTCCGCAACGACACCGGCCGCAACTCCACCCGCCTATCGCAGGTGGATACGGACGACACGTCGCTTGGCCAGCCGGACGACAATGTCATTGGCTATGACAACAAGCTTGGGCGGATCTACGGCTATACCGCCGCCCAGATCGTCGACCGCGACCGTGACGGACGGATCACCGATGCCGACCGCTCGGCTCGATCCTTCTACAGCCTGAACGGCGGCTCCGGCACCTGGGATCCGCAGGGCTTCCGCCTGCGTCGATTCTGGGAAGCCACCAATGAAAGCGGCAACCTGGCCTCCGCCAATGTCGGCGGTATCTCCCGGCTGGGCACGGTGACGATCGACTATGATGTCTCCTATTCGCAGTCGGACGACAATCTGGACGATGGCTATACGATGGAGTTCCGCAGCGACAAATATGGCTGGCTCGGCAATAAGGGCGTGCTATTTTCCAGCTCGGGCGACGCGCGCTATCCCAAATGGCTGCTCAACGACGCAGGCATGAACGGCGTGCAGGATCCGTCGCAATATGCCTTCAGCAGCCTGGAAGGCGAAGTGGGCGGCAGCAGCGAAAAGCTGTGGCAGGCGCAAATGAACCTCCAGTGGAAACCGGACATCGACTGGCTGGACTCAGTGAAGGCTGGCGGCAAATTCTATGATTCCAAGCGCCGCACCTATTCCGGTTCGTTCCTGCAACTCGATGCCGATGGCACGCTTGCGGACTTTTCGAACTTCTACGGCACGAATGTGGATAGCCTGTTCGGGGGAACCTATAGCGGCCTCTACCGTCTTGGCACGACGATCGACAACGCCAAGATGCTGGCCGAACTGCAGCGCGCCGAAAGTGGTGAAAGCTCCATATTCGAAGGCTTCGCCGTCGATCCCTCCAATGCCGAAATATCGGACGAAGACAGCTTCCGCTTCAACGAACGGGTCATTTCGGGCTATGCGATGGCCACCGCGCGCTTTGGCCAGGCCACGGTGATCGGCGGCGTGCGCGTCGAAACCACACGCAACACCATCGATGCCTATAATCTCGACCAAGTACAGGGCGCACGCTACACGACCGACCGGTCCAGCTTCACCAACGTCCTCCCTTCGATCCACGTCAATTACGACTTCGACAACAGGAC
This sequence comes from Sphingobium sp. Ant17, assembly GCF_000588875.1. GTDB lineage: Bacteria > Pseudomonadota > Alphaproteobacteria > Sphingomonadales > Sphingomonadaceae > Sphingobium. The sequence continues at coordinate 99,768 of NZ_JEMV01000001.1, forward strand.
CAAGCTGCGCAGCGCCGTATGGACCAGCTTCGCCCGCCCCGACATCGCCCGCATGAGTTCGGCGCGCGAATATAGCTATGACACCGACCCCGATGGCGATGGCACGCAGAATGACACGTCGGACTGGGTATTGCTGGGCATCGAGCAGGGGAACCCGGACCTCAAGCCGCTGCGATCGGTCAATGTCGACATGTCGCTGGAACATTATGCGGGCAACACCGGTGCCTATTCGGTTGCGCTCTACTATAAGCGCATCACCAACTTCCTGTTCCGTTCTTCGTCCAGCAACATCCGCAACGGCACGCTGGGCGAGAATGTCGATCCCACCGGCGTCGCGATTTCCATGCCCAACAATGGCAAGTCGGCGGAAGTCTATGGTGTCGAGATTAGCGGCCAGCAATTGCTGCACTGGCTTCCGGGCATCTTTGGTTCCTTGGGCGTTGGCGGCAACGTAACGCTGCAACGCTCCACGGCGGTGACCGGCCTGTCGTGGCACCCGGAGGGTTACAGCCTGCCATTGATGGAAACGCCCGAAACGATCGCCAACCTGCAGCTGTTCTGGGCACGCAAGGGCTGGGAAATCTATGGCGCATGGAATTATCAGTCCAAATTCCTGGGCGGCATCAACGATTTCGGCAATAACCCCTATGAGCAAGCCTATAGCTTTGTCGACCTGACCGTCCGCAAGACGTTCATGAAGAAGTCGTCGATCCAGTTCCAGGTTCAGAACCTCTTCGACTCGCACACTTACTGGCAGACCGTATCGACCGGCCAGGGTGCCAGCCGCGCCTATATCAAGAACGGGCGCAGCATGACGCTCGGCCTCAACCTGATCTTCTGAGGGGACAGATGATGACCAGCAAGCTCCACGCCCTCACCCTGGCTCTGCTGCTCGGCACCGCCGCCTTCGCTTCGGCGAAGGCGGCGGAAACGCCGACGGCAACCGCCGTGCCGCTCGCGCCAGCGACGGTGCAGCCTGAACGCATCATCCTCAATCTCACCGCCGATCCGGCAACCGAGATGGCGATCAGCTGGCGCTCGGCACCGGGGCTGAGCGGCCAGGTGCAATATGCAAAGGCCACCGACAGTCCCGACTATGTCAAGGCGCCCATGACCCTGGCCGCCGTCACCGACGACGCGACGCTGGCCGTGCGGGAAGATCCGGCCTTCCGCGCGGCCTATCATGCGGCAGTGCTCAAAGACCTGGAGCCTGACACCGTCTATGCCTATCGCGTGGGCGACGGCACGCATTGGTCCGAATGGCTGCAATTCCACACGGCGGCCAAAACCGACGCCCCGTTCCGCTTCATCTATCTGGGCGACATGCAGAATAATGTCTTGTCGGAAGCCTCGCGCACGCTGCGCATGGCGTTCCGCAAGGCGGGCGACGCCGCCTTCGTGATCCACGCCGGCGACCTTATCAACAGGCATGACAGCGATGCCGAATGGGGCGAATGGTTCGCCTCAGGGGGCTTCCTCTATGCCCAGACCCCGCAAATGCCGACGCCCGGCAACCATGAATATGGCAAGGATGAAGCCGCCCGCGCTGGCTCCTCGATCAACGGGCAATGGCGTCGCCAGTTCACCCTGCCCGAAAACGGCCCGACCGACGTGCCCGCCAGCCGCGAAACCAACTGGTACACCGACTATCAGGGCCTGCGCCTGATTTCGATCGATTCCATGCAGGTGGATCGAGACCCGATAGCGCGCAAGGCCATCATTCAGTGGCTCGACGGGTTATTGGCGAATAATCCCAGCCGCTGGACCGTGCTGTTCCTGCATTTTCCGCTCTTCTCCAGCGAACCTGGCCGCGACAATCCCAAGGTGCGCGCCGCGCTCAAGCCGCTGGTCGACAAATATAAGGTCGATCTGGTGCTGCAGGGCCATGATCATGGCTATGCGCGCGGTGCCATCGGCCCTGACGGCCCTGCCGCCGACGATGCGGGGGCGACCTATGCCGTGTCCGTCGCTGGCCCTAAAATGTATGACGTCGGCTCGCTGCCCTGGGCCAAAAAGTCCGCCTCACGCACGCAGGCCTATCAGGTCATCGACGTCAGCCCGGCGACCCTGACCTATAATGCCTTCACCGCAACGGGCGAGCCGCTGGACAGGGTCGTCCTGCACAAGGCGGTGGATTGATCTTTCCCGCTGGCCTCGACACCCGCCCGTCGGTCCGCCATCATCGCACATCCCCCTTGCAACGCCTGCGACACCCCGCCTATCAGCGGCGCAAAGGGATAAAGAGGATTGCGGGCCGATGAGCTATTATGATGTTCTGATCGTGGGTGCGGGCCATGCCGGGGCGCAGGCGGCGATTTCGCTGCGCCAGCATGGGTTCGAAGGCAGCGTCGCGATGATCGGCGACGAAAAAGACCCGCCCTATGAACGCCCGCCTTTGTCCAAGGAATATTTCGCCGGCGACAAGAGTTTCGACCGCATCCTGATCCGCCCGGCCACCTTCTGGGGCGAGCGCAATATCGACATGCTGCTGGGCCGCCGGGTGAAGAGCGTCGATCCGATCGGCAAGTTCGTCACGGTCGGCGGCGAGGAAATCGGCTATGGCAAGCTGATCTGGTGTACCGGGGGCAGCCCCCGGATGCTGACCTGCAACGGTGCGGATGCGTCCAACGTCCATGCCGTGCGCCGCCGCGACGATGTCGATGCGATGATGGCAAAGCTCGACAGCATCCATCATGTCACGATCATCGGTGGCGGCTATATCGGCCTGGAAGCCGCCGCCGTCCTCACCAAATTCGGCAAGACGGTGGTGCTGCTCGAAGCGCTCGACCGGGTGCTGGCGCGGGTCGCGGGCGAACAATTGTCGCGCTTCTACGAAGCCGAGCATCGCGCCCATGGCGTCGATCTGCGCACGGGCGCGCGGATGGATTGCATCGAAGTGGTCGACGGCAAGGCGACTGCCGTCTTGATGGAAGATGGCGAGCGGATCGAGACCGACATGGTGATCGTCGGCATCGGCATCATCCCTGAAACCGGCCCGTTGATCGCGGCGGGCGCGGCGGGTGGCAATGGCGTCGATGTCGACGAATATTGCCGCACCAGCCTGCCCGACATCTATGCCGTGGGCGATTGCGCCGCCCATGCCAACCGCTTTGCCGGTGGCGCGCAGATGCGGCTGGAATCGGTGCAGAATGCCAATGATCAGCCAAGGTCGCGGTGGCGCACATCCTGGGCAAGGAAGAAGCCTATAATGCCGTGCCCTGGTTCTGGTCCAACCAATATGATCTCAAGCTCCAGACCGTGGGCCTCTCCACCGGCTTCGATCAGGCGATCACCCGCGGCGACCCGGCGACGCGCAGTTTCTCCGTCGTCTATCTGAAAGGCGGCAAGGTCATCGCGCTCGATTGCGTCAACATGGTCAAGGATTATGTCCAGGGCCGCGCGCATGTCCTGTCCGGCGCAGCGCTCGACCTGACGCAATTGGCCGATTCCAGCGTGCCGTTGAAGGAAGTCGGGCTGGCCTGAGCCTAAGGCTGCCCCATCAAAGCTGTTCCCCGGCGCAGGCCGGGGTCCAGTTCGRAGCKTGGGACTGGACCCCGGCCTTCGCCGGGGAACGCTTCTATCCCTGTCCTTCCTTTTTCAGGAAAGACCGCCTCTTCGACCTAGCTCAGGGCGAACGGCATACTGCGTTCGCTCTTAACGGGTCGCGTTATATCGCAACTGATCCTGGGTCAGGTTGAACCCCACCAGCAGTTCGAAACTGGTTCGCGCCAGTGCCGCCTTGACGTCCGGCTGGGCGAAGGGGTCGATCGCGGCATCGGCGTCGCCCGCCTTGCGCTTCTGGACAATCTTCGCCTGAATGTCGGCGGGCAGCGTGGCCGAGGATTTCTCGACATAGGATGCGGCCTTCGCCTGCGCGCTGGCGCGATAATCGCCGGGCGCGAAATTGAGCGTAACCTGGCCCACCCGCTTGGCGACCACGGCAGTGCCGCCACGCACAACGGCGGAATAATAGGGCAGTGTCACCTGCCGCGCGGCACTTGCGTCGCTGCGCCGGGCATTCACGGTGAAGGTCGCTTCGGTATAGAATTGCGCGCCGTCGGTGCAGGTCGATCGCAGGTCGGTGATGTTCGCCACCACATCGATCGCCGAGGCATCCGTGCTATTGGCCGGGTTGAACAGCGTGATGTCCCCGGTATAGGCCGGCACCGCCGCCACCGGGCAGGCCGAACGCACCGCAACGATGCCGCCGGACGCATCGATTTCCCCCCGGCGCGAACAGCCCGCCAGAGTAACAGCCAGCATTGCAGTCAGGGCGATACGAGACAGACAGACGTTCCTTGGCACAGGCAGATAATCCTTGGCATGGCCCATCGGCCGAAAGCATCGCGCTTCCTTATCCATCCGCCGCCGCCCACGCAACCGGAAGGAAGCGGCTTTCCTCGTGGCCTACATTCGCCTAAGCGCGAAGACATGACCGAGCCCACCGCCGCCCGCCCGCCAATGACCCTGCTGATCGCCGCCCCGCGCGGCTTTTGCGCCGGGGTCGACCGCGCCATCATCATCGTGGAAAAGGCGATCGAAGCCTATGGCGCGCCGGTCTATGTCCGCCATGAAATCGTCCACAACAAATATGTGGTGGACAGCCTGAAGGCGAAGGGCGCGATCTTTGTCGAGGAACTGGACCAGGTGCCCGATGGCGTACCGGTCGTCTTTTCCGCCCATGGCGTGCCCAAGGCGGTCCCGGCCAAGGCCGAGGAACGCGGCCTGTCCTATCTCGACGCCACATGCCCCCTGGTCAGCAAGGTGCATCGCCAGGCCGAACGGCAGGTGGAGCTGGGCCGCCACATCCTCTTCATCGGGCATAAGGGCCATCCCGAAGTTATCGGCACGTTCGGCCAGGTGCCCGACGGATCGATGACGCTCATCGAAGCGGTGGAGGACGCAGAAGCCTTCGCGCCGACCGATCCCGACAATCTGGCGTTCCTGACGCAAACGACGCTGTCGGTGGACGATACCGCCGCGATCGTCGCCGTCCTGCAGCGCCGCTTCCCCGACATCGCCGCGCCCAAGGGCGAGGATATCTGCTACGCCACCTCCAACCGCCAGACATCGGTCAAGGCGATCGCCCCCCGCTGCGATGCGCTTTATGTGATCGGCGCGCCCAATAGCTCCAACTCGCTGCGCCTGGTGGAGGTCGCCGAGCGTGAAGGCACCCGCGCCCGCCTGATCCAGCGCGCCGACGACATTGACTTCGCCTGGCTCGACGGGGTGACGACATTGGGCCTGACCGCAGGCGCGTCCGCGCCGGAAATATTGGTACGCGAAGTCGTGGATGGCCTCGCGGCGCGCTATACCGTGACCGAGGAAATCGTGGAAACCGCGCGCGAGAGCATCGCCTTCAAATTGCCGCGCGGGTTGGAGGCCGTCTGATCCATGGCCGTCTATACCCAGGTGCCCGCCGAAGAGATCGACGCCTTTCTCACCCGCTATGACGCCGGTCGCCTCGTCTCCGCCAAGGGGATCGCCGAAGGGGTGGAGAATAGCAATTATCTGCTCGAAACCACCGGCGCGGACGGGTCGGGCCATCGCTACATTCTGACCCTCTATGAAAAGCGGGTGGATGAGGCCGATCTGCCCTTCTTCATGGACCTGCTCGACCATCTGGGCGCGCGCGGCTGCCTTGTCCCCCGCTTCATCGCTGATCATAGCGGCCAGCGGTTGCAGCAACTGGCCGGACGCCCCGCCTGCCTGATCGAGTTTCTGACCGGCATTTCCGTGACCGAGCCAACCCCGGCGCAAGCCCGCGCCGCAGGCGCAGCGCTGGGCGAGTTGCACCGGGCGGCCGACGGCTTTGCAAGCGAGCGCCCCAACGCACTCGACAAGGCGGGCTGGCATGATCTGGCGCGCAAATGCGGCGCGGATTTCGACCAGATCGCTCCCGGCCTTGCCGCACGGGTCGCCGACGAACTGGCGTATCTGGACGCCCATTGGCGCGCCGATCTGCCACGCAGCGTCATTCATGCCGACCTGTTCCCCGACAATGTGCTGATGCTGGGCGACCGGGTGACTGGCCTCATCGACTTTTATTTCAGCTGCACCGATGTCCGCGCCTATGATCTGGCCATCACCCACAGCGCCTGGACGTTCAGCCATGACGGCGCGACCTTCTTTGGCGACCGGGCGAAGGCGTTGGGTGCGGGCTACACGCAGACGCACGGTCTGACCGATGCGGAACGAGCAGCCTTCCCGGTCCTGTGCCGGGGTGCGGCGCTGCGTTTCCTGCTGACCCGTGCCTATGACTGGATCAACACGCCCGCCGATGCGCTGGTGACGCGCAAGGATCCGTTGGCCTATCTGCGGCGGCTCGACTTCTACGCCAACGCCGACGCAGCCGACCTGCTCGGCGCATAACCCATGATCCGATCGCCTCTTTCGACGCGATCGGAGGAGACAGCATGACCGACCTGCCCACCGTAGAGATTTTCACCGATGGCGCGTGCAAGGGCAATCCCGGCCCCGGCGGCTGGGGCGCGGTGCTGCGCTTTGGCGCGAAGGAAAAGGAAATATCCGGCGGCGAGGCGCAGACCACCAATAACCGGATGGAGATGATGGCCGCTGTCGAAGCGCTCAATGCGCTGAGCAAACCGTGCCGCGTGACGCTCTATACCGACAGCAAATATGTGATGGACGGCATCACCAAATGGATTTTCGGCTGGCAGAAAAATGGCTGGAAAACCGCCGACCGCAAACCGGTGAAGAATGCCGAAGTCTGGCAGCTATTGGTGCAGGCTACCGCCCGGCATCAGGTGACCTGGCAATGGGTCAAGGGCCATGCCGGCCACCCGGAAAATGAGCGCGCCGACCAACTCGCCTGCGCCGCGGCGGAGAGCTTCCGCCGCTGACGCCTGCCTCGCGTCAGATGTCCTGCGCGATCCGCCCATATAGCTCCGGCCGCCGATCGCGGAAGAAGCCCATGCCTGCGCGATGGGTGCGCGCCTGCGCCAGATCCAGCGTCGCCACCAGCGCACCGAAATCCTTGGCATCGCCATCGGCGATCAGGTCGCCCCATTCGTCGCTGATGAAACTGTGGCCGTAAAAACGCTGGCCATCCTCCTCGCCGATCCGGTTGGCGGCAATCACCGGCATGCAATTGCTGACCGCATGGCCGATCATCGCCCGCCGCCACATGCGGCTGGTGTCGAGGTCCGCATCATAGGGTTCCGATCCGATGGCCGTGGGATAAAACAGCATCTCCGCGCCCATCAGCGCCATCACCCGCGCGCATTCGGGATACCATTGGTCCCAGCAGATGCCGACACCGATCGTGCCATATTTGGTCGGCCAAACCTTGAAGCCGGTATTGCCGGGGCGGAAATAATATTTTTCCTCATAGCCCGGCCCGTCAGGAATATGGCTCTTGCGATAGACACCCATAATCTCGCCCTGATCATCGATCATCGCGAGCGAGTTGTAATGATGCTGGCCGTCGCGCTCGAAATAGCTGGTCGGGATATAGACGCCCAGATCCTTGGCCAGTTTGCGCATTTCCTGCACCGCCGGATGGCTGTCGGTCGGCTGCGCCAGCGCGAACAGCGCCTCGTCCTCGACACGGCAGAAATACGGCCCCTCAAATAGTTCAGGCGGCAAGATGATCTTCGCGCCGCGCGCGGCGGCCTTGGTCACATGCTCGGCCACCTTGGCGATATTCTCGCCCATATCATCCGAAAAGCTGAGCTGGAGCGCTGCAACGGTTACTTTGGTCATATCGTCTGTTTCTCCGTTCGCCCTGAGCCTGTCGAAGGGCTCCACCGAGCGATAGCGAGGTGCCTTCGCTTGCGCTCAGGCGCGGGCTTCGACTTCGCTCAGCCCGAACGGTTGATGTTAAACACTTGGCATTTGCTGGCTGCAGCAATGAAAACTGCCGCCGCCTGACAATATGGCATCGCTGCGCAGCCCGACAATATCCCGCCCCGGAAAGAAAGGCGCGAGCGTATCGAGCGCCGCCTGATCCTTGGGCTGGCCATAGATGGGCACGATGACGGCTGCATTGCCGACATAGAAATTCATGTAGCTGGCCGGAATGGCCTCGCCATCGACGATCACCCGCCCCGGCGAAGGCATGTCCACCACGCGCACGCCATGGGCGCTCGCCCGCGCGCGCGCATCGGCATAGATTGCCGCGTTGGGATCATCCTCCGTCGTTGCGATCGGCAGCGCCAGCAGTCCTTCGCCCACGAAGCGCGCCAGATTGTCGACATGGCCGTCGGTATGGTCGTTCAGCAATCCATCACCCAGCCACAGCATGTCAGAGAGGCCCAGGCTCCCGGCCAGCAGCGTCTCGATCTTGCCCCGGTCGAGGTCCGGGTTGCGATTGGGATGGAGCAGACATTGTTCGGTCGTCACAAACAGGCCAGTGCCATCGGTATCGACCGCCCCGCCTTCGAACACCCACTGCTGCGTCGATGTAGGCAAGCCAGTCATCGCCGCCAGCCGTGCGCCGATATCCTCGTCGCCCGCCATCTGATATTTGCCGCCCCAGCCATTGAAGCCGAAATCGACCAAAGCCCGCGCATTGCCGTCCAGCACCGCGATCGGCGCGGTATCGCGCAGCCACACGTCGCCCAGCGCCTGCACAACGATCGACACGCCGGGCGCGACCAAGGCGCGCGCGGCGTCGGCATCACCGTCGTTCGCTGCGACCAGCCGCACCTCTTCGCCGCGTCCCTCAGCGTGAAGCGCGCTGGCGAAGGCGGCGATCTGCGCCCGCGCTTCGTCAAATGCGCCGGGCCATTCCTGCGGGTTGGTCGGAAAGCCGATCCAGGTCCAGTCGTGCGGTGCCCATTCGGCAGGCATACGGAAAGTCATGCAATGTCGTCCTTACTCGGCGGAAAGGCCGATCCGTGATAGCGGGCGTTATGCGCGCTCCATAGCGCGCCGGATCGGGTCTGGACAGAGGGCGGAAGCCATGAAGAGAAGAGTTTCGACGGTCATAGCGGCGCTGTTGCTGGCGCTGCCTGTCCACGGCAACGCGGGCGAATTGCCCGATTGGCTGACCGGGGAATGGGTGCAGAAACGCGACGATCGCTGGAGCGAGGAAGTGTGGACGCTGCCGCGCGGCGGCGTGATGATCGGCGTGGGGCGCACCGGGCGCGGGGAAAAGCTGCAATCCTGGGAAGTGATGCGCATCGTTCGCGCGGCGGACGGATCGCTCGCCTTTCACGGCGCGCCCGAAGGCGGACCGGCGACCATTTTCCCCGCGATAGCCGAAGGGGTGCGGGACATCAGCTTCGCCAATCCTACCCATGATTATCCGCAACGCATCCGCTACTGGCGGGAGGGTCGCCTGCTCATGGCCGAAACGGCGAATATGGATGGCAGCCGGGCGCAGAACTGGACCTATGCCCCGGCCGGGGAATAGGTCCGCCGCCCCCTACTTGCCTGCCCGATCCCTATCGCGGATGGCGCGAAATTCGTCGCCCTCCACCCAGTTGGGCCAGTCGGTCGTATTCGCCAGATCGCGGCCGACCGTATAATAGAGTTTCAGGTCAGCCAGCACCCCGGTCCAGTCCCAATTGGGATCATATTCATCCTTCGGCCCATGATAGCGGTTCTTGGTATAATCCTCCGCCGCAGCCATGCCCGCCGCCGTGCCGCCATTGACCAGATCTTCGCCGCCTTCGAAATAGAGCATCGGCAGGCCGTGCTTGGCGAAGCTGAAATGGTCGGAGCGATAATAATAGCCCTTCTCCGGCGTCGGCTCCACCGTCGCGACCCGGTCCTGCGCCGCCAAAGCGCGGTCTAGATAGGCATCGAGCTGCGACTTGCCCTTGCCGATCACCACCACATTTTTGGCGCGACCCGCGACCGACAGCGCGTCCATGTTCACGCCGCCAACGGTCTGGTTGAACGGGAAGACTGGATTGCTGCCATAATAGGCCGATCCCAGCAGTCCCGATTCCTCCGCCGTCACTGCCAGGAAAACCTGGCTGCGATCGGTCGGTCCCGCCTTCACATTGGCCTCCGCCAGCGCCACCAGCGCCGCCGTCCCGGTCGCATTATCGACCGCACCGTTACAGATATCGTCGCCATCGGGCGCGGCCTGGCACCGGCCCAGATGGTCCCAATGCGCGCTGTAGAGGACATAGTCGTCCGGCCGCGTCTTGCCGGGCAGCAGCGCAACAACATTCTTCGAACTATGTTTGCGCAGGTCATTGTCGAACGACACCGACGCTTTCATCCCGGCCAGCGGCACGGCCTTGAATCCGGCCCGCTTGGCGGCTGCCATCTGCACGGTCAGGTCCAGCCCGGCGCTGGCGAACAAGGCTGCCGCCTTGTCCTTCTGAATCCAGCCGATCGCCGAAGACTGTTTGGCATTGCCGTCCGCGCTGTCGGCGACATGCTGCGCGCCGGTCCAACTCGATTGCACGACGTTCCAGCCATAGGCAGCGGGCACCGTATCATGCACGATGATCGCGGCGGCCGCGCCCTGCCGCGCCGCTTCTTCATATTTATAGGTCCAGCGGCCATAATAGGTCATCGCCCGGCCGTTGAACGGCCCAGTCAGGCCCGTCGCTTCATAATCGGGATCATTGACCAGGATGATGACCGTCTTGCCCTTCACATCCACGTCGCATAGTCGTTCCATCCCTTTTCGGGCGCGTTGATACCATAGCCGACGAACACCACCGGGCTGTCCTTGACCGCGATCTTCGGCTGGGTCGTGCGATAAGTGCCGACCACCATTTCGGGGCCATAGCTGGCGCTGACCGCACTCTTGCCGCCCGTGAAAGTCAGCGGCGACACATTCTTGGCATTGATCTCGACCAGGGGTACGTCCTGGAACCAGCTACCCTTATTGCCCGGCTTCAGCCCCAGTTTGCTGAACTCCGATACCAGCAGCGCCAGCGTCTTCTCCTCGCCCGCCGAGCCGGGCGCGCGGCCTTCGTAGGCATCGGACGACATTTCCTGCACCAGCCGCTTCATCGTATCGATCGATGGCTCGGCGGCATTGGGCGCAGCAGCGACCGACGCGGGCGGCGCATCCATGCCATCGGTGGCACAGGCGGAAAGAGTTAGAACGGCGGTGAGGGCCGCAATGGAGCTACGCATGAAAGGCACCCTTTATTCTTGTGATAGCAGGGTGATGCCACTGTGCGGGACACAGGGCAAGCAAGGCCGTTGCCAAGTCTGCAGCGCTCGCATAGCCATTTGTTACTGGGGCAATGGGGGTTGAATGGACATGATCGGATATCGCAGAGCAATGATCATGGCGGTGCTGGCCACCGGAACCGCGCCGGTCGCGCTGGCGCAAACGCCACCTGATGCCCTCGCCAAGGCCTTCGGCGCGCGCGAAACCGTGATTTCCGCCAGCATTTCTCCCGATGGCCAGAAAATCGCACTGATTTCGGCGGGGCCAGGACGAACGAGCCGCGCTTATGTGCTGGAGGCCAAGGAAGGTGCGGAGTTGACGGTGGCGGCGACCACCACCGGCAAACCGGAATATCTCTCCCGCTGCGACTGGGTCGCGGCCGATCGCCTGGCTTGCCAGATTTATGGCGAAAGCCGTTACGCCGACGACGTCTATGGCTTCAGCAACATCTTCGCGATCGATGCTTCGGGTGGCAACGCCAAACTGCTGAGTCAGCGACGGGGCCCGAATGCGTTGAATGTCGATTTTCGCGGCGGTGACATTGTCGACTTGCTGCCCGGCGAAGACGGCGCGATATTGATGACCCGATCCTATGTCCCTGAAGCCAAGATCGGCAGCCTTGTAGAGAAGCGGCTGGAGGGGCTCGGCGTCGATCGCATCGATACCCGCAGTGGCAGCGGGAAGCGGGTTGAAACACCGACCAAATTGGCAGTCGATTATATTTCGGATGGCACCGGCACAGTTCGGATCATGGGACTCCAGGAGATCAAGGGAACCGGCTATTCGAAGGGAATCTATAAATTCCTCTATCGCCCTCAAGGCAAGTCCGACTGGGATCAGCTTTCCACCTATGACGTGCGCGACAATAGCGGCTTCTATCCCCTCGCCGTCGATCCGCAGCAGAATATCGCCTATGGCTTTGAAAAGACAAACGGGCGCGACGCGCTGGTCTCGATCGCGCTCGATCCTGGCCAGGAAAAGAAAGTCGTCTTCGCCCATCCGCAAGTCGATGTAACCGGATTGATCCGGGTCGGCCGCGACCGCCGCGTCGTGGGCGTAAGCTATGCGCTGGAGCATCGCGAAGCGGTCTATTTCGACAAAACAGCCGCCGCGCTCGTCACGTCGCTGGGCAAGGCGCTCCGCGGGAAAGCCGTTCACATCGGCGACATGAGCAGCGATGGACAACGGGTGCTGGTATGGGCCGGCAGCGACATCGATCCGGGCCAATATTATCTGTTCGACCGGACGGCGCGCAAATTGTCTCCCCTGATGCCGGATCGTCCTGAACTAGCGGGCCGCCAACTGGCCACGATGCAATCGACGAGCTTCAAGGCGAGTGATGGGGTGACGATCCCAGCCTATCTGACGCTGCCGCCCGGCAAGGAAAGCGCCAAGGGTCTGCCCGCGATCGTCCTGCCCCATGGCGGCCCGGAGTCGCGGGACGAATGGGGTTTCGACTGGCTGGTGCAATATTATGCCGCACGCGGCTTCGCCGTCATCCAGCCACAGTTTCGCGGGTCGACGGGTTTTGGCGAACAATGGCTGATGCAAAATGGCTATCGATCCTGGCGCAAGGCGATCGGCGACGTCGTGGACGCCGGACGCTGGCTAGTGACACAGGGCATTGCCGATCCGGCAAAGCTGACCATCGCGGGCTGGTCCTATGGCGGCTATGCGGCGCTGCAGGCGCAGGTCATCGACCCCGACCTTTTCAAGGCGGTGGTCGCCATCGCGCCCGTCACGGATTTCGGCGATCGGTTGCGCCGCGCGCAATATGACAGCAGTTACCTCGTTCAGCAGCAGCGCATGGGCACTGGCCCGGAGGCCGAAGACGCTTCGCCATCCAGCCATGCCGCACAATTTCGCGCCCCAGTCCTGATGTTTCACGGCACGAACGACGGCAATGTCGACATCAGCCAAGCAAAAATCATGCAAGGCAAACTTGAAGGCGCAGGCAAGCGCAGCCGCCTGGTCATCTATGATGGGCTAGCGCACAGCCTGAACGACAGCGACGCGCGTGCGACATGCTGCAGCAAAGCGCTGACTTCCTGCTCGCGGCGGGAAAGTAGCGCCCCACAGAAAAAGGGCGGCTCCTTGCGGAACCGCCCTTTTTCGTAAGTCTGTCGGAAAACCGATTAGCGCGAATAGAATTCGACGACCAGGTTCGGTTCCATCTTCACCGGATAGGGCACTTCGTCCAGCGTCGGTACGCGGACATAGCTGACCTTCGCGGCACCGTCGGGGGCGACATAGTCGGGGATGTCGCGCTCGGCCAGGGCCTGTGCTTCCATCACCAGCGCCATTTCCTGCGCCTTCTTGCCCAGCGTGATCTCATCGCCCGGCTTTACCAGACGCGACGCGATGTTGCACTTCACGCCGTTCACATAGATGTGGCCGTGCGAAACGATCTGGCGGGCCGAAAAGATGGTCGGCGCGAACTTAGCACGATAGACGACGGCGTCCAGACGGCGCTCCAGCAGACCGATGAGGTTCTGGCCGGTGTCGCCCTTCATGCGGCTCGCTTCGAAATAGTTCTTCTTGAACTGCTTCTCGGTGATGTCGCCATAATAGCCCTTGAGCTTCTGCTTGGCGCGCAGCTGGATGCCGTAATCGGACACCTTGCCCTTGCGGCGCTGGCCGTGCTGTCCGGGACCATATTCGCGCTTGTTAACAGGCGACTTGGGACGGCCCCAGATGTTCTCGCCCATGCGACGGTCGAGTTTATACTTGGCGCTTGTGCGCTTCGTCATAGATATTTCCTAACAACTGCTAACAACGATATTCCCGGTATCGCCTACGTCCGTGTTGCGTCGAAACACTCAGGGGCAGGGCCACCGCTTCACCGGGATGCGGGACCAATCGCGAAGGCGCGCCTATGGAGAGAAGGGTCGGGCATGTCAACCCTCGACAGGGCTGGACGCGCGGCTTAGTCCGGCGGTCATGAACCCTGACGACTATATCAGCATGGCGCAGGTGCGCGCGGGCGTCGATACGCTGGACCGCCAGCTCGTCACCCTGCTCGCCCAGCGCTTCGCGCATATGCGCGCCGCCGCCCGCATCAAGCCCGACCGCAGCGCCGTGCGCGATGAGGCCCGCAAGGCGCAGGTCATCGCCAATGCCTGCGCCGAGGCCGAACGGCTGGGCGCGCCCGCCGACATCGTGGCTGAATTATGGGAACAGCTTGTCGAAGCGTCGATCGCCTATGAGATGGCAGAGTTCGACCGGACGCGCGACTAAGCCCCGCCCTGCCCCGCGAACCAGGGGATCATCCGCGCAATCGCATCCTCGACCCGGTCGGTCGACACGGCAAAGCTGAAGCGGATGAAGCGGTGCCCGTCGACCGGATCGAAATCGATCCCAGGCGCGGTCGCGACCCCCGTCTCGCGGAGCAGCCGCTGGCAAAAGCCCAGACTGTCCTGCGTCAGATGCCCGACATCGGCATAGATATAGAAAGCGCCATCGGGCGGCGCGATGCTGGCCAATCCCAGCGCAGGCAGCGCATCGAGCAGCAATTGCCGGTTGCGGCGATAGGTTTCGACATGCGCCTCCAACTCTTGGGCGCAATCGAATGCCGACAGCCCCGCCTGCTGCGCCAGCACCGGCGGCGTCAGGAACAAATTGCCCATCCGCGCCCGCGCCGCGTCGATCAGGGCGGGCGGGACCACGATCCACCCCAGCCGCCACCCTGCCATGCTGAAATATTTGGAAAAACTGTTCACGATCACGGCGTCGGACGCATATTCCAGCATCGAATGCGCCGGCTCGCCAAAGCTCAGCCCATGATAAATCTCGTCCGACACGATGCGGATGCCGCGATCGGCACAGACCTGCGCGATCCGCGCGAGTTCGTCGGCGGGAATGATGGTGCCGGTGGGATTGGCCGGACTGGCCAGGATCAGTCCCTCAGGCGCGGGATAGATCGCCGCCAGCGCCTTGGCGCTGATCTGATAGCGTTCGGCCGGACCGCATCCGACCTCCACCGGCTCCAGATAGAGCGCCTTCAACGTATTGCGATAGGCGACATAACCCGGCCGCGCCGTCGCCACCCGCGCGCCGGGCGCAAACAGGCTGGTCAGCGCCAGCACCAGCCCCGGCGACGCGCCACAGGTCAGCAGCACCTGCTCAGCCTCGACTGCCACGCCATGCCGGTCAGCATATAGCTGCGCGATACGGTCCTTGAGCGCTGGGCTTTCCCAATAGCCCATCGGATCGGTGTCGAGCACATGATGGGCCTTCGCAATGGCGGCGGCGGGCGCGCCGGTCGATGGCTGGCCAAATTCCATATGCAGGATGGAGCGGCCCTGCGCTTCGAGGGCATGGGCTTCGCGGCTGATGGCGATGGCGTGGAACGGGTCGATGCTGGCAATCATGCGCGCCTGACTAGGGTGCTGCCTGCCTCACCGCAACCATGCCGCTGGCCCGGCGTTCAGAGATTCATGTCCGACACGATACTCACCGCTTTGCAATATTATGGTGCGGGTGCCGCCACGCTGGCGGCGCTGGTCGTATCCTTGAACCTTGGCCGGCGGATCACCGGCTGGGCGTTCATCCTGTTCGTCACCAGTTCGATCGCGCTGATCGCCTGGGGTTTTCTGGCGGAGGATAGCGAAGGGATTGGCTGGCAGAATGTCGCCCTGCTCGTCATCAACGCCGTCGGCGTGTGGCGCTATCTTATCTCAAAGCATGAGCCGGGCGATTGAAGATCGAAACCGGGCCGGATCATAGGTGACAGCATCGATCGCCGCGAGATGGTCTGGTGGTGCAACGCCCCGGATCAGGCTGGCCGCCAGCAGCGCCGCAGCAGGCGCGGTCTGAATGCCGAAACCGCCCTGCCCGGCGAACCAGAAAAAGCCCGGCACTTCCGCATCGAAGCCATAGACCGGTGCGCGATCCGGTGCGAAGCTGCGCAGCCCGGCCCAGCGATGCTCGATCCCCGCCACCGGCCAGTCCACAACCGCTTCGAACCGCGCCACCGCCTGCGCCACCGCGATTTCCTCCGGCGCGGCATCGCAGGGCGGCGAGGGCACTTCGTCATGCGGGGTCAGCCACACCCGGTCGCGCCCCTCCGGCTTGAAATAAAAGCCGCCACCCAGGTCCATCACCAACGGCAGGTCGGGTGAAGGCAGGGACGGCACCCGCAATTGCACCACCGTCCGCCGCAGCGGCCTGATCCCGACCGGCGCGACGCCACAGGCCCGCGCGACATCATCCGCCCAGGCACCCGCCGCATTGACGATCAATCCGCAGGATAGCGGGCCGTCCGGCGTTTCGATCCGCCAGCCATGCCCCTCGCGCCGTGCGCTCGTCAGCCGCGCGCCCAGTTGCATCGTCCCGCCACGCCGACGCAACTGCCGCAACCAGGCCTGATGCAGCCCCGCGACATCGATATCGCGGCAGCTCGCCTCCATCACGCCCAGCGTCCAGTCGGGCCGCAATCCGGGCACATAGTCGGCCGGATCGACCGGCTGCAGATCCACCTTGCCCGCAAAATCCGCGATCAACGCGTCGCGCGCATCCACGTCCGCAGCCCGCCCGACATGCAATGTCCCGCGCGGCGACAGGAAGCTACCGTCATGAAAGTCCGGGTCAGGCGCGGCCAGCATCGGCCCCGACGCCGTGGTCAGCGGCTGGACCGCCGGGCCGCCATAGGTTTCTTCCCAGAAAGCCACCGATCGCCCCGTCGCATGATAGCCCGCCTGCTGTTCCATCTCCAGAACCAGCACGCGGCCATGCGCCGCCAGTTCCGCGCCCAGGCTGGCACCCGCCATACCGCCGCCGACAATGACGATGTCGGGCAGGCTCAACGCGCCGCCTCGTCGAGAAACGCATCGATCCGCGCCAGCGCGTCCAGACGCACGGCATCCAGCTCGCGCAAAATCTCATGCGCGGCTTCGCGTCCATAGACGTGCAGGCGCGCGCCTGGAATCCGGGTGGCCGCCGCGCGAATGGCGGGCGTGGACACCAATTGGTCGGCGCACGTCGCCAACATGAGCAACGGCACCGTGATCCGCGCCAGCCTGTCCTCCTCGCTCAGCGTCCGCGTCGATTCGAGCGCCTGTGCGACCCAGTTCCAACTTGGCGGCCCCAAGGCAATCTCGCGACTATGGTCGCGCCACCATAATTCGTCGGCATAGCGTTCGGGATCATGCGTCAGTCGCTTCTGACGCATGCGCCGTTGCCGCTCCGACTCCTCCTTCTGCGTCCAGGCCCGCAGCCGTCCCTTGCCGCGCCGGATCATTCCCTGTGCGATGATCACCGCCAGCCAGCGCGGCAGCGGCGCGCTGTGCAGGCCCAGCATCGGCGCGATCGCGACAGCCGCATCGGGCGGCGTCATTCCCTCGGCCAGCGCCCGCAGCAACATATGCCCGCCCATACTATGCGCAACCATCACGCGCGGCCCGCTGGCCCGCGCGCGCCAATCGTCGGCCAAGGCGCGCAGGTCGCGATATAGTCGCCAAAATCATCGATATGGCCACAAAGCGGATCGTCCGTCAGCCGACCCGATCCGCCCTGCCCGCGCCAATCGAAGCTGGTGACGGCCCAACCGCGCGCCGCCCAATGGGCGATCACCTCCAGATATTTCTCGATCATGTCGCCGCGCCCGCCCATCACGAGCATATGCCCGCGCGCGCCGCTGCCCAGTTGATAACGGCGAATCGCCCAGCCGTCGGGCGCGGTCCAATAGTCCAGCCGCCCGCCCATCGGCCAGGCGCGCCGGTCAAGTACCAGGGTGTCGAAGGCGGGGGCAGAAGAAAGGGGCGAATCCATGAACCGCATGGTTACGGTTTGGTAAGCCATCGGGTCTAGGGAATAGTGCCAATGTTAGGGGAATATTTCCGGCTGGCGCTGATCGTCGCCTTGAGCGCGCTGTTGATTGCGGCGGCGATCACCGACTTGCGCGCGCGGATCATCTCCAACCGGCTGAATATCGCCATTGCCGCGCTGGCGCCGCTTTGGTGGATCGCCTGCGGCCTGGACCTATGGCCTGGCGTCGCGGTTCAACTGCTGGTCTGCGGCGTGGTCTTCCTTCTCTTTGCCGCCCTGTTCTCTATGGGCATGATGGGCGGCGGCGACGTCAAGCTGCTCGCCGCGCTGGCGCTTTGGTTCCCGTGGCAGGCGGTCATTTCGCTGCTGGTGCTGATGGCGTTGCTGGGCGGCCTGGTGACGCTCGTGACGGTAATCCACCATCGCATGACCCGGCGGCTGGGCCAGCCCGAGATACCCTATGGCGTAGCGATCTCACTGGCCGCTCTGTGGCTGCTACCGTGGCCAACAATATATTAACCAATTTGCATGATGAGTGGGCACTGGGGCCAGTGTAGCCGCTTAAGGGAGGCGAATTTCGTCATGGATGCCAAGAAGATCGTGCTGCTGGTGGGGGCGCTTATCATAGCAGTCACCACGGCCTTGCTTGCACGCAACATGTTGAGTTCGTCCAGCACGCCACAGGCCACCGCCTCGGCGATGCCGACCGAAGCGGATCAACCCCATGTGCTGGTCGCCACCAAGGCGTTGCCGGTCGGCACCATCCTCGACGCGGAAAGCTTCCGCTTCCAGCCCTGGCCCAAAGATTTGATCGAGCAGGCCTATTATCTCAAGGGGCAGGCCGACCCCGTGAAGCTGGCGGGCAGCGTCGTGCGCACCGCCATCTCCGCCGGTCAGCCCTTGACCCAGGGCGGCCTTGTCAAGCCGGGCGACCGTGGTTTCCTGGCCGCCGCGCTTGGCGCTGGGATGCGCGCCGTCACCGTGCCCGTGTCGGCGCAAAGCTCGGTCGCAGGCTTCGTCTTCCCTGGCGATCGCATCGACCTCGTCCTGACCCAGAGCGTCACGGGCGGCGGCGATGGCGAACCGCTCCGCGTATCGGAAACCATCCTGCGCAACATCCGCGTGCTCGCCACCGACCAGCGCATGGATGCGATGGGCGAAGACGGCAAGCCCGTGGTCCAGACCTATTCGAACGTCACCATCGAAGTGACGCCAAAGATCGCGGAAAAGATCGCCGTGGCGCAGACGGTCGGCTCGCTGTCGCTATCGCTGCGCTCGCTCGCTGACAGTTCCTCGGACCTCGATGCCGCGATCGCCGGCACGGATGTCGAGCTACCCGATGGCACCAGCCCGAGCGCTGAAAAGGCGCTGCTGGCCAAGCTGGCCTCGCGTCCGGTCGATCGGGGTGCCACCTATTCCACAGGTGCCGACGTCTCGCGCTACCAGCGCAGCTCCGTTCCCGCCAAGGCCGAAGCGCCGATATCGCCAATGGCGGCTGCGAACGGCGCGCCGATGGGCACTGTCCCGTTCAAAGGCCCGGTCGTCCGCGTGGCCCGCGGCACCAATGTGACCGAAGTTCCGGTCGGGGGGAAGTAAGATGAAGACCATGCACAGCTTCGCACGGCGCATCGCGGTCAAGCCGCTGGCCGCCCCGGCCATCGCCATCGGCCTTGCCATCGCGGCAACCGCCGTCCCCGGCACGGCCGTCAACGCGGCGCCTTCCAGCAAACAGGATAATGCCATCCTGATGTCGGTCGGCGGCAGCCGGGTCGTCAATCTGGGTGCCAAAATGTCCGACGTCGTGATCGGCGACCCCGGCGTGGTCGATGTCCATATCCGCTCGCAGAACCAGCTTTATCTGATCGCCAAGAAGCCGGGCGAAACCACAGTTTTTGCAACCGCGACCAACGGCAAGGTGCTGTTTTCCGGCACGGTGCGCGTCGGCAACAACCTCACCAGTATCGACGACATGCTTCGCCTCGCGATGCCGGGCGCGATCATCGCGGTCAACAAGATGAACGGCATGGTCCTTTTGACCGGCACGATCCAGGCACCCGAGGATGCCGCCGAAGCCGAACGGCTGACGCAGGCCTTCGTCGGCAAGGATGTGACCGTGGTCAGCCGCCTGCGCATGGCGACGCCGTTGCAGGTCATGCTTCAGGTCAGGATTTCCGAAGTTTCCAAGGATGTCGGCCACAAGATCGGGACAAACTTTGCCACCGTCGATAGCAGTGTAGGGCCAGGCAACAGCGTCAGCGGCATGAGTGGTGGGGGCACCCGCGCTTTTGCTGAATATAACCGCGATGAAGGTTTCTGGAACTTCAATTACCCAACGGACGGTGGATACAGCCTCGGCGGCGTCGCTCGCATCCTGGGTATGGATATTGCCGGTGCGCTGGACCTTGCTGAATCGAGCGGCCTCGCCAGCACGCTGGCGCAGCCCAACCTGACCGCGCTGTCGGGTGAAACCGCCAGTTTCCTGGCCGGCGGCGAATATCCCTATACGATCAATAATGGCCAGCAGGGCAACAGCATCGAATTCAAACAATATGGGGTGCAACTGGCGTTCACTCCGACCGTGCTGGCCGACGGCCGTATTTCGTTGCGGGTTCGCCCGACCGTATCGACGCTCGACTTCACGCTGAACGCCGATGTCCCCGCGCTCAAGAGCCGCACTGCGGAGACAACGGTGGAACTCGGGTCGGGCCAGGCTTTCATGATCGCTGGCCTGCTCAACAATGAAACCAGCAACGGCATCAACAAGGTGCCCGGCATCGGCAACATCCCGATCCTGGGCAGCCTGTTCAAGTCGCGCCAGTTCCAGCGGAGCGAGACCGAACTGGTCATCGTCGTCACCCCCTATCTGGTGAAGCCGATGAACGCATCGGACGTGCGCCTGCCGACCGATGGCTTCCGCAACGCCGATGTCGGCCAGGGTCTGCTGCTGCAACAGAGCCATGACAGCATCAGCGGCGCCCGCGCGCCCATGCCGACCCGCGCACCCGGTGGCAACATTCCGACCCCCGGCCCGCAGGCCATGGCAACGCCGGCCCCGGTCGTGGCCAATGCCGATAGCCGCAAGGCCGGGAAATCCGGCGTAGCCGCTCCCGGTTTCAGCTTCTGACGGAAGGACCAAAGACATGACTTCCCCTCTCCCGCCCCGTCTGTCGCTCAAGACCCTTGGCGCGCTGGCTCTGCTTGCGCTCCCGCTCACCGCCTGTGTGACCGACAGCCAGAACCGCAGCGTGGATTCGGTGCATCAGCCGGTCGTCAGCTATGCGGCCTATACCTATGACGTGCAGGCTGGCGTGGGCGACACGCTGACGCCAGCCGAATCGCGGCGTCTGGACGACTGGTTCACCTCCATCGCCCTCAGCTATGGCGACCAGGTCGCAATCGTGTCGGACGGCTATTATGGCCCCGCACTGCACGACGGCATCGCCGATATCGCCGCGCGCCGTGGACTGCTGGTCGGTAGCGACAGTTCGGCCGCCGCAGGCGTCGCGCCGCAGGGCATGATCCGCCTCGTCGTGCGTCGCGCGACGGCCAGCGTACCGGGCTGTCCCGACTGGTCGGCCAAGCAGGAAAGCGAAATGAACCTGGGCGCGTCCAGCAATTACGGCTGCGGCGTGAACAGCAATCTCGCCGCGATGGTCGCCAATCCCGAAGATCTGGTCCGGGGCCAGGGCACCGACAGCAATTTGCGCACCGCGACGTCCAACCGGGCCATCACGACCTACCGCGAAAAGCCGCCAACCGGCGCGGGTGAACTCAAGCAAATGACGCCGGGAGGCGAATAAGATGAACGCACCCTGGAAACCCGGCGCGGCCGGTCCGCGTGATCCGTTTCACGCTTTCGTCTGCGACGATCACAGTTTCGACATGATCCGCGCGGTCGCCAATGAAATGGGCTGGGCGCCTGAAAAGGTCAGCAAGGGCGGGATGCGCAATGCGGTCCAAAGCCTGTCGATCACCGCCTCGCCGCAAATCCTGTTCGTCGATATGTCCGAAAGCGGCGATCCGCTCAACGACATCAACAGCCTTGCCGAAGTATGCGAACCCGGCACCGTCGTGATCGCGTCGGGCCAGGTCAACGATGTACGCTTGTATCGGGATCTCGTCGCCAGCGGCATTCAGGATTATCTCTTGAAGCCCTTTGGCGCGGATCAGTTACGCGATGCGCTGGCCAATGCGCAGGCGGTCTTCATGGCCCCGCGCGACGCTGCGCCTGAACGGCCGCATATGGCGGTTGCCGTCATCGGCACGCGCGGCGGCGTCGGCGCATCCAGCCTCGCCACCTCGCTGGCCTGGCTGCTGTCGGACAAGAAGAAGCACACGACCGCGCTGCTCGACCTGGACGTGCATTTCGGCACCGATGCGCTGGCGCTGGATCTGGAACCAGGCCGCGGCCTGACCGACGCGATCGAAAATCCCAGCCGTATCGACGGGCTGTTCATCGAACGTGCCATGGTCCGTGCGAGCGACACGCTGGCGATCCTGTCGGCCGAAGCGCCGATCAGCCAGCCGATGCTGACAGACGGCGGCGCTTTCTACCAGTTGCTGGAGGAGTTCCGATCGGTCTTCGAATGCAGCGTGGTCGATCTGCCGCGCGCCATGTTGATCCAGCATCCGCATCTGATCAGCGACGTGCAGGTCACGATGCTCGTCACGGAGCTGACGTTGGCATCGGCACGCGACACGATCCGCATTCTCTCCTGGCTCAAGACCAATGCACCCAACAGCCGCGTCGTCGTCGTCGCCAACCGCGTCCATCCCGGCTCCCCGGAAATCAGCCGCAAGGATTTCGAACAGTCGATCGAACGCAAGGTCGATGTCCTCATTCCCTTTGACCTGCGGGTCGCGTCCCAGGCGGCAAAGCTCGGCAAGACGCTGGCCGAAACCGCCAAGGGCAGCAAGGTGGGTGCGGCCTGCAACAGCCTGCTCGAAGAGATAGTGGGCGCAGCGCAGGCAGACTATGCCCCATCCGGTGGCAAAGCGGCCGCGAAAAAGAGCGACTCCCTGCTCGGCAAGATCGACTTCAGAGCCCTGATGTCACGACGCAAGGACAAGGCGAGCGCGCTGGAAGATTGACGACGCACGCCGCCCGGTGGCGGCGTCGGCCCACGAAGGACAGGTAGGTAATGGACGGCAATTTCATCCTGATCATGGTGCTGATGGCGACCCTCATGGGCCTAGCCGTCGTCGCCTTTGCCGGTCCTTCACCGGAAAAGGCACGCAAGCGCCGCGTCGCGATGATCCGCGGCCGTCACAGCGATTCGGCCGAAGCCCTGCTGGAAGCGCGCATGCGCAAGGCGATCTCCAATCGCTCCACCACGGTCGAAGCCAAGATGCTGGTGTCGCTCATTCCCAACCCGGAAAACTTGACCAAACGGATCAAGATGACTGGCAAGAAATGGACGCTCAGCCAATATATGACGGCCAGCGCCTTCCTGTTCCTGGGCATCACCGCCTTGCTGATGCTGCGCGGCTTTCCGCCGCTGATGGCGCTGATGGTCGGTCTTGCCGCCGGGCTTTTCCTACCCCATTGGTGGATCGGTCGCCTGATCAACAAACGGATCGCTCAGTT
The DNA here is from genome assembly GCF_000588875.1 of Sphingobium sp. Ant17. GTDB lineage: Bacteria > Pseudomonadota > Alphaproteobacteria > Sphingomonadales > Sphingomonadaceae > Sphingobium. The sequence goes on from NZ_JEMV01000001.1 coordinate 123,230, forward strand.
CAACGCCAAATTCCCCGACGCGCTGGAATTGCTGACACGCGGCCTGCGTTCGGGCCTGCCGATCGCCGAGACGCTGGGCATCGTGTCGAGCGAAGTGCCCGGCCCGGTAGGCGAAGAGTTCAAGCTCATCACCGAACGGATCAAGATTGGCCGGTCGATGGAACAGGCGTTGCAGGAAACGGCCGATCGCCTGGGCACGCCCGAGTTTCAATTCTTCGTCATCACGCTGTCGATCCAGCGGGAAACCGGCGGCAATCTTGCCGAGACTCTTTCGAACCTGGCGACGGTCCTGCGGCAACGCGCGCAGATGAAGCTCAAGATCCGCGCCATGTCGTCTGAATCGAAGGCGTCGGCTTATATCATCGGGTCGCTGCCGTTCCTGGTGTTCGCGATGATCTGCTACATCAACTTCGACTATATGAGCCCCTTTTTCACGCCGGACCCTGCCGGCCTCTTCGGACTGTCGCTGATGCAGGTCGTGGGTATCGGGGGCTTTTGCTGGATGGGCATCGGCGCGTTCATCATGGCCCAGATGGTCAGTTTCGAAATCTGATAGGGAAGGGAGAAAAGATATGGATGCCCCTGCCCCCGCCGGCACTTTGTTTGGCCTGACCGCCACCGACGTCGGCACGTTGCTCGCCGCGCTGGCGACGCTCGCCATGCTCTTTGCCTTATATGCCGTGATGACGGTGCGCGACCCGATGGCCAAGCGGGTCAAGGCGCTTAATGAACGGCGCGAACAGTTGAAAGCCGGCATCACGGCCTCGACCGGCAAACGCCGCGCCAGCCTGGTCAAGAAGAACCAGACGACCGACAATATGCGATCCTTCCTGTCGAGCCTGAAGGTCTTGCAGGATGATCAGCTCAAGGATGCGCAGATCCGTCTGGCCCAGGCAGGCATCCGGTCCAAGGATCTGGCCGTCGCGGTGATTTTCGGCCGGATGTTCATGCCGATCATCATCGGCGGGCTGGCCGTGGTCCTGCTCTATGTCGTGGGTATTCAGCCCGAATGGGGGCCGATGAAGCGCTTCTTCGCCTTCGCCATCACCCTTATCCTCGCTTATAAGGCGCCTGACCTCTACATCGACAACAAGGTTACCAAGCGCTCCGCCGCGATCCGCAAAGGACTGCCCGATGCGCTCGATCTGCTGGTGATCTGCGCCGAGGCCGGGTTGACCGTCGACGCCGCCTTCAACCGGGTGGCGCGCGAACTGGGCAAGGCCTATCCCGAACTGGGCGACGAATTTCAGCTCACCGCCATCGAACTGTCCTTCCTCACCGAACGGCGCATGGCGTTTGAAAATCTTGCCAACCGGGTCAAGCTGGACGCCGTCAAGGGCGTGGTCACCACCATGGTCCAGACCGAAAAATATGGCACCCCGCTTGCGTCGGCGTTGCGCGTCCTGTCGGCCGAATTCCGGCACGAACGCATGATGCGCGCGGAGGAAAAGGCCGCGCGTCTGCCCGCGATCATGACGGTGCCGCTCATCCTCTTCATCCTGCCGACCCTGTTCGTCGTCATCCTCGGCCCGGCGGCCTGCTCGATCAGCGAGGCCTTCTAAAAAAATCGCGATAGCGTGCGGCCCGATGCCGTAGCGTTTCCTGCCAATGCGCCCGCTTCCGCCGTAAAAGGCGGTGGCGGGTGCCGTGCATCCCGCTTATCTCTCGTTTCAAGACAAGAGAGAGGATCGCATGAAGAGCATCGCATTCGCCATCGCTACGTTGGCCGCCGTCACGACCCTGCCCGCCCAGGCCGCCCAGCCGGTGACCGGCCGCTGGACCACCGTCGATGGCAAGGCCATCGTCCACATCGCCCCTTGCGGCAAAAGCCTGTGCGGCAAGATCGAGAAAATCCTCAAGCCCACGCCTGGCCGCCCACTTACCGACGTGGAAAATAGCGATCCTGCGCTACGCTCGCGCTCGTTGGTGGGCCTGCCCCTGCTGACCGGCTTTTCCGATGCGGGCGACATTTGGAAAGGGACGATCTACGATCCCGAAAGCGGCAAAAGCTACAAGTCCAAGATCAATCGCAACCCCAATGGCACCTTGAAGGTGCAAGGCTGTATCGCGTTCCTGTGCAAGACGCAGACCTGGACACCGACGCGCTAGCGACATGGCGGCGAGGTCGAGGATAGCCTGTCTTGTAAGCGTCATGCCTGCGGGATAGGCTTTGCACATGAGAACCCTGCTTATCTGCCTCGGCACCGCCGCGCTTCTCGTCTCGGGCCGGGGGCAAGCCCTGGCATCTTCGCCACCACCACCGCCCCCACCCGTCGTCACGGATCATCGGGCGAATGCGCAACGGCATTTAGTGACGTGGACGGCGGGGGACGTCCGGTGTGGCGGACAGGCCGTTACCGCCCTCGTCATACGTCAGCCATTGTCCACACTGGCGTTTTCGTCCCGGCACGAGGCGCCAGCGCGCCGCTATCGTTTTCGGATCGACGCGGAGGGACGCCCCTTGTCGATCGTTCAGGATGGTGCGGCCGCCTTGGGCCAGGCCGCTTATGACGATGTCGCCGCGTCACTTGCCGCGTCACGCTTCCCCCCTCAATCGTCGCGATCCGATTGCGCCATCGCATTCACCGCGCAGGCCACGCCGATCGATGAAGCGGCCGCGGCCGACCTGATGGCCTACAGCATCTCGCCTTTGTCGGGTCGCCTGCCGCCCGAGGCTTGGAAGCAGATGGCTCCCGCCCCGTCGACCTGTTTCGACAGGCCGCGTCCGGCTGTACGCAACCGGGCTTTCCCCGATTTCAATGCGCTGCCCGCAACGCCTGGCGTACGGGACTGGTCGATGATTGGCTATGACCTCAATGCCAAGGGGCAACCCGTGAACCTGCGCGTGGCCGAAAGCACGGGGAATAATGCGCTGGATGCCGCTTCGATGAAAGCCATAAAGGCTTCGCGCTTTACCCCGGGAGAGCGCAAAAGCTGCCTTTATCCCTATTGGCGCACGCCCGGGACGATAGCGGCACCGGCGCGTCCCGACCCGGCCAGCCTCAAGCCCATCGGAAGCAATTGTCCTGCGGACCTGGCCTGGGCAACCAAGCCCAGACTCGTCTATCCGTCAGCCTATCGGCGGCGCGCGATCGAGGGATGGGCGGCGATCGCCTATGATGTCGCACCATGGGGAGAGCCGGGCAATGTGCGCGTCCTGCTTAGCGAACCAGCCGCCGCGTTCGGGCAACAGGCCGTCCAGATCGTCCGGTCCGCGCGCAAATCGCCATCGCAAAATGGCACGACAGGGTGCGTCGATATGATCCGATTTTCGATTGACCAGGATGATGGATCAGCCGACCCGACATTGGAAGACTGATATAGATGCAGCCTATCGTCTGCCGTGCGCTCCGTTTCCTATGTCACCCCAGGATGAAATCCACCCCCGCCATCGCATGAATGCTGGTGCAGTCGTAGATCGGCAGCACATTGGCCTTCACGTCGACGATCATTTCCAGCTCGGTACAGGCCAGCGCCACCGCCTGTACATCCTGCTTGGCGATGTCGGTCAGCGCGCTCTTCATGAAGCGCTGCGACTCCTTGTTGATCCGTCCCGCCGACAATTCCTCATACATGATGTGATTGATCCGGTCGGCGAGCGCAGGATCAGGCGGCAACAATGACATGCCATAGCCCACCAGCCGCTGGCGGTAGAATTTCTCCATCATCACATTACGCGTGCCCAGTAGCGCCGCGGCGGTAATGCCGTCGCGCTGCATCGCCTGCCCCACGACATCGGCGATGTGGATGACGGGAATAGATACCGCCGCCTGCACCCGGTCATAAACGCGATGCATGGAATTGGCGCAGATCAGCAACGCCTGGGCATCGGCCGCCTCCAGCCGCCGCGCCGCCGACACCAGGGGTACGGACGCGCAATCCCAGTCGTCGTCCGACACGCATTGCGCCACCCCTGCAAAGTCCAGGCTCTCGATGGCGAGTGGTGCGCTGTGCAGCCCACCTTGGGACCGTTGCACCGCTTCGTTGATGATCTGATAATAGCGGGCCGTCGATGCCCAGCTCATTCCCCCGATCAGGCCGATCTTGCGCATCTGATATCCTTGCCCCGCAATAAAAAAGGGACGGCCGAGCGGTCGCCCAGCCGTCCTCACACTGGTTAGGGGAAGCCTGGCTTAATCGGCAAGCCCCTTGACGATATCCTCCACCATCTTCTTGGCATCGGCCAGCAACATCATGGTATTGTCCATGTAGAAGACTTCATTGTCGACACCGGCATAACCGGCCCCACCCATGGAGCGTTTGATGAACAGCACCGACTTGGCGTTGGCGACGTCCAAAATCGGCATGCCGTAAATGGGCGACGTCTTATCGGTCTTGGCCGCCGGGTTGGTGACGTCGTTCGCGCCGATGACGAAGGCGACGTCGCACTGGCCGAACTCGCTGTTGATGTCCTCCAACTCGAACACGTCATCATAGCCGACATTGGCTTCGGCCAGCAGCACGTTCATATGCCCCGGCATGCGTCCCGCGACCGGATGGATCGCATATTTGACGCTGATGCCTTCCTTCTTGAGCAGGTCACCCATTTCACGCAGCGCATGCTGCGCCTGGCTCACCGCCATGCCATAACCCGGCACGATGATCACGCTTTCCGCTTGCTTGAGCAGGAAGGCGGCGTCTTCGGCCGACCCGCGCTTGTAGGGACGGTCGATCACTGCCCCACCCGCGCCCGACGGCCCGGCATCGGCACCAAAACCACCGGCGATCACGCTGATGAAGCTGCGGTTCATCGCCTTGCACATGATGTAGGACAGGATCGCGCCCGACGACCCGACCAGCGCGCCGGTGATGATCATCGCGCTGTTGCCCAGCGTAAAGCCCATCGCAGCTGCGGCCCAGCCTGAATAGCTGTTGAGCATCGACACCACGACCGGCATGTCCGCCCCGCCGATCGGGATGATCAGCAGGAAGCCGATGATGAAGCTCAAGATGGTTACCGTCCAGAAGACCCATGGGCTCTGGTCGGTCACGAAATAGCCGATCAGCCCCAGGATCGCTGCCAGCGTGCCCAGGTTGATGACATGGCGCCCCGGCAGCATGATCGGCTTGCCAGACATAGTGCCGTTGAGTTTCAGGAAAGCGATGACCGAGCCGGAGAAGGTGATCGCGCCGATCGCGACGCCCAGCCCCATTTCGATGCGGCTCGCGCCGTGGATTTCGCCGGTTACGGCATCCACAATCCCGAACGCGCCCGGATTGAGATAGGCGGCAGCTCCCACCAGCACGGCGGCCATGCCAACGAGGCTATGAAAGGCCGCGACAAGCTGCGGCATGTCCGTCATTGCGATCCGCCGCGCGATGATGAAGCCGATGCCGCCACCGATGGCGATGGCTGCGATGATTTCGGGCAGGCTCACCACATCATGGGTGTAGAGCGTGGTGGCGACGGCGATCGCCATGCCGATCATACCCATGCGGTTGCCGCGACGGCTGGTGGCCGGGCTGGACAGCCCACGCAGCGCCAGGATGAACAGGACGCCCGCGACCAGATAGGCCAGGCTCACGCCCCATGGGATCTGTGCGATCTCATGCATCACTTGCGCTCCTTCTTCTTGTACATCGCCAGCATCCGCTCGGTGACCGCAAAGCCACCGAAGATGTTGACCGATGCAAAGACGACCGCGAGCAGCCCCAGATATTTGGCCGCCGCACTCCCCGCCTCCGCCGACGCGACCAGCGCGCCGACGATGATGACGGACGAAATGGCGTTGGTGACCGCCATCAAGGGCGTATGCAGCGCAGGCGTCACCGACCACACCACATAATAGCCGACGAAACACGCCAGCACGAAAACCGACAGGATGGAAATAAAGTCCATCATCCTACTCCCCGTTCGTCCCGATTTGGCTGCGGGACGTTTGGCCTAAACGCGCAGGGCGCGAAAAAGCGATTCCCCTAGCCGAGCAGCCGCTCGTTCACGACCTTGCCGCCCTGCGTCAGGCGGATGGCGTTGCCGATTTCCTCGTCCAGCACCGGCGCGTTCTTGTCCTTGTCCCAGAAGGCGGACAGGAAGTTGAACAGGTTGCGCGAGAACAAAGCCGACGTGTCCGCCGCCAGTCGCGATGGCACGTTGCGATGCCCCACGATCTTGACGCCATGACGCACGACCACCTCGCCCGGCATAGCGCCCTCGACATTGCCACCCTGCTCGACCGCGAGGTCGACGATCACGCTGCCCGGCTTCATCGTCGCGATCTGCGCGTCGCTGATCAGGCGCGGCGCGGGCCGCCCGGGAATGAGCGCGGTCGTGATGACGATGTCCTGCTTGGCGATATGCGCCGACACGAGTTCGGCCTGCGCAGCCTTATATTCGTCGGACATTTCGGTGGCATAGCCGCCAGAGCCTTCGCCCTCGATCCCCGCGACCTTCTCGACGAAGATTGCCTTGGCCCCCAGCGATTCGATCTGCTCCTTGGTCGCGGCGCGCACATCGGTCGCGCTGACCTGCGCCCCCAGCCGCCGCGCGGTGGCGATCGCCTGCAAGCCTGCCACGCCGACGCCCATGATGAAGACACGCGCGGCCGACACCGTGCCCGCCGCCGTCATCATCATCGGAAAGGCTCGGCCATATTCGGCGGCGGCATCCAGCACCGCCTTATAGCCTGACAGGTTGGACTGGGACGATAGGATATCCATCGATTGCGCGCGGGTGATGCGCGGCATGAACTCCATGGCCAGCGCCTCATAGCCGGCAGCCGCATAGGCATCGACCCGCGCCCGCTCACCGAACGGATTGAGCCCGGCCACGATCCAGGCACCTGGATTCGCGCCGGACAGGCTGGCGACGTCCGGTCCCTGCACGCCCAGCACGATATCCGCGCCTGCGACCGTCGCGGCCCGATCGGCCACGTTCGCGCCCGCCGCTGCATAGTCTGCGTCGGCGATCGACGCCGTCAGCCCGGCCCCCGCCTCGACCGCAACCTGCGCGCCAAGGCCGATAAACTTCTTCACCGTCTCCGGCGTCGCGGCAACACGGGCTTCACCCGCTGCCTGTTCTTTCACCACTGCTATTTTCATTATTATGGCATCCCCTCCTGTTCGTCGCTGCGACCTAGCTGGAGATCAGCAGCACCACGATCGCGGCAACGGCGACCGATGCGATCGTGCCCCACTTCATCAGGCCGACAAATCCCGAATATGTTTGCGTCGCGTCCTTAATATTGCCGTCTTTGGTCATGACTGGTCCCCTTCTTGCGGTAAAATCAGGCCAACCTCTTATCCCTAACCTGCCCCCCTCTCAACCCGCCGGGCTGTAAGAAAATCTTTCGCGGTTAAGCGCGTCTTTACTCTGTGCCTTTACCATCGGTCTCCTGTTGCAATTGAGGGGTGTTAATGGCGCGCGACGGCATACCTATGCTGATGCTGATCGACGACGAACCGGCGCAAAGGCGGCTGGTATCGGCGCTGGCGGCGCGTGCGGGCTGGCGCACCATCTTCGCTGGAGACGGCGAAACCGCCATCGCGATGCTTGGCACGCAGGACGGCATGCAACTCGACGCGATCATCCTCGACCAATGGAGCCCGGACTATGAGCCCGCCGGTCTCGTGGGCGAAATTCGTGCGCGGCGACCGGCTTTACCGATCCTGATCCTGACCGCTCATAATAATGTCGCGGTCGCGGTCGATGCCATGCGGGCCGGGGCCACCGATTATCTCTCCAAGCCGATCGCACCCGAACGCCTGCTCGCCGCGCTTAATGCCACGCTGACCGATGGCAGCGACGGCGAACTGCGCCCGCTCACCGAAAAAATCACCGCCCCCCTCTCCTTCGAGGATGTCGTCGGCTCCGCGCCGCAATTCCGCGCCGCGCTCGCCATCGCGGCCAAGGCAGCGCGCGCCCGCGTGCCCGTCTTGATCGAGGGGGAAAGCGGCGTCGGCAAGGATGTGATCGCGCGCGCGATCCACGCCGCTTCGCCCCGCCACAAACAGGCGATGGTCACCGTCAACTGCGGTGCCATACCCGCCAACCTTGTCGAATCAGAACTGTTCGGTCATGAGCGCGGCGCCTTCACCGGTGCGTTCGACCGGCATGTCGGCAAGTTCGCCAGCGCCGACATGGGCACCATCTTCCTCGACGAAGTGAGCGAGATGCCGCTCGATGCGCAGGTCAAGCTACTGCGCGTGCTGCAGGATGGCGAAGTCCAGCCGATCGGCGCTCGCCGCCCGATCCATGTCGATGTGCGCGTCATCGCGGCCACCAACAAAAGACTGGTCGAAGAGATCGAGGCCGGACGCTTCCGGGAAGATCTTTATTATCGCCTCAACGTCGTGCAGCTCACCATCCCGCCGTTACGCGAACGGATGGGCGACATTCCGGCACTGTGCCGTCACCTGTTGACGCGGATCGCTACCCAGCCGGGCTTGCGTGGCCTCGGCCTCACCGACGATGCGCTCGCGCTGCTGATGCAGCATGGCTGGCCCGGCAATGTCCGCCAGCTGCAGAATGCGCTCTTCCGCGCCGCTGTGCTGTGCGACGGCGACGCCCTGACGCCGCAGGATTTTCCGCAGATAGCAGCCCAGATCAAGGCCGGCGATCCGCTCGATCGCTTGTCCGTCCGCTCGCGGGCCGCCAATCAACCGCATCGCGATGGCGCAGGCATCACCCTGTTCGAAGGCGACGGTCATGTCCGCCAGCTCGCCGACATCGAAGCCGATGTCATCCGCCTCGCCATCGGCCATTATCGCGGCCGCATGACGGAGGTCGCTCGACGCCTGGGGATCGGTCGATCGACTCTCTATCGTAAACTGGCCGAACTGGGCATCGACAGCGCCGCCTGACCGGCGAACATGGCGTCCTGTCGCCTCCTTTTGGGCAATGTCGTTGAATTATCGCCGCGCCTATGCTTTGGAACGGGTATGAACCGTTTTCCCATCGCCGCTTGCCTGCCCTTCCTCTTGCTCGCCGCCTGCGGGCGCACTGAGCCGGTCGCTGATATGCCGAGCCAGGAGGAGTTGGCGGCCGCCGCCAATGCCGCCGCTGCCGAAGCGCTTGCCGCGCAGCAGAGCGACGAAGGTCTGGACTCGCTCAATTATGTGAATGCGGCGCGCGGCTTTGCCGTTACGCTGCCCGAAGGCTGGGTGAAGGATGAAGGTGCCAGCAACGCCGATGGCATCGTCTATGAAGATCCGGGTGCAGGCGCGGATGTGCGCGTCTTCTGGCAGAAGAATGACGGCGACCAGACGCTGCAACAGATTGTCGAGACCGTCAGCGATGGCGCCGAAGGGGTCGATGGCGATTTCATCGGCGACAATGAATATCGCGGCACCGCCAATGATGGCGAAGGCAATAATGTCGCCGTCCGCCTGCTGCGCCAGCCCGACGGATCGATCGTAACCGCCACCTTCGTCTATCCCGAAATGCTGAGCGAACAATATCAGAGCATATCGGACGCGCTGTTGCGCAGCCTGCGCTTATTGCCGACTGCGGGCGCTGCAACTCCGGACGCCGCCCCAGCAGCCGCCGCCAATGCAGCGACGGCGGAACAGCCCTAAAGCCTCTCGCCTTACCCCCTGCGCCGCCCAATGCTATGCGCGCCCCAGGCCATGGCGGCGACGACGATCGCGCCGACCGCCTGGTGCAGAACCGCAAGCGGCAGCGCGATGCTGCTCATCACCGTGGCTATGCCCAGCAGGACTTGCGTGCCGACGCTCGCGTTGATCGCGATCGACGCTCCGCGCTGGCCCGCCCGCTTCGCCCGCCGCGCCAGCAGGATCGCCAATGCCGCGACACCCCACGCCCACCAGCGATGGATGAAATGGACCAGATAGGGGTCGCTCGACACTGTCGCCCATAGCGAACCCATCCAGGCAATGCCGACGGGCACGAAGCGATCGTTCATCAGCGGCCATGTGTTGGCGACATAGCCCGCATCCAGCCCGGCAGTGAATGCGCCGAACAGCAATTGCACGAACAGCGCGATCAGTACGACCAGCGCAAAGGGCCGCAACGTTGCCGGGCGCGCATTGCGGTCCCGCGCGAGCATCAACAGGTCAAGCGCCGTCCACACCAGCCCGCCGATGATGAACAACGCCGTCAACAAATGCACGGCCAGCCGATAATGGCTGACGTCGGTGCGTTCCGACAGGCCCGATTGCACCATCCACCAGCCAATCGCTCCTTGCAACCCGCCCAGCGCCAGCAGCGCCACCAGCCGCCAGCCATAGCCCTGCGGAATGGCGCGCTTCCACGCGAACCACAGCAGAGGCAGCGCGAAGGCAACGCCGATCAGCCGCCCCAACAATCGGTGCGCCCATTCCCAGAAGAAGATGAACTGGAAATCATTGAGGCTCATGCCCCGGTTGATCTGCTGATATTCGGGGATCTGCTGATAGAGGCGAAACGCCTCATTCCATTGTTCCTGGGTCAGCGGCGGGATGGCCCCGGTAATCGGCTTCCACTGCGTAATCGACAGGCCGGATTCGGTCAGGCGGGTGATGCCGCCGACCACGACCATGATGAAAACGAGCGTCGCTACCGATAGCAGCCAGCGGGCGATGGCGCGCGGCGCGGGCGCGGCGGACGATCGGGGAAAGGTCGCGGTCATGGCCGGTCCATGCGCCGATGCCTGGCGCGTTTCAAGAGCGCATCGAGTGGACAAATGGGCAGGCCCGCCGATGATCCGCCAGATGACATCTTTCCCCCAAACCACCGCCAAATTTGCGCTGCCGATCGCATGTACGCTTGAAACTGTATTTGTATGAGTATATCGACATGATGAGCGCGCAAAAAGCGCCATGCCTTTTCTCGTCAGGATGCCCCAATGAGCGATTCGTCCAAGCCCGCCCCCAAATTGCGCAGCCGCGCATGGTTCGACAACCCCGACAATATCGACATGACCGCGCTCTATCTGGAGCGTTATCTGAACTTCGGCCTCAGCCTGGACGAACTGCGCAGCGGCAAGCCGATCATCGGCATCGCCCAGACCGGCAGCGATCTGTCGCCCTGCAACCGCCATCATATGGTCCTGGCCGAGCGCATGCGCGATGGCATCCGCGAAATGGGCGGCATCGCGCTCGAATTTCCGGTCCATCCCATCCAGGAAACGGGCAAGCGCCCGACCGCCGGCCTTGACCGCAACCTCGCCTATCTCGGCCTTGTCGAAGCAATCTACGGCTATCCGCTCGACGGCGTGATCCTGACCACCGGCTGCGACAAGACCACGCCGGCGCTGCTGATGGCGGCTGCAACCGTCAACATCCCCGCCATCGCGCTGTCGGTCGGCCCGATGCTCAATGGCTGGTTCAAGGGCGAGCGCACCGGTTCGGGCACGATCGTCTGGAAGGCGCGCCAACTGCTCGCGGCGGGCAAGATCGACGATGAGGGCTTCATCAAGCTGGTCGCCTCGTCCGCCCCGTCCACCGGCTATTGCAATACCATGGGCACGGCATCGACCATGAACTCGCTCGCCGAAGCGCTGGGCATGATGCTGCCGGGTTCGGCCGCGATCCCGGCCCCCTATCGCGATCGCCAGGAAGTCGCTTACCTGACCGGCAAGCGCATCGTCGAAATGGTCGCCGAGGATCTGAAGCCCTCCGACATCTTGACCCGCGACGCCTTCCATAATGCGATCATGGTCAACAGCGCCATCGGCGGGTCGACCAACGCGCCGATCCATCTCGCCGCGATCGCCCGCCATGTCGGCGTCGACCTGCCGCTCAAGGATTGGGAAACGGTTGGTCACAAAATCCCGTTGCTGGTCAACCTCCAGCCTGCGGGCGAATATCTGGGCGAGGATTATTATCGTGCCGGTGGCGTCCCCGCCGTGGTCGCACAGCTGATCGCGCAAGGGCTGATCCACGAGGGCGTCATGACCGTCAATGGCAAGACCATGGGCGACAATTGCCGCGGCGTGGAGATTGAAGACGAAAGGGTCATCCGCCCCTTCGATCAGCCATTAGTTGAAGATGCCGGCTTCTTGGTCCTGTCGGGCAATTTGTTCGACGCCGCCGTCATGAAGACCAGCGTCATCAGCCCGGAATTCCGCGATCGCTACCTGTCCAACCCCGAAGATCCCAATGCCTTTGAAGGCCCGGCGGTCGTGTTCGACGGGCCAGAGGATTATCATCACCGCATCGATGATCCCTCGGTCGGCATCACTGACCAGACCTTGCTCTTCATGCGTGGCGCGGGGCCGATCGGTTATCCGGGCGCGGCCGAAGTTGTAAACATGCGCCCCCCTGCCTATCTTATCACCGAAGGCGTTTCTGCCCTGCCCTGCATCGGCGATGGTCGCCAATCAGGCACGTCGGGCAGCCCGTCGATCCTCAACGCCTCGCCCGAAGCGGCGGCCATGGGCGGCCTCGCGCTGCTCGAAACCGGCGACCGGGTGCGCATGGATCTCAACACCGGCACGGTCAACGTGCTGATTTCGGACGAGGAATTGGCTGAGCGGCGCGCAAAGCTGGAGGCCGCTGGCGGCTTCAAATATCCCGCTTCGCAAACGCCCTGGCAGGAAATCCAGCGATCGGTCGTTGGCCAGATGGATACCGGCGCGATCCTTGAAGGCGCGGAAAAATATCAGCGCATTGCCCAGACCATGGGCCTGCCGCGCGACAATCATTAACTGGCCCCCGGCGCAAGTCGGTGTCCAGCCCCACGGTCAGCATTGGACCCCGGCTTATGCCGGGGAACGATGCTGACCTTATCTGACTGAATTTCAGGAGAATCCCATGTTCAACGGAGCCATCCTCATCGGCGCAAACGAGCGTCAGGGCGGAGAGACTTTCTACGCCATCAACCCGGCGACCGGCGAAAAAGGCGACATCGCCTTCTCCAGCGCCATGCCCGCCGAAGTCGAAGAAGCCAGCAAGCTGGCCGACGCCGCGTTCGACAGCTTCTCGACCCTGGCACCCGATGCCCGCGCTACCTTCCTGGAGACCGTTGCGGACAATATCGTCGCCATCGGCGACCTGCTGATCGAAACCGCCATGGCCGAATCCGGCCTGCCGCGCGCCCGTCTGGAAGGCGAGCGTGGCCGCACCGTCGGCCAGCTGCGTTTGTTCGCCAGCTATGTCCGACTCGGTGACTGGTTTGACGCCACGATCGACCCCGCCATGCCCGACCGCGCACCCCTTCCCCGTGCAGATCTGCGCCGCGTCAACCATTCGGTCGGCCCGGTTGCGGTGTTCGGCGCATCCAACTTCCCGCTCGCCTTCTCGGTTGCCGGTGGTGACACCGCATCGGCCTTCGCTGCCGGTTCGCCCGTCATCGTCAAGGGCCATAGCGCCCATCCCGGCACCGGCGAACTGGTCGCCCGCGCCATCCAGGCGGCGGTCAAGGCCTGCGGCCTGCATGAAGGCACCTTCTCCTACCTCCCCGGCGCAAACCGCGCTTTGGGTGGCGCACTGGTTGCTGATCCCCGTATCAAGGCGGTCGGCTTCACCGGATCGCGTGGCGGTGGCGTTGCGCTGATGAAGATCGCGGCGGACCGCAATGAACCGATCCCGGTCTATGCCGAAATGTCGAGCATCAACCCTGTCGTCCTGCTCCCCGGCGCTCTGGCGGATCGCGCCGAAGCCATGGGCACGGCGTTCGTCGGCTCGCTGACCATGGGGTCGGGCCAGTTCTGCACCAACCCTGGCCTCGTCATCGCCCTCGATGGCCCGGACCTCGACAAGTTCGTCGCCGCCGCCGCCCAAGCCATGTCCGGCGCCCAGCCGCAGGTCATGCTGACGCCCGGCATCCACGAAGCCTATGAAAAGGGCGTCGCTGCCCTGTCCGGCGCAGATGGCGTCACGACCGTTGCTCGTGGCACCGAAGCGGACGGCTGCAACCGTGGCCAGGCCGCCTTCTTCGCGACCGATTCGGCGACCTTCGGGGCCAATCCGCTTCTGGCCGAAGAAGTGTTCGGTTCGTCGTCCGTTTTGATCAAATGCAGCAGCATCGAGGAAGTCATCGCGACCATCGCCGGTCTCGAAGGCCAGCTGACCGCGACGCTCCAACTGACCGAAGCCGACAATGCGGATGCCGCCAAGCTGCTCCCCGTGCTGTCGCGCAAGGTCGGCCGCATCCTGACCAACGGCTGGCCAACCGGCGTCGAGGTGACCCATGCCATGGTGCATGGCGGTCCCTTCCCGTCGACCGCCGATGGTCGCTCGACCTCGGTCGGCACGCTGGCGATGATGCGCTTCCTGCGCCCTGTCTGCTATCAGGACGTGCCCGACGCGCTGTTGCCAGCCGCCTTGCAGGACGCCAACCCGCTCAGCCTGACGCGCCGCGTCGATGGTAAGCTGGTCGCTGCTGCATGAGCATCCGGGCAGGTCTGGTAGGGCTGGGTAAAATCGCGCGCGACCAGCACCTGCCCGCGATGGCAAAGACCGACGGCATCGATCTAGTGGCCGTCGCCAGCCGCAACGCGCAGGGGGAAGGGGTGAATAATTACCCCGACCTCGGCGCGATGCTGGCGGGCGAACCTGATCTGGACGCCGTGATCTTGTGCCAGCCGCCGCAGGCCCGCTATCATGCGGCGCGGCAGGCGTTGCTGGCGGGCAAACATGTTTTCCTCGAAAAGCCGCCCGGCGCGACCGTCTCTGAAGTAGAGGCGTTGATCGCGCTGGCGCAGCATCAGAATGTCACCCTCTATGCCAGCTGGCATAGCCGCTATGCCGCCGCCGTGGCGCAGGCCAAGGCCTGGATCGCGCAGCGCAAGATCGAACGCATTTCGATCCAATGGCGCGAGGATGTTCGCCACTGGCACCCTGGCCAGCCCTGGATCTGGGAAGCAGGCGGCTTTGGCGTGTTCGATCCGGGCATCAACGCCCTGTCGATCCTGACCGAAATCGTCCCCGAACCCGTCACCGTCCTGTCCGCCAGTCTCGAAGTGCCGTCGAACAAGGACGCCCCGATCGGCGCGACGCTCGCCATGGCGACCGCGTCGGGCGCACCGATCGACACTGTGTTTGATTGGCGTCAGACCGGGCCGCAGACCTGGGACATCGCCGTCGACACCGACAATGGTAGTCTGTTGCTGTCCGAAGGCGGCAACACGCTGCGGCTGGACGGTGAAGTGCAGTTGAAAGCTCCCGACGAAGAATATCCCGCCATGTATCGCCGTTTCGTCGATCTGGTCGCATCCCGCGCGATCGACGCCGACACCGCGCCGCTCCGTCTTGTGGCCGACGCCTTCCTTTGCGGGCGGCATTGCCCTACGGCTGTATTCGAGGATTAGAAACGGGAGCGGGAATTGTGAACAGTGGGCGCAAGGTCGGGTCGGAAGAGAGCGGGCTGCGCATCCACCAAACAATTGCCCGCGACCTGGGCACCGCCATACTCACCGGCCGCCACCAGCCCGGTGAATTGTTCGAAGGTGAGATCGAGGCGTCCGACCGCCTCGGTGTTTCCCGCACCGCCTATCGCGAGGCTGTCCGCATCCTCATCGCCAAGGGGATGCTGGAAAGCCGGCCCAAGGCAGGCACCCGCGTCCTGCCGCGCAATCGCTGGAACGTGCTCGATCCCGAAATGCTCGCCTGGATGTTTGCCGGCGAGCCGGACGCCAACTTCATCCGTGACCTGTTCGAACTACGCGGCGTCATAGAACCGGCGGCAGCGGAGTTCGCGGCACGACGCCGCACCGACGATCAGCTCGCGGTGATGGAGGCCGCGCTTGCGGAGATGGGCCGCTATGGTCTCTCCACGCCCGAAGGCCGCGCCGCCGATCAGCGCTTTCACAATATGATCCTGGCCGCGACGCATAATGATGCCCTCGAAGCCTTGGCCAGTTCGGTCGGCGCGGCGGTAAGCTGGACCACCACCTTCAAGCACCGCAAGAAATTGCTGCCCCGCGACCCCCTGCCCGACCATCGCGCCGTCTACCAGGCGATCGCTGCGCGCGACACGGCAGCCGCCCGGGCGGGCATGGCGGAACTGCTGCGCCTGGCGCTCGCCGACATGGACATCGCGTTGGCGGAACCGGGCGGCTGATTATCCTCCCCGTGCCGGGGAGGATTAAATCTGCACCAAATGCGCGACGTCCTTCGCGCTCTCGTCGGCGATCGCGCCCTGCCGGATGATCCGCCCATTCTGCATCGCGCAATAGCGGTCGGCAAAGCGCCACACGAAATCCAGATATTGTTCGACCACCAGCACCGTCATGCCCAGTTCGTCGCGCACATGGACCAGCGCGGCTTCGATCTGCTGGACGACATTAGGCTGGATACCCTCGGTCGGTTCGTCGAGCAGCAACAGGCTCGGCTCCCCCGCCAACGCCCGGCCGATCGCCAATTGCTGCTGCTCGCCGCCCGACAGGAAGCCTGCTGCCCGACCGCGGATATCCCACAGCTTGGGGAAAAGGTCGAAAATATGCTGCGGCACCTTGGCGCCGCGCTTGCCGCGCCCGGCCAGCGCCGACAGGCCGGTTTCGAGATTTTCCATGACGGTGAGTTGCGGAAACACATGCCGTCCCTGCGGCACGAAGCCGATCCCCGCCCGCGCGCGGCCATGCGCGGGCATCGCGGTCATGTCGCGCCCGTCGAAATGCAGCGTTCCGCCCGTCACCGGCCGGGTGCCCATGATCGTATGCAGCAAGGTGGTCTTGCCCACGCCGTTGCGCCCGATCAACGCCATTACCTGCCCGCGTTCCAACGCCAGGTCGACGTCCCACAAGACGCGGCTCTGGCCATAAGCGCTCGATAGGCCCGCAATCTCCAGCAGCGCGCTCATGCCGTATGGCCCAGATAGACGGCCGCCACTTCCGGGTCGGCGCGCACTTCGGCCACGCTGCCTTGCTTGAGGAACTTACCCTGATGCATCACCGTGACCGGCGCGGCCAATTGCTCGACGAAGCTCATATCATGGTCGATTACCAGCACGGTGCGGCTATCCCCCAGCCCCAAGATCAGTTGCGCGGTGCGGCTCGTTTCGGCCGGTCCCATGCCCGCCGTCGGCTCATCGAGCAGCAGCAGTTCCGCGCCCGTCGCCATCACCATCGCGATTTCCAGCCATTGCTTCTCACCATGGGCCAGCGTGCCTGCCTCCACATCGGCGCGATGCGTGAGCGCGACTGCCTCCAGCGCCTCTTCCACCGCCGCCCGCTCTTCCACCGGAATGCCGGTGCCCAGGCTTTTCCACCAGCGCCGGTCGCGCCGCGCCGCCAGCGCCAGATTGTCGCGCACGCTCAAGGTCGGCAACACGCCGGGTGCCTGGAACTTGCGGCAAATCCCCCGCCCGACGATCGCCTGTTCGGGCAGGGTCTGGATCTCCTCGCCCTTGAAGACAACCCGCCCCTCGCTTGGCCGCACCCGGCCGATGATCGTATCGCACAGCGTCGATTTGCCCGCGCCATTGGGACCGATCACGACCCGCGTCTCGCCCCGGTTCAGCGTCATCGAAAAACCGTCGAGCGCCTTGAACCCGCTATAGTCGATGGTGACGCCATCGACGCTAAGCAGAAGCTCGGAAACCGCCGAACCGCTCATGCCGCCTTCCCCTTCGCCAGGCCCGCCAGCCCGCGCGGCAACAAGGTCACGACGAAGATGAACAGCGCCCCCATCAGATAGAGCCACAATTCGGGGAAAGCGCTCGAAACCGCATCGCGCGCCAGGTTGACCAGCAGCGCGCCGACGATTGCGCCCGCCAGGCTGTAGCGCCCGCCGATCGCGACCCACACCACCATCTCGATCGAGGGGACGACGCCGATCAGCGCGGGCGACACGACGCCCGCATGCAGCGTGAACAGCGCGCCGCCGATCCCCGCCAGCATCGCGGCGATGGCGAAGGCCGCCACCTTGAAGGGCGTCGGGTTATAGCCCAGGAACCGCACCCTGTTCTCGCCATCGCGCGACGCCCGCAACAATATGCCAAAGCGCGATGCCAGCAGCCAGCGCAGCGCGATGAACGCGACGCACAGTACCGCCAGCGTGACCCAGTAGAGCGCCGATCCCGTGCCGGGACTAGCCAACCCCACACCGAAGATCGAATAGAAGTCGGTGAGGCCATTAAAGCCCCCCGTCACATCCTGCCGACTGATGATCAGCGTTGCGAAGGCGAGGCTCAGCGCTTGCGTGATCAGCGCGAAATAAGTGCCGCCCACGCGGCGATGAAACACCGCCCAGGAAAACAGCGCGCCCGCCAAAGTCGGGATGATGACGATCGCGGCCAGCGTGAAGAGCGGGCTGGTGAACGGCTCCCACCAGAGGGGCAGGCTTTCGCGTCCGCTCCACACCATGAAGTCCGGGATCTCGCCGTCGGGCAGATCGGCCAGTTTCATGTGGATGGCGATGGCATAGCCGCCAAGGCCGAAAAACACTCCCTGCCCCAGGCTCAATATGCCGCCATGGCCCCAGATGAGGACCAGGCCCAGCGCCAATATCCCCATCGCCATGAAGCGGGCGAGCAGGTTGAGGTCATAGCTCGACAGCGCGAACGGCGCGACGAAGGCGAGCGCCAGCAGGAGCCACGGCAAGACTGGCTTGATCGGCGCGAAGCGCGTGGTGAGGGCGGAAAGATCAGGCATCGAGTTGGCGGGTCTTTACGGCGACGACGCCTTGCGGGCGCACCTGGATGAAAAGGATGACGAAGACGAGCAGCAACATCTGCGCGACGCTGACATCGACGAAAATCTGCGCCAGCGCGGCGAACAGCCCCAGGATGATCGCGACGCGGTCGTGCCGACAATGCTGCCCAGCCCGCCCATCACGACGACCAGGAAGGCAGGGATGATATAGCTTTGCCCGACATTGGGCGTCACCGGGCCAAGCAGCGCGAGCATCACACCCGCAAGACCCGCTACGCCTGAACCCAGGCAGAAGACGGTCAGGTCCACCCGCCGCACATCGATGCCGGTCGCCGACGCCATCATCCGGTCCTGATTGACCGCCCGCACCAGCAGCCCGATCCGGGTCTTGAGCAGCACGAGCGCCAGCGCACCCAGCACCAGCGCGGCGATCGCGATGATGAACAATCGTGCTGATGGCAGGGTGACGCCGAACGCCACGAAGCTGCCCGTCAGCCATTCGGGCGCGCGCACTTCGACGCCGACTGCGCCGAACAGGTCGCGCGCGCCCTGTTGCAGGATCAGGCTGACCCCCCAGGTGGCGAGCAGCGTGTCGAGCGGCCGTGCCGACAGGCGGCGGATCAGCGTCGACTGGATCAACCCGCCCATCGCCGCCGCGCCGATGAAGGCGACCGGAATGGCCAGGATGATCCCAATCGCTCCAGGCACCACCAGCAATGTCATCCAGGCGAGATACCCGCCCAGCATCAACATTTCGCCATGCGCCATGTTGATCACGCGCATCAGCCCGAAGGAGAGGGCCAGGCCAAGCGCCGCGAGCAGATACAGCGACGCGAGCGACGCGCCGTTGAACAACTGGTTGAGGAAGAGGGCGTCCATAGGTCTATAGATCCGTTCGTCCTGAGCGAAGTCGAAGGACTTGCCTGAGCGGAGCGAAGGCATCTCGTTTCGCTCGATAGAAGGCTTCGACAAGCTCAGCCCGAACGGTGTTCCTGACCATCTTTACAGCTTGCAAGTCTTGCCGGGGAAGGCGAACGCATCATAGGGTTCCGGCGCGATGTCCTTACCGCTGTCGGCGATGATCTCGAACTGGCCATCGGCCTTCAGCTTGCCAATATAGGCCTTCTGCACCAGGCTCTGGTTCGCTGCGAAGCTGACCGTGCCCATGGGGGTCGCAAAGCCGCCCAGCGATGCCGCCGCCTTGCGCACAGCGTCCGGCTCGAAGCTCTTGGCCTTCTCGACCGCCGCCTTCCACGCATAGACGTCCAGATAGCCATGGACCATCGGATCGGTGATCGCCGCGTCCTTGCCGAACTTCGCCTTATAGGCAGCGATGAACTTGGCGTTCGCGTCGCTGGGCAGGCTCTGGAAGTAGTTCCAAGCGGCATAGCTGCCCTCGACCAGGCCCGCGCCCATCGCCTGGGCCTCCTGCTCGCCGATCGAGAAGGACATGACCGGCATCGTCTTGGGGCTGATCCCGGCGGCCTGCATCTGCTTGAAGAAAGCGACATTGCTATCGCCATTCAGCGTGTTGATGATGATCGCCGGTTTGGCCTGCGCGATCTTGGCGATCACGCCTGAAAAATCGGTGCCGCCCAAGGGCACATAGGCTTCACCCAGCACCTGCATCCCGCCCTTTTCGATATGTTTCTTCAGGATCAGGTTGGCGGTGCGGGGATAGACATAGTCGGACCCGACCAGAAAGAAGCTCTTATAGCCCTGCGCCACCGCCCATTCGAGCGCGGGCAGCGCCTGCTGATTGGGCTGTGCGCCCGAATACATGATGTTGGGCGAACATTCATTCCCCTCGAACTGCACCGGATACCAGAGCAGGTTCTTGGTCCGCTCGAACACCGGCAGCATCGCCTTACGGCTGGCCGAGGTCCAGCCGCCGAACACGGTCGACACGCCATCGCTTTCGATCAGCTTCGACGCCTTCTGTGCGAAGGTGGACGGGTCCGACGCGCCATCCTCGACCAGGGCGTTGATCTGCTTGCCCAGTACGCCGCCGGTCGCGTTGATCTCCTCGATCGCCAGCATCTCGGCATTTTTCACCGTGATCTCGCTGATCGCCATCGTGCCGGTCAGCGACTGGAGCACGCCCACCGACACGCTGTCGCCCGCAGGCGCGCTCGCATTTTCGCTGCCGCCGGAACAGGAGGCCAGCGCCAGCGCGCAGGCGGAAGTGGCAAGCATAAGCAGCCTGGAACGGATCATGATGTGTAGGTCTCCCCCTGGCAGGCCGGTGGTGGCGCTGCGGCACTCTGGATGGGATCAAGGCTATGGAATGCGGGCTATCCCCCGTATGCGTCATTTGACGTAGGCAGGGCGAAGCGCTTGCGCCTAGAGTTGGGACCATGGCGGGCAGGGCAGAGATTATGGGGATCGACAGCAACGGCGCGGGGGCGACGCCCGGCCACGCATTGCGCGCTATGCGCAGCCGGATCGGCAAAGCCCTGGGCGATCCGCTATTTGCCTTTCTGGTCGCGGGCGTGGCTCTGTTCGGCGGCTATCAGATCATTGAACGCGCGCAAAAACCGCCGGTCGTCTTCACGCCCCAGGTCGAACAAGCGATGGTCGAGGACTATGAATTGCTCGTCGGCCGCCCTGCAACCGCCCCGGACAAGGCGCGGATCAAGCGCGACTATCTGGCCGAGGAACTGCTGTTCCGCGAAGCGATCGACCGCAATATGCATCTGACCGACGGGGAAACCCGCAAGCGGCTTGTCGACAAGGTCCGCTACCTGATCGCGGGCGCTCCGCCCGAACCGACCGACGAACAATTGGTCAACCATTATGCCGACAATCTGGCACAGTATCGCGCAGAACCGCGCACCAGTTTCACTCAGGTCTATCGGGCACAAAAGCCCGCCGACGCGGCATTGCTGCTGGCGCAGCTCAATGCTGGGGAGAGGATTCCCAGCGACGATTTCTGGCTGGGTCGCACCTTCCCCCGCTATGGCGATTCGATGGTGCGCGGCATTTTCGGCCAGCCCTTCGTCGCCACGCTCAAGACCGCCCCGGACGGACGCTGGTTCGGCCCGGTCCAGTCGCCACGCGGCTGGCATTTCGTGCGCAAGAGCGAGAGCATCCCCGCCGCCATGATCCCCTTCCCCGCGATCAAGGATCAGGTGCGGCAGGATTATATGATTGCCCATAGCGAAGCCGCCATCGACAAGGCGCTGTCGGGCCTCAAGGAGAAATATGATGTGGAAGAATAGTCTGGCCGCCCTCCTGCTCGCGCTGGCGGCCTTGCTGCCGGGCACGGCGATGGCCGACATCTTCCTGTCCGCCGATTTCGCGCTGACGCGTGGCGAGGATGCGAACAGCTATGAATTCACCGCCGCCGTGCCCGAAACAGTGGGTCATCCCGCGCCGGTCCTCTGGCCGCAGGGCTGTCGCCAGACCGCGATGACGCGCCAGACGAGCGGCGGCCGCGCGCAATATGCCTATGAATTCGCCTGCGAGCGTCCTTTCAGCGCGGGCGACGTCATCCAGACGCCGTGGAAGGCCGATGGCGGCCGCTTCGTCACGAATGTCATGGGCAGCCAGGTCGATCGCAGCCTGACGGGCGGCACGAAAGGCATTGCCGTTCCGGTGGGCGAAACCGCGGTAGGCGAACGCGCCCTGACCCAGATCGCGCCTGAATTTCTGGCCCAGGGCGTCTGGCATATCTGGCTTGGCTGGGACCATCTGGCGTTCGTTCTCTGCCTTGCCCTGCTGGCGCGCGGGCGGGACCTGCTCTGGCTGGTCAGCGCCTTTACCGCTGGCCATTCCATTTCGCTGGCCGTCGCCTTTTGCGAATTGGTCCATGTCCCCGTTCCCCCGGTCGAAGCCGCCATCGCCCTGTCGATCGCCTTCATGGCGCGTGAGGCTTTGCTGGTCGGGAAAGGCGAACAGGCCTTCGCCTTCCGCCGTCAGTTGACCGTGGTGTCGCTGTTCGGCCTGCTCCACGGCTTGGGCTTTGCCACCGCGCTGGGTGAGCTGGGCGTGCAGGCGGGCGAGAAACTGCCAGCGCTCATCTTCTTCAACATCGGCGTCGAAGCAGGACAATTGCTGTTCGTCGGGGCTATCATGGCGACGCTGGCGGGCCTGCGCGCTATCTCGCTCGCCGCGCCGGTGCGGGTCGCGGCGCTCTATGCCGTCGGCGCGATCGGCTGCTTCTGGATGGTGGAGCGGGTGGCGGGGTTTGGCATCGCCTGATCGTCCAGACGGTCCCGCGCGACGATCCCGCTGACATTGGCTACCGCGAAACTTACGCCATAGAGGTTGCGCCGTTGCTCGACGCCGGGGATCGGACGGGGATGGCCGGACGCATGGGCGATCCCGTCCCGCACATCATAGGTGTCGCGCGAGCAGTTCCAGTCCAGGGCGACACCCAACACCCCGTCCAGACTGCCCGGATAGCAGGGCTGCCCATCGACATCATGCGCGGCCACGATCAGTACGCCTGCCTCCACGGCCCGTTCCACCGCCGCCGCAAAGGCCGGGGCGTGCGCCGGGTTGACGGTGCCAAGGCTGAGGTTGATCATATCGACCGGCACCTCGACCGCCAGGTCGATAGCGCGCACCAGCGCCCGCGCGCTAGTCCGCAGCCCATCGTGAAACACCCGGATCGGCAGGCACAGCGCAGCGGGGGCCTGCTCCATGATCGCGGCCGTCACCGCCGTTCCATGCCCCAGCCGGTCGAGCGTATCGTTCTCCGTTACCGCCCCATCGCGCGCCACGGCGAAGCCGGGCAGCAGCCGCGCCGCGTCGATATGCGGATGGTCAGGATGGACGCCGCTGTCGATGACGGCGATGCGTACCGGGTCAGGCATCGACCATTTCGCTGCGCTGCTCGACCCGCGCATGCCCATCGGCCAGGGTGACGACCATATCCGCCATCCGCGCCATGGCAGGCTTGTGGGTGATGATGATGATCGTCGCATCGGGCAGCGCGCCGCGTAGTCGCCCAGCGATCAGTTGCTCGGTCTCGCCATCCAGCGCCGAGGTTGGCTCGTCCAATATCAAGATGCTGGGCGAGCGCAACAACGCCCGCGCCAGCACGATCCGCTGCCGTTCACCGGCCGACAGCGCCATGCCCCGTTCCCCGGCGCGCGTCGCATAGCCGAGCGGCAGCTTGGCGATGAAGCCATCCAGCCCCGCCGCATGGGCCGCCGCTTCGATCTGTTCGCGCCTCACGTCTGGCAGGGCAAAGCCGATATTCGCCGCAATCGTATCGTTGAACAAATAGGGCGACTGATCGACCAATATGATCTCCCGCCGCACATCATCGAGCCGATAGGCGCGCAGGTCGCGGCCATTGACCAGCACGTGCCCCGCATCGGGATCGAGATAGCGCACCATCAGGTCCGCCATGGTCGACTTGCCCACACCGCTGGGGCCGAGAATGGCGCACAAGCTGCCAGCGGGGATCGTCAGGTCGATGTCGCGCAACACCGCATCGCGATCATAGCGCATCGCCACCTGTTCGAACCGCATCGTGCCCGCCCGGTCCAGCGCGACCGCATCGTCTCGTTCGACCACCTCCGCCTTCGTATCGAACAGTTCGAAAATCCGCCCCAGCGACACGCGCGCCGATGCGAGGCCCGACGTCAGCCCCATCAGCGTCTGGATCGGCGAGAGCAGCCGCATATGATAGGTCATGAAGGCGACCAGCGTGCCGATGCTCATCCCATCCTCGATGATGCGCCAGCCGCCATAGAGGATCACCGCCGATGTCGCCGCCGTCATCAACGTGCCCGGCAGTGCGCCGGTCATGAAGGAGGCGACCTGCATTTTGAGCATAGCACCGACGAAGGCATCATTGCGTCCCTTGAACCGGTCCACTTCATGCTCGCCCGCGCGCAGGGACGCGACGACACGCATCCCCATCACCGTATCGACCAGCAGGCTACCAAGGTCCGCGCCCTTTTCGCGCATGTCGCGGGTCAGCGCGGTCAGGCGGCGCTGATAATAAGCGAAGGTCGCAAGGCTGGCCGGCACCAGCACGACGCTGACCAGAAAGAGTTTCCAGTCGAGCCACAGCATCATCGCGACGCAACCGACAAAGAACAGCAAATTGCTGACCACCGAGAGCAAGGTGTCGGACGCGATCCGCTGCACGTCACTCACGTCGCTGTTCATTCGCGACACCAGATCACCCAGCCGGAAGCTGCCATAAAAGCGCGGCGACAGCGTCTGGAGATGGCGCAGCAGCGCCGCACGAATGTCGTAGAGCATCGCCGCCGACAGCGCGACATAGCGATAGCTGGCCAGGATATTGACCGCGAACCCGGCGATGGTGACCGCGATCATGATCGCCGCGATCTTCACCAGCGCACCCATGTCCCGGCGCAGCAACGCCTCGTCGATCATGAGTTTCGAGAGGTAGGGCTGGGCGAGGCCCAGCATGGTCGACACAAGGCTGATCGCCAGCACAACGACCAGCGCCGCGCGATAGGGTTTCAGGAAGGGGGTCAGCCGCTTGTAAGCGCCCCAGTCCGCCACCGGCGCACGCGTCCCGTCGCTATGCCGCCTGCCGCCGGGGCACCAACCGAGCCCCTTCCAGTATGAAGCCCGGCTCCGGCATCTTCGCGAGAAGCCCGGTACACCAGCGATGTCCCTCCAGCAGAGCCTCCTGCTGCGACCGCCACCAGTCGCCCGTGCCGCCGGTCGTGTAGAATTGGGCGCACAGCAACAGGTGCCGTCGCATCGCCGCAATCAGCATAGATTGATAATGGGTCAGAAGCGCGGTGGCGTCTTGACCCTCGGCGATGCCGGTCACCACCGCTGCGGCAAGGATAGCCTCGCGCACCGACTGCGCCGTTCCATCCCCGCAGATCGGGTCGAAGCCCAGCGCCGCCGTGCCGCAGGCGAGCCAGTCCTCCCCGCACAAGGCATATGCAGGCGCGGCGCGGCAAGGAACGGGGTCGATGCGGCCCCCACCGCATCGACCACCGGCGCGATCAGGCGACTTTGCGCCAGCAGATCGTCCAGTGATCCGCCAACCCCCAGCAACCAGCCTTGCCCTGCTCCGGCCGGCACCAGGAACAGCCAACCGCTCGCGACCGCTTCGACCCGGCCTTCCTCGTTGCAGGCCGGATCGCGCAGCGCGACCTTGGCCGCGACAGCCCTGCGGTCCCCGAAGACATGCATCTCCCCACACGGCATTGGCGGGGCGGCGTGGATGGTGAAATCCACCGCCCCGTCGCGCGGCGCTGGCTTGCCCCCTGCCAGCACAGCCTGCACCTCGTCCTCCGACGCCAGTGCCGCGCCATGCGGCACCATGACCGGTGCGCCGCCCCCCCAGGCGACCACACGGCGTTTGATACGGGGACTGTCGGCGAACAGATCGGGCCGGTCGAACACGCTTCGGACCAGCGCCAGTGCTGCATCACTGAGCAATATAGAAGGTACGGGTGGACGATGAGCGGCTTCGCTTGCGACCCGAAGGCCCGCCTCATTCAATATATGCGCACATGTCGTAGCGGCAATCCCGCTTCCTTTTATGCCGACGATCATGCGCTTATCCGTCATTCCACCGCGACCATGCCCGCACCGGTGGTGTCATAGCCCAGGTCCAGTGTCGTCTCATGCTTGAGCGTCTTGGCGTCGTAAATCTCTAGATCATAGCTCGCGCCGTAGATGTAAAGCTTCGCCCCATCGGTGGACATGCCCAAGCGGAAGCGCGAACGGCAGGGGAATTCCGCCTTGTCGACCACGGCATTGGTGGCCATGTCCATGTGCCAGAATTCGCAGCGCTTATTGCCCAGTTTCCCGTCAGTGACGACCGTATAGGCATGTTTGCCATCGGGGGTGACCTGCAATCCCGCCATCGCTTCGGGTGCGGGGCCGATGGGGGTAAAATCAAACTGTCGGGTGGACAGGTCGAACCGCGCCATGCCGAACATCTTGTTATGGACAT
The DNA here is from genome assembly GCF_000588875.1 of Sphingobium sp. Ant17. GTDB lineage: Bacteria > Pseudomonadota > Alphaproteobacteria > Sphingomonadales > Sphingomonadaceae > Sphingobium. Next base: position 149,609 of record NZ_JEMV01000001.1, read on the forward strand.
AGGGATCGGCGGCATTGAACAGCGAGACATATTGGCCTGGCGTGCGGATCGCGTCGAGCGTACCGCCAAAGCCGACATTCTCCATACCGGTGCCCTCCGGCTTGGCGAGGTCGATCCGGTCGGTGACTTTCAATGTCGCCACGTCAATGATCGCAACCTTCTCACCGAAGGCATAAAGATATTTACCGTCGGGCGACACTTTATAGCCCGAACGCCAGCCGCCGGATCGCTCATCCTCCTTCTCGATTTCGGCAGTGCGGACGACCTTTTGCAGTTTCAGGTCGATCACGCCATACATAGGCTTGCTGACGGTATAGCGGTCGATGCCTTTCTCGAACTTCGAGATGACGGTGTAGAAGAAGCGCCCGGTCGGATCGGGCACCCCGCCCCAGAAGCGATAACGGGTGGTGCCGTCGTTCAGGCTGAACTTGTTGATCACCTTGCGCGTCGCGGTATCGATCACTTCGATGCCGCTGGTGGTGATGGTCGTCACATAGATGCGCTTGCCATCGTCGGACAATTGCATCGATGTGGGCAGGCCCGTGTCCAGCTTGATGGTGCTCGTGACAGCACCCTTGCCCTCTTCGAAGACCAGCAGACGGTCGGGATAGGAGCCCATGAACAACGTCGCGGCGGACGCGGGGATGGCGCTCAACAGGGCCAGGCCAGCGCCCAGCATCAGACGATATTTCTGCATCGCGCGCCTCATGGAAAAACGAGATCGAGACTGCGCCAGTCCTTCGTGGCGGTGGCGCAGTTGCTGGCCCAATCGGGCGAATAATTGACATGGTCGGGCACCTGCACTGGCCAGAAGCAGGTGACATAGCAGTCGTAAATGTCGCGCTCGACCGGCTGGCACAGCCCCGCCGTACCGCCGCCCGCATCGACCTCCCAGCCGGGTGAGAAGGACAGCGAACAGCCCATCGGCACATGCGGGCGCGGTGCCTGTTGGAGGGCGACGACATCTTCCTCCATATCGGCGTCGGGTGATACCGCCGCCTCCATCTGCGTCACGGCCTCATCGATCCGCTGCGCCTTTTTATTGATGGCACGAAGATGCTTCATGACAGCCCCTTTCTTTCGGCAAAGCGTTCGAGGAAGCCCGGATTACGCACCGACAGCACACCGTAAATGCGCAGGCACGTGTCGGTCCACTGGCGTATCCAGTCGCAATAATGGAGGTTGGCATGGCCCGTGTCGCCATAGCGCACGAACGCCTCATGGTGGCACCCGCCAGCGCAGAGCGGCCGCGCCCAGCAGCTTTGGCAATCATATTTCGCCTCGACATGTCCCTTGGCCAGGAACGCGCCCTGCTTGGCCCGATCGATGCCGCTGGAGACATGGCCCATGCTGTGCGTGTCGGCATCGGTGAAGCGGTGGCAGGGGGACAGGTCGCCCGATGGGCTGACCCCCATAAGGCCCAAGCCTGCGCCGCAGGGATGGGATTTGTTGACGCCTGAAATCAGTTCGCTGATCGTTTCGCTGACATTGGTGAAGCCGTGGGACTCACCGCGCAGGGCATATTCGAGCCACTCTTCGGCCAGCAGGTTGAACTGCGCCAGCACGCTGTCCATGCCATTGCCGTCGAGCGAATAGGCGCGTTCCTCCCCCGTCGTCACCGGCGCGAAACCGACTTCGTGGAAGCCCAGATCATCCTTCAGATGGCGGAAGATGCGGACCACATCGGTCACACCCTCGGTCAGCGTGACCCGCGCGGTGATGGCGCGGGTCTTGTGATGGGCGATCAGTGTGCGCAGCCGCGGTTCGATCACCGCATAGCTGCCCTTGCCATTTTTATAGACGCGATGCTTGTCCTGCAATTCCGGCGGGCCGTCCATGCTGACGGTCACGCCGACCCGGTTGTCCGACAGAAAGGTGACGATGTCCGGCGTCAGCAGTGTCGCATTGGTGGTCAGGCTGTAGGTGATGCCCTTGCCTGCTGCTGCCGTTGCTGCATTGGCATAGTCCACCACATCGCGCAGCAGCTTGAAGTTCATCAGCGTTTCGCCGCCGAAGAAGGTGATATGCACCGCCTTGCGCCCGACCGCCTCGGCGATCAGCAGGTCGACCGACGCCTTGGCGGTGTCCAGCGTCATATATTTGGGCTTGCCCGCCGGTGTCGCGATCTTGTCCGCGCCGAACTCATAGCAATAGGTGCAGGCGAGGTTGCACTGGTTGGTGACGTTGAGGACCAGCGCCTGCAGCGGGAAGTCGGCGGGCGGCGCTTGGGGCACTTCCGCCACCGGCATGCCATGGCCAAGATGAATGAGCCGCGCCTGCCGCAATTCGCGCACCAGCCCGTCGGCGTCCTCCTGCGCCCGCCCTTCGCTCACCAGTTCGCGCACCAACATGGCGTGGGTCAGTTCCTGCCCATCCAGCCGGTCGAGCACCGCGCGGACATCCGCGTCGATCTCGAAGATCGCGCCGGCGCTGACCACATACACGAAGTCGCTGCCGCCCGCATCAAAGCCATGATATTCCGCCCGGCGATAGGTGGGTGCCTGCATCACGGTCATTGCGACACCTCCGGCTGATCCCATTTCTGATAGGCGGGCACGGTGACCACCATATAGGCGCGCGCGCTGAGCGGCTTGCCGAACCTGTCCTTCTCATTCTTGGCCGTCGCCACGACCCAGACATCGCCATAATTGTTGCGGCCAAAGCGGCGGGCCGGGTTCGGCCCTTCGACATTGGGGGTGAACAGCGCCGCAGGGCTGAGCGCGCCGACATATTTGGCGTCGTCGTCATAATAGACGGCCAGGAACTCCTGCATCGACCAGGTGACATCGACCGGCCCGACCGCGATATCGTCCGGCGTCCCCTGCTTCCCATCCATGCCGTTTTCGAAGCCAATCGCCTCGAACTGGGCATAGCCCTTGGGAAATTTGATCCCGCCCAGGCGCGATACGGCGGTTTCGGGTGTCACCTTTATATAATCGATCTTGTTATAGACCGGATAGGCCTTTTCCAGCACCGCGCCGCCGATCGCAACATCGCGCTGCCCCGATGGTGCGCTTGCCGCGACATCGGCGGTCACGACCAGTTCCTGCGGACTGGCAGACACGATCTTCGTCGCGGTTACGCCAGCGCCCAGGTCAATGTCGGAAGCGGACAGCGAAGCGGACATGTTATGGCCTATTATGCGGAACTGCGCGCCCTTGGTTCCAGCCTTGACCGGCCCCGGCACGACGGCCAGTACGGCGGGCGCAGCGGTGGCGCGGATCAGTTTCACGTCGAGGCCGAATTCCTGATAATCGCCCCAGTACCAGCGACCTTGTGCGTTTTGCTGATCGGGAGCGAACCACATTGTTTCGCGCGCGGCGGTGGCGAGGTCGTCGGGCTTGCCAGCCGCTGCCGCCCCCTTGGACGAGCCGCGCCAGCTATAGCCGGCATAGACGATACCGGTGCCGCTGCGGCTGACGGTGCCGCCATTGTTCAGCGACTTGAGCGTGCTGCTGGTTACGAACTCGTCGGCGCTCTTGCCGGGCTTGACACTGAACGCCCCCACGAAGCGCCCCTGCCCCGGCGCGGAGGCCACGACCAGCCATTCGCCCGCCAGGCGCGGCACGCTCTGGCGCGATCGCCAGGCCGCCCATTCGGGCGTGTGCAGCGGCGCGGCCTTGGCCATGTAGCCCAGCGCATATTCGCCGCGCAGCATCTTGTCCTTGGGGTCGCGGCCCGCAGGCTGCTCGCTATCCTCGGCCGGTCGGCGATATTGCGCATCGGCCTGCGAATACATGGCGACGTGCAGATCCTGCAGCGACTTCCATTCCGTCTTGGACCGACGCCAGGACAGGGGCTGGGCGAAGCTGTGGCAGACGGCACAGGCACCGCGCATCGTTTCATTGGGGATGTTGGTTTCGTCGATTGTACGCTTTTCAGCGAGATACATGACCGGCAACGCCTCTTGCGGTGCCAGGCCGTGCGAGGCGGACAGCGACTTGACCACGGCGCGCGATTCTTCGGGTGTGATCGGCAGGCCGTTCAGCCGCACCATCCGCTTGATCACCTGCGCCCAGCCTTCGGGCGTTGTCCGTACCCAGCTGATCCGCGACAAATTGCCCTTCGCATCAGGCGCATGACATGTGCCGCATTTTTCCTGGACCAGCGGGTCAGTGACCGGAATGCCGGGATCGCTTTCCTTCATCGCCACGCCGTCCGGCCCGCCATCCGCCTGCGCGAACACCACCGACGCGGAAAAGAGGGCCAGCAATCCGAATTTCGAGACAGTTGTCCGCTTCACCCTATGTCCCCCTTTACGCGAACCCTGCCCGCGTGAACCCGAAGCCTAGGCAGGTGCCCCCGCAGCACCATTGCCCAAATGACGTATGGCCCAATGACAATCCGCCATGCCAAACTGGACGACCGTCAAGATTTTTCAGCTTTTCTTTTTCGGACCGTAATATTCGTCCTGGCCATGTTCGACCGACACCGGGTTGAAATAGCCAGGCGGCAGGCCCTTCTTGCGCATCGCAATGCCCGCCAGACAGGCGTTCAGCAGATAATTGCTGTTGAGCGCGGTCTTGTAGCTGGTGTCGAGATAGGGCGCGACTTCGACGATATCGATGCCGGCAATGTCGTTTTCGGCGCATAGCCGCCGCATGATCGGCTGCGCCTCCCGCATGGTGAGGCCACCGGGAACCGGCGTCCCGGTGCCAGGCATGAAGGCCGGGTCCAGCACGTCGACATCGAACGATATCCACAGCTTCTTGGTGTTGGTCCGCGCTTCCTTGAGCGCGCGTTCCATCACCTTTTCCCAGCCCCACTTCTCGACTTCGACCATCGTGTGGTATTTCATGCCCTTGTTGCGCATCCACCCGAATGTTTCGAGGTCCGGCCCGCGCGCACGCAGCCCTACCTGGACATAATCCTGCGGGCGGACATGGCCTTCATGCAGGACGCGATAGACGGGCGATCCGTGCGTGATCCAATGGACGCCGTTGCGGCCCACATCATAATGGCTGTCGAAATGGACGACGCGACATTACCCTTGCCATGCACGTCGGCGGCGGCGGCGACATTGGGATATTCCAGGCTGTGGTCGCCGCCGATGACGATCGGGATCGCGCCCGTCTGTGCGATTTCGCGCACCATCTCGCGGACATGGGCGACCGATCGTTCGGTACTATTCTGGTCGATCGCGATATCGCCATAATCGACGATCTCCAGCACCGAACTGGGGTTGATCATCGAATACATATCGTTGCCGCCCGCGCCACCGGTCATGCGCAGCGCGCGCGGACCGTCGATCGCGTTGCGCCAGCCCGACCCCATGTCGAGCGGTGCGCCGACGATCGCGACATCGACCTTGCCCGCGCGCAGATCTTCGGGCGTCATCGCCACCGGCGCACCCGCAAAGGTCGCAAAGCCGCCACGCCGCCCGCCAATATAGCGGCCCAGGTCCATCGGCCCGGCATCGCGCTTGGGGTCCATCACCAGTGGACGCTTGGCCTTCCACGCATTGAACCAGGCCGATCGCGTATCGAGCGGAATGGTCTTGGCGTCGCGCCCTTCCTTATATTCGACCTGCTCGTGCAGGGCCGCGATCGCATCGATATAGGTGACCAGCTCAGCTGCGGGCAGCGTGCGGATGCGATCGAACAGCACATCCTTTTCGACATAGCGGCCGGTTTGCCCCTGTTTGATCAGCGCGACCTTTTCAGGCGCGATACCGCTCAGCTTGGCCGCGACATCATCGGGGAGCGTCACTGGCTTGGGCTTGCCCATGATGTCTTCTTGCGGAATGGGCGGTGGCGGGTTGGGCGTTTCGAACGCATCCCCCGCCAATACGGAGGTCGCCGCAGCGGCCGCCGCCATGCTCCATCCGGTTATGGCGTTGATCGACGGCATCGCTTCTTCTCCCTCAACGCTTGGCGGTCTTGACCGACATGCCCGTCTTGCGCATCGCGATGCCCGACAGGCAGGCATGCAAGATATAATTGGCGCTCATCCGGCTGACATAGGTCGGGTCCAGGATCGGCGCGGCGTCGAGCAGGTCGAAGCCCACCACCTTGGTCTGCGCGCAGAGTTGCCGCACCATCGGGATGGCCTCCCGCATGGAGATACCGCCCGGCACCGGTCGCCCGGACGCGGGCGCATCGCCCGGATCAAGCACGCTCATGTCGAACGAGACGAAGATATTCTCCGGCCCTTTCTTGAGGCCCGAGAGGATGTCATTGGTCACCGCCTGCCAGCCGCGCTCCGTCACCGCAGCGGTCGACAGGATGCGCACGCCACTGTCGGTCAGCCGCTTCTGCGTGGCGACATCGGCCCCGCGCCCGCGCAGGCCCACCAGCGTCACGTCGCTGCCGCGCAGCAGATTCTGCTCCATCAACCGGGTCAGCGTCTGGGTATCGGAAATCATATGCGCATCATTCAGGTCGGCATCGGCATGGGCATCGAACTGCACCAGCGCGACCTTGCCCGCGCCATAGGTATCGACCATCGCCGCGACATCGGGGAACATGATCGTATGATCGCCGCCGACGATGAAGGGGATCGTGCCCACGCTCGCCATTTCGGCGATCATCGCGCGGATATGATCGAGCCCCCGGTCAGGTGCCATATAGTCGGGGGCCAGATCGCCATAGTCCGCGATCGACAGGACGAGGCCCGGATCGATCCCGCCATCGGCATCCGCCCCGACCAGCCCATCCATGCCACGCAGCGCCATCGGCGCATGTTTGGCATCGCGCCAGCCCGACGAGAAATCAAGCGGCACGCCAACGAAGGCGACCTCGACCTTGCCCGCGACCAAATCCTCCTTACGGATAGCGACGGGCGCGTCGGCGAAGGTTGGGATCGCCCCCTTCTGGAATTGATAGCGTTTCAGGCTGAATGGCCCATCGTCGCGCTTCAATTTGTCGAACATCTTGGGGCGGACGGTGGTGCCTGCATTCCATCCGCGCGCCTGCGGATTAAGCGCGATCTCCGAGGGGTCGCGCCCGGCTTTGAACTTGCTGTCCTCGACCACTGCCATCAGCGCGGTGGCATAGGCATCGACATCGGCGGCGCTGCGTCCAGCGAGCGCGACCTGGAGTTTCTCCGCCGTCAGGCCAAAGCGCGTCAACATCACGGGGTCGGACAGAAACGCCTTCTTTTCCGGCGACAGAGTGGCGAGCGGATCGCTGGCCTGTGCATGGGCCGGGCCGCACAGGGTTGCGATCGCCAGGGCAGCGGCGGCGCACCGCGCCAGCAGGGGGGTGCGTGCCATCAGTTCTTCTTCCCATAATAGCTGTCGAGGCCGTGATCGACCGAGACGGGGTTGAGATAGCCGGGCTTCAAGCCCTTCTTGCGCATGGCGATCCCCGCCAGGCAGGCGTTCAGCAGGAAATTGCTGTTGAGCGCGGTCTTGTAGCTGGTGTCGAGATAGGGCGCGACTTCGACGATATCGATGCCGGCAATGTCATTTTCCGCGCACAGGTTGCGCATGATCGGCTGCGCCTCCCGCATCGTGAGGCCGCCGGGGACTGGTGTGCCGGTGCCGGGCATGAAGGCCGGGTCCAGCACGTCGACGTCGAAGCTGATCCACAATTTCTTGGTGCTGCCCCGCGCTTCCTTCAGCGCGCGCGCCATCACCTTGTCCCAGCCCCATTTTTCGACCTCGACCATCGTGTGATAGCGCATCCCCTTGTTGCGCATCCATCCGAACGTCTCCAGGTCCGGCCCGCGCGCGCGCAGCCCCACCTGGATATAGTCGCTGGCGCGGACATGGCCTTCGTTGATGACGCGATAGACTGGCTGGCCATGGTCGAGCAGATGGACGCGGCCGCGACCGATGTCATAATGGCTGTCGAAATGGATGACGCCGACATTGCCCTTGCCATGCACATCGGCGGCGGCGGCGACATTGGGATATTCCAGGCTATGGTCGCCGCCGATCACGATCGGGATCGCCCCGGTGCGCGCAATTTCGGCGACCATCGCCCGCACATGATCGACGCTGCGCTCGGTGCTGTTCTGGTCGATGGCGATATCGCCATAATCCACGATCTTGAGCGCGGCGTTGGGGTTGATCATCGAATACATGTCGTTGCCGCCCGCGCCGCCGGTCATGCGCATGGCGCGCGGCCCGTCGATCGCGTTGCGCCAGCCTGATCCCATGTCGAGCGGTGCGCCGACTATCGCGACATCGACCTTGCCCGCCTTCAAATCTTCCGGCGTCATCGCTACCGGCGCACCTGCAAAAGTCGCAAAGCCGCCGCCCCAACCGCCGACATAGCGCGTCAGTTCGATCGGCCCGACGTCCCGTTTGGGGTCCATGCTGTTCGGCCGCCTGGCCTTCCAGGCGTTGAACCAGGGTGAGCGGGTGTCGAGCGGGATCGCCGCGACATCGCGCCCGGCCTTGAACTCGACCTGGGCATGCAGCGCCTGCATCGCGTCGATATAGGCGCTGATCTCTTCGGGCTTGCCGGTGCGGATGCGGGCGAAGAGCGCGTCCTTTTCGACATAGCGCCCGGTAACGCCGCTTTTGAGGAAATCGACCTTCGCCTTGTCGATGCCTGCGAGCTTGGCTTCGACATCCTTGGGCAGTTCGAGCGGCTTGGGCCGTCCCATATCATCCTCGGCCGGCATTTGCGGCGCAGGGGTTCCTGCATTGGGCAGCTGCGACGGCAAATCGCCCGCGACCGCAGCCCCGATGGCCGCGATCCCGGCCATGCTCCATCCCGTGACGGCGCTCAAAGACGGCATGTCATTCTCCGGCCCGGTCCACCGCGATCATGCGATGCGGGCATAGGCAACAGATATGGAACAGGTTTTCCCGCCCCTCTCCCAACGGGTAGGCGGGGACGCCCCCCAACCCCAATGGGGCATTTGACGTAGAATAGGCCCATGGTGACCTGGACGAACAGGCTACGTCAAATGCCCCATGTCTGACTGCCTGCGCACTCCATAGCCTTTGCCCCAGATCAGAAGAACAGGAGGCGGCAGCCCATGCCGTCCAAAGCAGGTCGTTGCCGCTGCACAAGCACGGAACGACGGATCCGGGAGGGGTCAAGGGCAGGGAAGACAATGGACAAAAAGGGGAAGACCATGTCGTATCGCGCAAAAATCAAAATGGGGCTGTTGTCCGCGACGATCATATCGGGCGCAGCGTTCGCAACGCCCGTCCTGGCGCAGGAACCGCAAGCCGCCGCCGAAGCGGACAGCGACGTCATCGTCGTCACCGGCACGCGCCGCTCCACCACGCTGATGGAAACGCCTATCAATATTTCGGCGATCGGCGCGGCGGAACTCGCCAGCGAGCGGCTGGACGACGTGCGCGACCTGGGCGCGTTCACGCCGGGTATCACCGTTACCGACACCGGCCCGCGCGGCGCGGCCACCATCGTCATGCGCGGCCTGTCCGCCGATGACAGCGGCGCGACCGGGGCCAATTATGACAATGCGATCGGTACTTATCTGGGTGAAATCCCGCTCTATCTCGACTTCAAGTTCATCGATATCGAACGGATCGAGACATTGCTGGGGCCGCAGGGCACGCTTTATGGGCTGGGAACGCTGGCTGGCGCGATCCGCTACATTCCCAACCGGCCTGACCCAACGAAGTTCAGCGTCGAAGCGCATGGTCGCGTCTATGATGTCGCGCACAGCAAGGGCGTCGGCTATGTTGGGGACGCCGCGATCAACATCCCGCTGATCAAGGACGTCATCGCCTTCCGCACCGCAACCGGCTATTATTACGACCCCGGCTTCATCGACTATCCCTATCTGGTCAAGACGCCCGGCGTATCGATCGCCCAGCCGGGCGGGCTCGACAATCCGACCGGGACGCAGGCGCAGCAGGACGCCAATTTCGCGGGCCGCAAGGATCTGAACTTCGAAAAGACGTTCACGACCCGCAACCAGCTCGGCCTCTCGGTGCCCGACTTCAACGCTTATCTGACCTATGCCTATCAAAAGACCAAGACGGATGGGGCGCAGGCCACCACCGACGGCATTGTCGGCGAAGGCAAATATGAGTCCGCCAAGCGTTTTGCCGAACCATCCACCCGCCGGTCGACCCTGATCAGTCTGGAAATGGAAGCGCAGTTGGGCGACGTGTTCCAGGCGGTCTGGGCGTCGGCCTACACCAAGACCAAGAACAACACGGTCGGCGACGTCACCGACCTGCTGCTCGACCTGGACTATGATTATGAGCTGTTCCCGGCCTTTGCTGGCTTTACCACCAACGACAACAGCCGCACGCAGTTCAACCAGGAAATCCGGCTTGTTTCGACCCATGGCGGGCCGTTCAGCTGGGTCGTCGGCGGCTTTTACAACAGCATGAAGTTCAAGTCGGACAGCGTCGAACGCCTGCCCGGTTTCGCCGAATTCGCCGCATCGCCGACCGGCAGCGACATCTATGGCGGCTTCTACGATGGCCTAATCCGTCCCGACGGCGCGGAATATGTGTCCTTCACCCGGTCCAAGACCGAGGAGCAGGCTGTATTCGGCGAACTGAGCTTCAAGCCGATCGAGCAGTGGCAGATCACCGCGGGCGGCCGCTATTTCAAATATGATACGTCGATCACCGGCGGTTCCGATACGCCGATGACCCGCGCTGGCCGTCGTCGGATGCCCTATCCCAGCCTTACCGTCGATCCGTCCCGTGTGCGCAGCGGGCAGGCCAGCGACGATGGCTTTGTCTGGAAGTTCAACACCTCGTTCAACTTCACCCCCGACCTGATGGCCTATGCGACCTACAGCAAGGGCTATCGGATCGGCGGCGTGAACCGTGTCGTCCCTTGTATCCAGCCGCTGCCGCCCGGTCAGAATCTGTGTGCGCTGCCTAACGAACTGACTTTTGGGCCAGACAAGGTCAAGAATTTGGAACTGGGCGTGCGTGCGCAGCTGTTCGATCGCCGACTCAGCACCAGCGTTTCCGTATTCCAGGTCAAATGGGATGGCATTCAATTGGCCAGCCAGACGGTCAATGGTGCGATCGGCATCACGGCGAATGGCGGCAAGGCCAAATCGCAGGGCGTCGATTTCAGCTTCAATGCCCGCGTCACGGACCAGTTCACCATTCGCGGCAACTATTCCTACCTCGATGCCAAGCTGACGCAGGGCGTGCCTGACCTGCTATCGACTGCAGACGGCTTTGCGAGCCTGGAGTCGGGCGATCGTTTGCCGGGTTCGGCCAAGCATTCGGGCGCGGCGTCGGCGGTCTATACCATCCCGATGGGGGAGAATGATCTGCGCCTGAACTGGACCGCGACCTATACGGGCAGCATCCTGACCCGGTCCGGGCGCACGGGGCGGCGGCGAAGCTGCCTGACTATATGATGCACCGCGCAGCGGCGACCTATAGCACGGACGTCTGGGAAGTCAGCCTGTTCGCCAACAACATCTTCGACAAATATGCGATCACCGGCGTTTCCAACGACCTGACCCGCCGTGGCCAGATCAATGACGGGATCATCTATCGCGGCTATGCCCAGTCGGTCGCGCAACCGCGCACGATCGGCATCGAAAGCCGCATACGGTTCTGATAGGTCCGCCCTCCCCGCGCCCAAAGCGTGGGGAGGAGAGCGCCGCTGAAAAATGACGGAGGGAGGGAAGCGCATGAACCGCGCTTTCCTCCCTTCATCATTGATCCACCTGCGCCCCGTAGCGCCGCGCCAGCACGGCGCAGACCATCAGCTGGATCTGGTGGAACAGCATCAGCGGCAGCAGGATCGGCCCGACCGCCGCCGCCGGGAACAGCACGCCGGCGATCGGCACGCCGGTTGCCAGGCTCTTCTTCGACCCGCAAAATTGCAACACGATCGCATCCTCGCGGGTCAGCCCGATCAGCCGCCCCAGCCCCAATGTCAGCACCAGCACGATCACCAGCATGACGCAGGAGACGCCCGCCAGCAGCGCCAACTCGCCAGCTGACACGCTCTGCCACAGCCCCTCCACCACGGCGGCCGAGAAGGCGGCATAGACGACGAGCAGGATCGAGCCGCGATCCACCCATCCGATCTTCGCCTTGTGCCGTGCCACGAACTTGCCGATCCATGGCCGCGCCAGATGGCCGACGAGAAAGGGCAGCAGCAATTGCAGCACGATCCCCTCGATCGACGCCAGCGATACGCTCGTCCCGCCCTGCCGCATCAGCAGCGCGACCAGCAGCGGCGTCGCGACGATGCCCAGCAGGTTGGAGAAGGACGCGCTGACCACCGCAGCGGCCACATTGCCCCGCGCGATGGCGGTAAAGGCGATCGACGACTGCACGGTCGAGGGTAGCAGCGTCAGGAATAGCAGCCCCGCACGCATGTCATCGGGAATGACGCCGATCTGCTGCGTCGCGAGGCCAATCAGCGGGAACAGAAGGAAACTCGTTCCCAGCACCGCCAGATGCAGCTTCCACGCCCGCATCCCGTCCCAGATCGCCGCGCGCGACAATTTCGCCCCATGCAGAAAAAAAAGCAGCACGATGCCAGCGTCCGCCACCATCCCCGCAATCAGCGCACCATCCCCCCGCGCAGGCAGGATCGACGCTAGGGCACGGTCGCCAGCAGCAGCAAGAGGAAAGGGTCGAGGGCGTGGCGCAGTCGGTTCATCATGGGGCTAGGCCTTGGGCTGACAGACGGCGGGGGGATAGACGCGGCCCGCCGCTTGCGCCAACAGTTTCGCCAGAGACATGCAGGCGTGGGTCGTGATCTGGATGGTAGCTGTTCCCCGGCGAACAATAGTTCCAACCGCCCGATCAATGCCCATCGGTAGTGACAGAGACATAAGGGAGAGCGCATCGTGAGCGAGTCCATCGCGATCATCGAAAATATCGCTGGCGTCATCGAAATCCATATCGACCGCCCCGACAAGAAGAACGCCCTTACTGCCCCCATGTATCATGCGATGATCGCCGCACTTGCCGATGCCTCGGCGCGCGCCGACATCGGCGTGGTCCTGTTCACGGCCAATGGCGATGCCTTTTGTGCGGGCAATGACCTGAAAGATTTCATCGCCGGGCCGGAAGGCGCTGCCGCCGCCTTCGCCTTCATTTGCGCCATCGCCGCCTTCGACAAGCCGATCGTCGCCGCCGTGCAGGGGCTGGCGGTGGGCGTCGGCACGACCATGCTGCTCCATTGCGACCTTATCTACGCCGCGCCCGATGCCCGTTTCATCATGCCCTTCGTCAATCTGGGGCTGGTGCCGGAAGCCGGGTCGAGCCTGCTCGCGCCTGCGACGCTGGGCCATGCCAAGGCGGCGGCGATGCTGATGCTGGGCGAACCGATGGACGCGGAGACGGCCGATCGGGCGGGCCTGGTCACGGCGGTCGTGCCTGCCGCAACGCTGCGCGACCATGCGCGCGCCAAGGCGACGGCCTTGATGGCGAAGCCGCCCCAGGCGCTCGCCACCACTCGCCGCCTGATGAAGGGCGATCCGGCCATTCTAACTGCCCGGATCGAGGAAGAAGCGCAGTTGTTCCGCGCGACGCTGCAATCGGCCGAAGCGCAGGAGGCGTTTGCCGCCTTCTTCGAAAAGCGCGCGCCGGAGTTTCGGCGGGGTTAGGTCAAGGCGCGGTCGCGTTTCCCGAACCGCATTTCGCTCACGATCATGGAGGCGACGATCAGCAGGCCACCGGCGAGCGCCAGCGGCGGCAGGCGATCGCCCGCGATCCGCCCGATGATCCCCGCCCAGACCGGCTCGCCCGCATAGATGAGCGTGGCGCGGGTCGGCGACACGCTGCGCTGCGCCCAGTTCATCACGAACTGGATGAGCGCCGTGATCAGCCCCAACCCGCAGGCCGACAGGATGACCGTCCACGACAAGGGCGGCACCGCTTCGCCCGCCGGGACCATGCAAGCGAAGGCCAGCAGCGCGGTTACCGCCAGTTGGACGAGCGTCACCCGCGCGACATTGACGCGTCCCGCCCATAGGCTGATGAAGATGATCTCCAGCGCGATGGCGAGCGTGCTGATCAGGGTCAGCAATTCACCTGTCCCCGGCTCCACGCCATCCTGCGGCGCGGCGATCAGCATGAGGCCGACGAACGCCAGCGCGACCCCGGCCCAGCTGGCGATTCGCGGCCGCCTGTGCAGGATGATCCATTGGAGGATCGGCACCAGCGGCACATAGGCGGCGGTGATGAAGGCCGATGTGCTGCTCGATATCGTCTGAAGCCCCCAGCTTTGGAGCGAATAGCCCGCAAAGATGCCGAGGCCGATCACCAGACCAGCGCCGAGTTCCTGCCGCGTGATGCCGCGCAACAATGGCCAGGCGAGCGGCAAAGTGACGAGGGTCGCCGTCCCGAAGCGCAACCCGACGAAGAAGAACGGCCCGGATTCGCGCATGGCGTGATGCACAATCAGGAAAGTCCCGCCCCACAGGATCGTGATGCCGATCAGCGCGAGTTCGGGGCGGCCGATGATCAGGCGGCTGGTGGGGGGTGGGGCGGGAGTAGCGGACGACATAGTGCCGCGCTGTCCGCAATGCAGCGCGCCGTCAAGCGCGCGAATGGGCCACACATAACCCCATGGTCATGCATGGCCCATTTCGATCAGTCGTTCTTGAGGTCGCTGCCCGCTTCCTGCAGCGTATCGCCGACATCGCGCTTGGCTTCATCTGCTGTGCGATCGGCATCGTCAGCCGCTTCGTCGGTCGCAGCACCGATCCGCGCTGCGCCATTGTCGATCGCACGGCCCGCATCATCGAGCCCGTTGTCGATCGTGTCGCCCGCACGGTCCATCGCGCTGCTCATGTCATTGCCGATCGCCGATCCGGTATTTTCAATGCTGTCTTCGGTCTTTTCCGAACAGGCCGACAGGCTGACCGCCGAGACAACCGCCAGCGCGGCTAGAAATGTGTGTCGCATGATGGCTCCTTTTGCCAATGAAGGGAGTGAGGTAAGCGCAGGAAGGCCGATTAGGTTGCGTTGCGTAGGTCAGCGCCCCCGCAGCCCGAACACCATCGATCGATCCGATTCGGGGATAAGCCCTTCCAATACGCGCCAGAATCCGGTGACCGACCCCTGCCCCGCCTGCGCATAGGCCGCCGCCATTTTTTCCCGCAACGCCCGGAACAATTCGGCCTCCAGCGCCGCGCCTTCTGCGCTCAGCCGCAGCAATTTCTGCCGCCGGTCGCTGGCACCAGGCCGCGTCTCGATATAGCCGCGCTCGATCAGGTCGTTGAGCACCCGGCCCAGCGATTGCTTGGTGATCGACAGCAGCCGCAGCAAGTCTTTGACGGTCAGGTCCGGCTGGCGCGAGATGAAATAGAGCGCGCGATGATGCGCCCGCCCCAGCCCTTGCGCCGCCAGCCCCTCGTCGATCGAGCGGGTGAGCGCGGAATAGCCGAAATAGAGCATCTCGATGCCGCGCCGGATTTCATCCTCACGCAGGAAGAGTGGCGATGCGGGCGCCATCTGCGCGGAGGTGGGGGAAGAGGAAGCGGACATGGGTGTGGTGATCCGGTACGAAGCCAAGAAGCGTCATAGTGCCGTCGCGAAACTGTGATGACTAGGCTTTCCTTTCGCGCCCGACGCGCTATATGGCGACCCGCGCCGACGATGGTCGGCCTGCTGGGGCGTCGCCAAGCGGTAAGGCAGCGGCTTTTGATGCCGCCATGCGCAGGTTCGAATCCTGCCGCCCCAGCCAGTCACATCCATCACGGTCGGCTTTTAATTTCATCGTCATGAACCTCCGTCTGGAGGGGACGTTGAACGGAGAGCGGTGCGGTTCGCTTAAGTCCTATACCGATCGTGCCAACAGTTCCGGGGCGAGATGGGATTTCCGGTAGCGCCCCACACACCGCATCCATAATAGGTGGCAAGCGGGGTGACATAGGCCTTTCGCGGCCGATGCATTACGCTAGAACTGAATCGAATCAGCAACGACCCAGCGGCTCGGATAGGGCTGTTGTATCGTGCAATGCGATGGGCAGTGCCAAAGCGGAAAGGTTGTCGAATATGTCTGAACTCGACCGAGGTCGCAAAGGGGTCATCTCCCACCGATTCGAGGCTTGGACATGGGTGCGTTGACGCAAGGCAAGAAATCCCGGCTACTTGCCGTCGCCTCCGGCGGTGGTCACTGGGTCCAACTCATGCGCATGCGCCCGGCCTTTGCCGACTTCGACATCGTCTATGTTTCGACATTGGCGGGGTATGAGCATATGGTGGCGGGCGCGCCGCTCTATCTCGTGGCGGACTCGTCTCGCTTCGATCCCCGACCGCTGGCGCCGACCTTCTTGAAGGCGTTTCGCATTTTCCTGAAACATCGCCCATCCGTCGTGGTGACGACCGGATCGGCCCCTGCCCTGCCCTTCATGATGCTGGGGCGCCTTTTTGGCTGTCGCACGCTGTGGGTGGACAGTATCGCAAATTCGGAGCGGCTGTCGGGATCGGGACGGATAGCCCGCAAGCTCGCAACCAAAGTCATCAGCCAATGGCCCGACGTCGCGCAGAGCGAAGGGGTCGAATGTTGGGGCAGAGTGATATGATTTTCGCTTCCGTCGGATCGATGCTGCCGTTTGACCGGCTTACCCAGGGGGTGGACGAATGGGCCGCCGCCCATCCCGATGTGCCGGTGTTCCTGCAGATCGGCGAAGGCGAATATGAACCGCGCCATTGTGAATGGGCACGGATCGTGCCGCATAGTGATTATCAAAAACGCCTTGAAGGCTGCACCTTGTTCGTCGCGCATGTCGGCATGGGATCGATCCTGCAGGCGCTGGAAATCGGCAAGCAAATGCTGATGCTGCCGCGCCGTGCAGCGTTGAAGGAACATACGACCGACCATCAGTTGCACACGGCCGCCAGGTTCCGGGACACGCCGGGACTTAAGATCGTCGATGACGTTGCTGCGCTGCAGCAGGAAATGGGCCGTCTGGTTCATGCGCCGATGACTGGATCCGACCGAATCGCCAATGTCGCGCCCGAGGCGTTTACATCACGGCTTCGTGCCTATCTGACAGAAGGAATGAAATTCGCAGATTGATGCCCTGCGACATCGCGTCGGCCTGCCCATGATGGTGATAGCGGCGTTAACCGTCGCTGGTAATCGAAGCGCTATCTCCATCTGACAGAAGAGGATCGCCTACACAAAGGATGGCGGTCCATGAAGTTGCTCGGTTCGATTTTAGCCATAATGGTGACTGGTGTCGCTGTGAGCCCAGCGCCCGCGGCCTTGCGCCAGCCTGCCTATATCAGTTTTGGCGATAGCGCCGATGCGCCTGTCGGCTATCTGGAAATGTGCGAACGCGACCGGGCAGCCTGCGGTCTGGCGGCAGACGACTCGCCGCTCGCGGCCGCCGCGCCGTGCATCACGCCGGAACCATCGCCGCGCGGACGCCGCGCAATCCGCGACTGGACCTGTCTGAACGGACGGGATGGCGCGTTCAGCACCGCTGCGATCGACCGGCGGAGTCGTCGGTCATCAAACATCGGATCTAACTCGACGCCTGACCGACCCCTGACCGCCAAAAAGATCATCGGCAAGATCAACACGCGGATCAATAATGACGTGCTGCAGCAATCGGACAACGCGATCTTCGGCGTTGACGAATATTGGAAGCCCAGCGGCAATAGCCAGGCGCGACCGGCGATTGCGAAGACATAGCGCTGCAAAAGCAGGCGGATTTGGTTGCAGCCGGTATTCCTACCGACCGGTTGTTCCTGGCCGTCGTGTACAAATCCGGGGTTGGGCTGCACACTGTCCTTCTGGTGCGGACGGACGAGGGGGACATGGTCCTCGACAGCCTGACGTCCCGCATACGGCATTGGCATCAGACCGGTTTCATCTGGGTACGCGCCCAGGTGCCCGGTAGCCCGCTGCAGTGGAAGCGCGTCGCCTAACCCGATCCGGGCCAGGCATATTGGTCTTGCCCGATCATTCGGCACGAATGGCCCACCATCGCTTCCCACTTTAGCGATCATTTAGGATTTGCGCCTTATATCTCGGCGCGGAGGTTTTCTATGCACTCGACATTGCGCGCCACACTCTACCGCCTGGATCGTTCGTCGGAACGGCTTGAGATCGGCCGGCCTTCGACCTTGCGTGGTCCCAATCACCATCCGATCGACATCCGCATCGAAGATTTGTCGGCCACGGGTTGTCGACTGAACTGCGATTCGCAACTGGCTGTCGATGAATATGTGATGGTCGGGCTGCCCGGCGTCGGGATCCGGGCGAGCCGCGTCGTGTGGACCGATGGCGTTCACGTCGGATGTGCTTTCGAAGAGCCCCTGACCCCGGCCGACGTCAAGGCAATACAGGTATCGGAGCCTTTGATTTTCGTCGATTTCCGCTCCTTTCCCACGCCGCTTCCCGCAACTGACCCAAAAGGTGAGAGCGAAACGCCCTTCTCGCCTCGGCAGCGCCTGGGCATTGTGCTGGCGTCCGCATTGGGCGCTTGGGGACTGGTCGCATTGCTCGCCGCTGTCGCATTGTTGCTTTTTTAGAACGGCCTACCCTGCGTGTCGTCCGCGATGCCGCCCTTGATCGGCTATCTTAAATCGTAATTACGGCCGGATTATAGATGGCAGCGGGTGCCCCCTGGCGAATGCCCTGCCCCGCTTCTGACCATAAAGTGCCAGCCTGTGCCCCACACTGGCTAATGGACCGTGCGGATGTTATGCGGCAGCGCAATGCAAGAGCCGCCACGCACCCCGCCGACCGCCCGGCCCGAATTACACCCATGGAACGGTGTAGCGCCCGTGCCCGGTCCCGACGATGAGGCAATTGCCTATGTTGCGCCGGACCGGATGGCCCTCCCCCGACAGACGATGCTCTTTACGCTGCTCGGACTTTTGGTCGTCGTTCTTGTGGGGGGCGCTTTGGCGACCGCCTTTTTATTGCTCGGCGATCCGTTCGGGCCGGGCCATGCGGGATCGGCCCAACGGTCCTATGCATCGCTCACTAATGCAGAGATACGTCGGCTCCCGCCACCACCGCCCGTTGAACCGGTCCACTATCTGGACGTTCCGCAGGAAACGGCGCGAAAGGTGAATGAGGCGGTGCCCTTTTCGACCGAGCCCAACCCCGCAGCGATCCCGCTACGCCTGAACCTGGCCCCTGCCGACCGGGCGCGTGCCGTCGATTGTCTGGCTGCGGCCGCTTGGTATGAAGCGGGAGACGATACGCTCGGCCAGGAGTCGGTAATCCAGACCGTCATCAACCGGATGCGGCACCCCTCCTTCCCCAACAGCGTCTGCGGCGTCGTTTTTCAGGGTTCCGAACGCAAAACGGGTTGCCAGTTCACCTTCACCTGTGACGGTGCCCTGGTCCGCAGAACCCCCTCTGCGACGGCATGGGGACGCGCCCAGGCGATGGCGAGCCTGGCGCTGAACGGTCTCGTATTCTCGCCCATCGGCTGGGCGACCCATTATCATACCGACTGGGTCGTCCCAAATTGGAGCAGCAGCGTCGATAAGGTGGCCAAGATTCGGACCCATCTATTTTTCCGCTGGCGCGGGGCCAGCGGTCGGCCGGTCGCCTTTCACCGGGCGCATGCAGGGAGCGAACCGGTCATCGCCGCGATGCGCGGGCTGTCGCCCAGCCATGCTGGCACCCTGGCGCTGGAGCCACTGCCAAGCGACATCTCGGCCGATGTCGCCGGGACAACAGGCGGCGATGCAAAGCCATTGCCGTCATCGAGCGTGAACGCGGATTTGCGCGGCAATGCCTTGACCGCTGCTGATAGCAGCACGGGACTATTCGTTATCCAGATCAAATCGGGCACTTTTCCCGGGGCATTGGCCGTTATGGCCCTCGACATCTGCAAAGGTCGCCGGGAGTCCTGCACGGTCGTGGGCTTTGCAGGCACGCCCGGGCGAGTGACGGGAGGTGCGTTCGGGCGGGTGCGCTGGCCCGACAAAGTGCCGGACTTTTATTATTTCAGCGACAAGTCCCGGTCGCGCGAAATAGCCTATTGGAATTGCGCAACCTTCCCAAGGCCGGATGGCAGCCAATGCCTGCCGCCCAATTATCAACCGGCCGATGATCAGCGAGTCGGTGGGTAACAGAAACGATATGAATATCTGTTTGAATGGATGTCGGATCTTCTACCAACCCCAGGCGTGGTTGGGCTAAGGTTAACGACCTTGTTTACATAGTGCGTGGATACTAAGAGGC
Source organism: Sphingobium sp. Ant17 (assembly GCF_000588875.1). GTDB lineage: Bacteria > Pseudomonadota > Alphaproteobacteria > Sphingomonadales > Sphingomonadaceae > Sphingobium. Next base: position 169,648 of record NZ_JEMV01000001.1, read on the forward strand.
GGTTAGGGAGTATTGGTTCGATGATCTTTCTACGGAATACGCTGCGCATGGCCGTCTGTGGCCTTTTGGCGCTTATGGTTGCGGCCTGCGGCACGGCTGGCATCTCGCCCCCTGCGGAACGTCTGGCGGCGAACCGAGGCCCTGCCGAAGTCTATAAGCTTGGCGTGAGCGACAAGGTGCGGATGACCGTTTTCAACGAACCGAGCCTGTCGGGCGAATTTGCGATCGGGACGAACGGCACGCTGTCCTTGCCGCTCATCGGCGATGTCGCGGCCGCCGGCCAGTCGGTGGAAGAAGTGACCAAGGTCGTCCAGTCCAAGCTGGGCACCGGCTATCTGCGTGATCCCAAGGTCAATATGGAGGTCACCTCCTACCGGCCCTTTTATATATTGGGCGAAGTCAAGGCGCCGGGGACCTATCCCTATGTCAACGGCCTGACGATCGGCCAGGCAATCGCCATTGCCGAAGGCAGCACACCCAGAGCCGATCAAAGCGTCGTGTTCGTTCGGGCCGCCGGTCAGGACCGGGAGGTCGCCTACAAGAAAACGGACGATTTCCACGTGTTCCCCGGCGACACCATTCGGGTCGGCGAGCGGATATTCTAACGTTATGAATTATTTTGGTTTTTTAAAAGGTAACTGAGCATGACCGTTCGATTTGCGCGGCCTTATCGCGCTGGCCTCCTGGCCGCTTTTGCCATAGTGGCGGTGCAACAAGCCGCTGCAATGCAGGAATCTCCGTCACAGCCGCCCCCGTCGCAGGAAGCGGTCGACACGGTTGACCGGGATAAGGCAGCGCGAACCTTGTGCCGTGCGATGATCGATTCGGTCAGGCCATTGCCGACGGATGCGGGCACCGCCGATCTGGAAGCTGCGTTGATATTCGTCATCAGTCAGGACGCGGTCGTCCGCGCGGAAACCGATAAGACGTTGCTGTTCCAACTGATCGAATCCGCTCTCTCCTGCACCGTCAGCGGCGCTGCATCCTACAAGAATTTGGAGCAGGCCGCTCAAAACGTATTGCAGTCTTATAGGGTTGGTACTGGCTCCATCCGCACGAGCAACGGGGCGGGTGCCGTAGGCTTCTCCCCGCTTCTTGGCGTGGGCGGCGGTGGCGGCGGTGCCAATTACTCATCAAATCAGTGATTGAGGACGGGTCGGTCCTAAAAAAGCAACCTAAGCCGGCCAGTGAACTTTGATATTAAGGGGGAAAGTGATGAAGCGCTTCAGGAAAGGGCCTCTGGTGGCTATTTGCGCGCTTGCGGTCACTGCGCCGCAGGCCGCATTCGCGCAGGATAATGATATCCTGGTAGAGCCGGAACTGCTGGTCGACTATGATCGCAGCCGCAATATCGCCGTGACCGAAAAGCGGCGGCCCGACTATGATGCGCTGGGCATTCGTGCGAGCAGCTTTCTGGTCTATCCCAGGCTCGACATCGGCCTTGGCTATAATGACAATATATTCCTCGCGGACTCCGATGAGGTGTCGGATGGCTATGCGATCATCCGTCCATCCGTCCGGGCACAATCGGATTGGTCCCGCCATCAATTGACCGCGACCGCATCGGGTGCCTTCCGTCGATTTTTCGACAACAGCGTTCGTGACGAAGATAGCTGGAATGTCGGTGCGCTCGGCCGGGTCGATGCCACCAGCGCCCTGACGCTCACTGCCCAGGTGCAGGCCGGCAATCGATTTGAAAGCGCCTTTTCCGGCGGCGTCGATGCCAACGTCGCCGCATTGTCCAATTACGATTATAATTTCCTGTCACTGCGGGGGCGATATGAGCTCGGCCGCAACCGGATTGCGCTGGCCTATAATCGTAATGAATATGACTTTAACAATATCCGCTTCAGCGATTCGACCACGCTGGATCAGTCCAATCGCAGCCGAACCATCGATAGCATCGTCGGGCAGTTCGAGCGCGCGCTGAACCCCGGTCTGTCTGTCTATGGACAGCTCAGCTATGCTCGGACGCGGTATGACGCCCTGCTGGCACCCGGAGTAGAAAATCGCGATTCGGACGGCTATCGGGCCGTTGCCGGGGTGAGCATGGACTTGCCCGCCTTCATACGCGGCACTTTGGCTTCCGGATATACATGGCGTAATTTCGACAGCCCGTTGTTCCGCCAAGTTAAGGGTTTGTCGGTCGATGCCAAGCTCGAATATTTCCCGTCAGAGCTGACGACATTCACGCTCCGAGGCAGTCGCCTGATCCAGGATTCAAATATCGCCATCACCACGGCGTTTTTTGACAATCGCATTTCTTTGGGCGTGGATCATGAATTGTTGCGCAATGTGATATTGAGCGCATCGGGCGACCTGAGCTATCAGGATTATATCGGCTCCCCCAACAACAGCACCGTCTATCGGCTCTCGTCTCGGGCTCGCTATCTTATGTCCCGGAAACTCTCCGCTGACTTATTGGCAAGCTATGCCCACCGTAATCGTGAAACGCTGGTCAGCAACGGCAATCTCAGCGAGATGCGCATCGAAGCGACAGTGTCCCTGCGACTTTAATTGCGCTTCGGCGCTCACTTGGCTATGCTGCAATGCAGCAAGGGGATGGTTTTAGATGAACAGCGCGGCAAGTGAAGGCAAAGAGGTTCGGCTTTCTGACAATGTGTTGGCGTTGAAAGGGGTATTGCGGCGGCGTTGGGTAACACTTGCGCTGGTGACGGGCGTAATATTCGCCGTAGCGGCGGTACTCATCTTGCTGATGACGCCAAGTTATCAGGCAACCGCGCGCCTCCAGATCGATCCAAATCGTGATCCGTTGGCGCGTTCGCGGGGCAATTATACGCCCGATCTTGATTCGGAAGCCATCGAAACCGAAGTCACGCTGCTCAATTCGCAAGAGGTCGCGCGGGCGGTAGTTCAGCGCTTGAACCTGCAGAACGATCCCGAGTTCGCCAAGGATGTGGAAGCTGGCGCTTCGGTCTCCCCCGCCGACCGGATGGATTCCCTGGTCCGCGCGGTCAAGGGTAACTTGAATGTCGGCCGGGACAAGCTGACCTATGTCATAAATGTCGGTTTTGAATCGACGGACCCACGCAAGGCAGCGGACATCGCGAATGCCTTTGCCGAAGAATATATCCGTGCCAAGATCGGCACGAGGATGGGCACGGCCGAAACGCAGGCTGCATTTTTTGAACGCCGCCTGACCGAACTCGGCAATGAAGTTCGCGCAGCAGAGGCAGCCGCCGCGCAATATCGTGCCCAAACCGGCATGATCGGTCGGGACGCCGGTACGATCGTGGATCAGCAGGTCGGCCCATTGTCGAGCCAACTCGCCACCGCCGAATCATCCGCCGCCGAAGCGCGCGCCAATCTCAACGCTGCGCGCGCACAGATCGCACGTGGCGGGTTGGATGCCGTTTCCGAGGTGCGCAGTTCCCAGGTGGTTTCGGATCTCCGTCGGCAACGCGCTGAAGTCGTCCGCAGCAAGGGGGAAGTCGACGCGCGCTATGGTCCTCTTCACCCCGAAACCGTCAAGGTTCAGGATCAGCTCAAGCAGCTCGACCGCCAGATTGCAGAGGAAGCCGAGCGCGCCGTTGCCTCGCTTCAGGCCGCGTCGCAAGCAGCGGATGCCCGCGTGGCAAGCCTTCGTGGATCGCTGCGGCAGTTGGAAGGTCAGCAAGCGACCAATACGCGCGCGAGCGTAACCGGCGACAGCCTGGAGCGGGAAGCAGCGAGCAAGCGTGCGGCCTATGACCAGATGGCCAAGCTGTCGGTGGACAGCGTACAGGGCCAGCGCAGCGAAATTGCGACGGCCACGATCATCGACCGTGCGACGCCACCAACTTCTCCCACAGCCCCCAAGCGTTCCTTGTTGCTCGCGATGGCATTGATCGTCGCTTTTGCGGGAGGAAGCGCCACGATCATCACGCAGGAACTTCTGGTTCCCGGCATCCGCAACGTGTCCGACTTGGAATCCGAACTCGGCCTGACCGTGCTGGCGGCCGTGCCGAAGGTGAAGGGGAAAGAATCGCCTGCTAATCTGATCGCCGACAAATCGACCTCGCTCTTCGGCGAATCGATGCGGATCGCGCGCGCCTCGATCCTGGGCGTGCGTTCGTCCGAACCGATCAAGATCATCGCCATCACGTCGACGGTTCCCGCAGAAGGCAAGACGACGACTGCGCTCGCTTTTGCGCGAACGCTGGCGGTCAGTGGATCGCGGACGCTGTTGATCGACTGCGATATTCGCCGGGCATCGCTGCGGCAGACGACGGGCATAGCTGGCGACGCAGGTCTGGTTGAAATCCTCGATAAACAGGCCCCCGTAGAAGCGGCTATCATCGCTGATACGACCGAAAAGCTGGACCTGCTGCCCGTGCTGCGGCCGCATTATAGTTCGGAAGATGTGTTTGGCGGTGATACGATGGCCCAGCTGCTCAAGGATCTGAGTAGCCGCTACGACCATATCGTGCTCGACCTGCCGCCATTGCTGGGCCTTGCCGATGGTCGGTTCCTGGCAGCGCTGGCGGACGCGGTTGTCCTGGTCGTGCGTTGGGGCAAAACGCCGATGCGGCCGGTCGCGGCAGCAGTTCAGCAATTGCGGGCGGATGACGCGCACTTGATTGGCGCGATCTTCGCAATGGTCGATCCATCATCGGAAGCGATCGGCGGTTTGTACTATTCCCAGCAATATGCCGCCTATTATCGCGCGGGCTAACCGCAACCATGCAGGCGCAGCCTCGATCGCCGGGTCGAGGGCTGCGCCTGCAAGATATCTTGCGATCGTCGCACTGGTCGTCGTCGGCATAGGTGCCGCATCGTCTGTTTATGAACTGCGTCGGGAACATGCCATTGCAACGGCGCAGGAGCAGCTGTTGGCAAGCGTGCAGTTTACAGCGCGGCGCGGGCTTCCGATTGGGCCGCCCCCCCCGCTCAACCTGGCACAGCCGCCACGCGCGCTGCTGCTTGATGCCCAACTCTATTTGAACCAGGTGCCGTTTGCGCAAGATGCGGCGGACAAACGGCGACTATTGAGCATGGCGCAACGCATGATCGCAGCCGCGCTTGCGGGCCGCCCCGGTTGGGGAGAAGCCGAGGCATTAGAAGCCTATCTCCAATCCTTGAAAGGATCAGAGGGCAAGGTCGCGGCGCAGCGCGCTTTGGTGCGCAGCTATGACCATATGCCCTATATGCGTGAGGCAGCCGCTTGGCGGATACGCTATGGCCTTGCGCAATGGGGTGCATTGCCGGACGCCACGCAAAGGCGCATCGTCGACGAAGCCATCTGGTTTGTCCGGTTAAGGCCAGAGCAGCGCGACAGCATATTCGCTGCCGTTCGCGCCACGCCCGCCTATTTTCCTTTCATGCTGCGGTGGCGCACGGTCAGGGCTTTCGACGCGGACCGGCTGCCGAATTGATGCCGTTCCCACAATAGGCCAATCAGAAATAGCGTCATCGCTGCCAGCGCGGGTATATCGAGCGCGATATCCACCATGGAACAGAGCAATGCGGTGAAGATCGCCGCGACCACGCCCGCGCGACCATCCAATGGTCCGTAATAGGATAAGTTGGCCGCGATTCGACGGACGATCACCAACATCGCTATGGTCAGTAGCAACAGGAATGGCACGCCACCGTCGATGAGGAAACGCAGGATCAGGTTGTGGGGTGCATTGACCATCCACAGGGCCTGGGCCGTGCGCGGATCAGTCAACATCTGCTGGTTGACGTCGGGGAAGCTGCCCAAACCATAGCCGAACCAGGGTGCCTGCCGTGCGATGTGCCAATAATGGCCCCACATCATCGTCCGTCCGGCCGTGCCCTCAGCGATCATGCTGGCGCGCGCGAACAGCATATCCACCAGGCCGACGGCCAGAACGCCGCCTGCACCGAGCAACAGGAGCAGCGGCACCAGCCAGGAATCGAATCCCTTTCGGCGGAGGAAGTGCAGCAGCCCGATGCCGGTCAGACCCAGCAAAGTCCCCGCCATTGCCGACCGAGACGCCGTGATCGCGCAAGCCCCCGCACACAGCAACAGTCCGACCCAGCGGGCAGCACGCCATGCTTGTGCAACAGGTCCGTCGCCGATCGCCGGGTCGCTCACGATCCGTCCGAGCGCCAACAGCGCCAGCATGCCATAATAGGTGCCTGCGACATTGGCATTGCTCAGCGTGCCGGTGAACCGCATATCCTGTCGGGGACGCCAGATGTCCCACGGCAATTCCGTACCATATTCGCGAAGAATGAGCCCGCCGATTACATTGACGCAGCCAAAGAGCAGCATCCAATCGATTATGTTGGCAAGGGCGTTGCGCCTGGCCCCCAACATCGCGCCGGCCAGAAACGCGGCGAGGAGTCCAGCCGCCCCGAGCAACCGGGGCAAGAGGAGGTCGGGCACGATATAGCCTTGCCGAAGCAGGAACTGGGCCGGTGCCCAAAGCGGCAGCGTCGCCCAACCATAAGCCAGCAGGACCAGGGCAAGGATGGGCAATGCGCGCGTCCAGAACAGGCGCGGTGGGGCATCGAGCAGCAACAGCAACGCCAGCATTGCCCCGCATAGCAGGAACAGAGTCGGATTGCCGGACAGCGTGTCCAGACCATTGAAGGTGAATCCGATACTGAGCAGCAGCGCTATGATGGGTGCAATCTGCCGTTCAACGCCTGAACGAAGGCGCGGGCGAGCTCTCCTGCGGCTTCCGACGCGATCGTGCATTGCCAGCCTGGCATTGTGGACCTGCCTCGTTCCCCTCCCCCGCATCATCTACCTTATGTTCGTGCCAGCCCGTGCCAGCCAATCCTTGCCCGCTACGGATAACGGCCGCATCAGACCGAGCCGCCGGATTTCGTTGATGCCGCCTCTATCACCAAAGCCTTAGCAAGGGTCAATGTTTCGAGCCGTTTAGCGCTATTTGGCTCTATTCCAACGAGCATGTTGCACCAACGGCGGACGTTCAACGTTCCGTGAAGACCCTGTCCATTCTTTGGAGTAGAGGGCCAAACAGATATTCCATGGCGGTTCTGGCCTTGGTGTTGACCACGATCTCAACCGGCGTACCGGGGCGGACGCCACCGGCCAGCCCCGCGCGCTTGCCAGCGCTGCGCAATTCCCGATCGGGTACGCGAATCTGGGCGGTATAATAGGCCTCGCCCGTGCGGGGATCTTCTATGCTTTCAGCCGACACACGCTCCACCGTCCCTTCTACAGGCGGCAGGTCCGCGGAGCGGAACGTCACAAGCCGCACCTTGGCGGCCTGCCCAGGTGCCAGGTCGGCTGCATTTTCCAGTGAAACCCGTGCTTCCACGACATAATCTTTCGACGCCGGCACCAGGTCGAATAGGGGCCCGCCAGGCGCGATCACCTGTCCGACCTTCGGCATGTTGGCAGCGCTGATCGTACCGTCGAAAGGGGCCAGTATGGCCGACCGCGAGCGATCGGTACGGGCCGCCTGCCATTGCGGCAACACGCTATGCAATTCCGTCTGCGCGAGTCGAAGCCGATCGGCATTCTGCCTATTGCGCTCTTCCTGACCACCCAACATTTGGAGCGTCACTTCTTCCGACTGGCTGCGAAGGCGGCCAGCCTCCGCGCGGGATGCACCAATTTCGCCGTCATAGGCGGCCGACGCGCGTTGCAGCGCGACGACGCGCGATCGGGTGGTGAGGCCTTTCGCCAGCAAGGATTGCATCGCCGCCAATTCTTCGTCGTTAAGCTGCTTTTGACGAACGGACGATGCTCGTTGCTCCGCCTGCCCCGCCGCCTGATGACCGATCTGGGCGCGCCGATCGCGCAGCATGCCCCTTTCCGACCGGATAATGGCGCGCTCAAGTTGCAACTGGGCCTTTTCCCGCGCCAACGCGGCCAAGGCAATCGCCCGATTCTCTCCCGTGAGAGTCGCGAAGGAGGGAATATCCGGCACATCTGCGTCACCGCGCAGTCCCGCTTCAAGCCGCGCGATTTCAGCCTGCAAGCCAAATACCCGGCTCGCCAAAGATCGTTCTTGGGCGACCTCATCGGGATTGGCGAATTCAGCGAGGAGATCGCCTTCGCGCACACGGGCGCCGTTGGCGACATAGACTCGCCCGACCACGCCACCAGAGGGCGTCTGCACGGCACTGAGCGAACTTGCCGCCCGCACCGTCCCCGGCGCGATCACCGCAGCGTCCAGTTGCGCCAGCATTCCCCACCCCAGGGTGGTTACGATGAGCACGGCACCAAGGCCGATGCCCATATATAATTCCGGCTTGAAATTATGCGGTCGGCTGTGTGCCGACGGTATCGACAGACGGGTGTCCGAATCGATGATGACCATCTCGCTCATCCGTTGATACCCTGCGTGCCGAAGGAGATTGGTGCGCGCGACATGGCCCGTTGTCGCTGTTGCAGACGGTCGAGGGGCGACGCCAACGCTTCCAGGATGCCATGCTCCAATTTGAGGATGCGGTCGGCGCTGGCGACCAGATCACTATCATGGCTCGAAAACACGACTGTCGTGCCGCGCGAGCGCAGTTCGACCAGCAATTTGGTCAGAGCCAATTTTGCTTCTGAGTCCAGACTAGCACTCGGCTCGTCCAGCAGGATCAATTTCGGGTCGCCAAATAGCGCACGCGCGAGCGCGATTCGCTGCGTTTGTCCTGACGACAGGCCCATCTCGCCAATCTGGATCATGCTGTCATAGGCATTGGGCAGACGAAGGATCATGTCGTGCGCGCCAACGGATTGTGCCGCGGCCACCACTTTGGCGTCCAGGGCGGCGGCATCTGCCTCGGCCGTATATTGGAAGCGCGCTATGTTGTCGCGGATCGAGCCTGGAAAGAGCATGAAATTTTGCGGCAGATAGCCAATCGCGCGCGTCAATTGGGCTTCGTTCCAGTCCGACCTGGATGCCCCATCCAGCCGGATCGTACCACGGACCGGGTCCAACCCGCCGGCGATGGCGCGCAACAAGGTGGACTTGCCGGATCCGCTCGCGCCGATCAGCGCGACCACGTCGCCCGGTTTTGCTTCGAAGCTGATGTCGGCAAGCGCAACGCGGTGGGTGCCCGGTGAGAGCACGGTGATCCGTTCGACTGTTAGCGCACCTGTCGGGTCGGGCAGGAGCGTGCGGGGCACGTCGGACCATGTGCCGAAGGCTTTGGTCAGACGGTCATAGGCGGTGCGTGTGTGGACGATCGATTTCCAGCCGCCCACAATCTGCTCGATCGGCGCGATGGCGCGTGAAAGCAGCAGGGTGGCAGCGATCATCGCACCACCCGACAGTTCATGACGCACGACCAGAACAGCGGCAAGCGCGAGCGCGGCAGACTGAAGAAACAGGCGGAAGAACTTCATCCCGCTGCCATAGGCCGTACCCACAAAGCCTGCGCGCAGGTGATGATGATTGACGAGCGCACGTTCTTCGCGATGGGCCTGCACCAATGCATCATTCATGCCCAACGCTCTTACTTCCGCTGCATGGCCGGTCGCGTGCGACAGGCGTGCATAGGAAATGCGCGATGCTTCGTTATAGGATCGCAGGGCCGGTGCAGAAGATCGTTCGCTGAGCCAGGCCAGCCCCAGCAACAGCAAGCTGGCCGCAACAGTCAATACACCGATCCACGGGTGAAGCAGGAAGGCTGCCCCAATATAGACGATCGTCCAGGGCGCATCGAGCGCGGCAAGCACCGCCGCGCTGCTGATGCCATGGCGAAACGTGTCGAAGTCCCGCATCAATTCGCCCGAATCGATCGGCGACAGATCAGAGCGCGACAAGGCCATGCGCAGGGCATGAGACGATAGTTCCTCCTCCAGCCGTGCGCCGGCCCGCAACAGCACACGGCCGCGAAGCCATTCGAAAAGGACAAGCGCACCCAGCGCGAAACTGGCGATAAGGCCCAGGGCGACCAAGGTTGCAAGACCACCCGTTGGCACGACACGGTCGTAAACCTGCATCATGAATAAGGTGGGGGTCAGATATAAGAGATTGCCCAGCGCACTGAAAATGGCCGCCAGGATGAAATAGGGTCTGCATTTGCCGAGCGCCGTTCGCAACGGCGTCATGTGGACGGACTTGGCGCGCATTCGATTGTTCCTGGCGACGTTCGAACAATCTCTATGGGACGCGAGTTAAGGATGGGTTTAGCAGCGCGCCTCCAGTCAGCCAAAATATGCGAACGGTGTGAGGCTGTATCCGTCGATCAAGCGGCACACCGAACCATGTTCGGTCTATGCTACGACCGGTCGACGGCCGCGCGTATGCCGGATAAGCGGTCGCTCAATGAACTGATAGGCAATCATGCCCGCAATACATCCACATAAGGCGGACACGCCGATCATGGGGATCATCAAATCGGCTGGCAGGCGGCGGATGACGGCAGTCACGGCACCTATCGCGAACATATGAAACAGGTAGATCGAATAGCTGGAATCGCCGATATATAACCACAGCCTGTGCGGCATCCGGCCGCGTTTATCGACCAAGATCACCAAGATGGCCGCATGGGCCGCGCACACCGCTATCAGCCCCACCTGAGTCCAAGGGATGAGACGGATGATCGGATATTGGCTGGCGATCCAGGCCAGCAGCGCCGTCGAGGCCATGAGAAGAACGACAAGGGTCACATTGTCGGATCGAAACCGGCCTTTGAGGTTCAGCACCCCTAACCAGACACCGGCAACGAACGCCAATGTGTCGATGCGGGTGTAAAATGTAGGTATCGCTGCGTCAAAATGGTACAGCTGACCGATCAGGATGCAGGTGCCAAAGAAGAGCGTCAGCAAAATTGCCCTGGTCACCAACCCAAAAGCGAATGTCGCCGCGAACGAAACGTAAAAGAACATTTCATAGTTCAAGGTCCAACCCAGCTTGAACATCGGCCAGATGCCGCCGGTCCCAGATGGGTCGTAAGCGGGTATGAAAAACAGCGATAAGAAAAAGTGCTGGGGATCGAAAACTGTTCTTTGAAACATGCCGGGCGCGATGAGCGTGACCGATGCCACCAGAAACGTGGCGAACCAGTAGATCGGCACTACGCGACGAACACGGCGATTGAGAAATTGGGCCGCATTGAACCGTTGCAAACCTGTGGTTTGCGTCATGATGAAGCCACTGATGACGAAAAATAATGTCACGCCATAGCGCGCACCGAGCTGGAAAATTTCGCCCGCATTGCCCTTGAGCGGATGATCGATCGCATGCGCGATGACCACCGACAGCGCGGCAATTGCCCGAGCGAGTTGAATGCCATCCAGCCGGTCCAGCGTCGCCGACAAAGGTGTGCGCTGCGTCATCCCCGCAAGTTATCCTTGATAGCCAATATGCCTTGTCTATACGGTTGCGCTCGCACGCGATAGAGTTTTGAATCGCTGTTGCTCTTGAAACAGACTGGAACAAAATCCCCAATTACCAATTGTGCAAATGCGTTACTTCGCCGTAATGTGATGTTGCACTGCAGAATGATTTGCTATCTGAATAATGGGCCATATGCTAAGATAAGGTGACTTCGCCGCGATGCGTTGGAATTCTCGTTCCGCCGTCTTGGGCGCGGGGCATAGGGCTGAGAGTTTTTCCGAGGGGTCGCCTTTGTGGCAGTAGGCAAATACAGGACTGGCGCGCTGAATGCGGAAAACACGCTGCAGGTCCAATCTGCCGTAGCCCGTAATTACCGGCCTGACATTGATGGCCTGCGTGCGCTTGCTGTATTGCCGGTCGTTCTTGGCCATGCGAGCGTCAGAGGGTTCAGCGGCGGATTTGTCGGGGTCGACATTTTCTTCGTCATCTCCGGTTATCTGATCACCGGCATATTGGTGCGGGATCTGGCAGCCGGTCGATATTCGATAGCGGAATTCTACCGCCGCCGCATTTTGCGCATATTCCCGGTATTATTTGCTGTTCTTGCGACGTCCAGCCTGGTCGCCATTGGATATTTGCTACCGACCGAACTTGTTCGGTACGCCGGGTCGCTGGGTGCCACGACGCTTTTTTCATCCAATATCCTGTTTTACTCGGAAAGCGGATATTTCGACGCTGCATCCAATACCAAACCCTTGCTGCATACCTGGTCGCTGGCGGTAGAGGAGCAGTTCTACATTCTTTGGCCTTTGCTCCTCGCCTGGATTGGGGCAAGCCGGATGACCTTGCTCAGGCTGACGGTCGCCGCAATCTGTATGGCGTCTTTCGTTGCCTCGATTCTGTTCCTCAACATCAATCCTTCCGCGACCTTCTACCTCCTGCCGACGCGGGCCTGCGAACTGGCGCTTGGTGCTATGCTTGCGCTCACCGGCAACCCCATCCGCAATCGCTGGGTCAACGATCTGCTGGGCGCGCTTGGTCTGGCCGCAATTCTCACGAGCATCTGGCTCTATGATGAAATGATGCTCTTCCCTGGCGCAGCCGCCGCTCTGCCGTGCGGCGGCGCCTTGCTATTGCTGATGACCGGAGCGAGCGGCGGATGGGTAAGCCGACTCTTCAGCCTCTCGCCAGCGGTCTTCGTCGGCAAAATCTCCTATTCGCTCTACATGTGGCATTGGCCCGTCATTGTCTTTGCGAAGATCGCTTTCTTGCAAAACGGCCTGACCCCACAAATGCAGGTTATCGAGATCGGCGTCTCGTTCCTGTTGGCCGTGCTCTCGTGGAAATTCATAGAGCGGCCGTTCCGAACCAATGTTGCGCATTGGCGCACCCGCGATGTGTTCAAGGGCGCGTTAATGGCCATGGCCTTGATGATCGGTACCGCAGGCGCGCTATTGGCTCTGCGCGGCATGCCTGATCGCTATTCAGAGGAGCAGCAGGCGGTCGCCAACTATCTGAGCATGGACGTGGAACTCGCCTATCGACGAGGAACCTGCTTTCGCGCGGGTCCGCAAGGAGAGATCGACCCGTCCTGTATCACGCCCAAAACGCGCAAGCCCGTCGTGCTGCTGTTGGGTGACAGCCATGCCGCGCATCTATGGCCTGGATTTGCGCAAAATCCCGGCCAATATGAAGTGCTGCAGGCGACGGTCGCGGGGTGCCGCCCCCTCATTCATCCCGATCCTTCAACCCGATGCCGCCGACTGTTCAACGATATGTTGCTGAAATGGGCACCCGAGCATCGCCCGGCGGTGATCCTGCTGTCCGCAAAATGGCGCCCGAATGACTTGGAACTGTTGGAAAAGACACTGGACAAAATGGCATCGCTCAATCTCAATATCGTGCTGATCGGCCCCATACCGCAATATACCGCTGCCCTCCCTCGATTGCTCGCCGTTGCGCTGGGAAGAGGTGACCGCGACCTCCTACGCCGGTCGCTGCGCACGCAACAATTCACAAAGGACCGGCAATTGCGGGAGATGGCAGAACGGCGCGGCATCATCTATGTTTCGCTCATCGATCTGCTGTGTCGGGGACAGACCTGCAAAACCTTGGCAAAGCCGCCCATCCCCATGCAGTTCGATCATGGCCATTTGACCGAGGAAGGGTCCGAATTGGTGGTACGGAACATCCTGCCCTATATCGATCTTGCGGTAGAACGGAACGGGATCGGCCGCAGCAATCCGAACCAAAAGTCCATAATTCCGGTTGCGCGTGAAGATAGCCTACCCTAGAGGCAAAGACATACTCGGACCGGGGAAGCTGATAGATTTCGGCTTGGTCAGAGCAAGGGGGAACCGCCTGCTTATGACACGGCGTGTGTATTTTCTGGTCTCTCATTCATCGGCTGGGGGCGCGCAGGAAATCTGGGCGAACCTTGCTGAAGCCTTTCGTGTAGCGGGTGAAACGGTAGAGTTGATGGCGCTCTATCCTTTGCGGGCTACGGTCCGCGAAACATCACCCAATTGCCTTGGCGCTATGTCATCGATCGTCGTCCGTCCAATCCAATCGCCATGGCGCGAATGCTTTGGAACCTGGTGGATATCATCCGTCGGGAAAAACCGGACCTCATCGTCACGGCCATGCCCGCCGCCAATATCCTTGCCGCAATAGCCGCCCGGATCGCAGGCAGAAAATCGTGCGTCGTCATCTCGCACCATTCCCCGACGGAAACCCACAATCCGCTGCTCAACCGCATCGACGGCTTGGCCGGATCGCTCGACAGCGTAAAGGCCGTGGTCAGCGTGTCGGACAGTGTGTCCTCGACACTGGCGAACAAGTCGGCGCGATACCGTGCGAAGCGCATTACAATCCACAACGCCCTCCCGCCAGAGATCGAGCAACTGCTGGAAAATCTGGCTGCGGAACGCGCGGGGCGCATCGGAACGGGACGGAAGGTGGTTGCCACGGGCCGCCTTGCGTATCAGAAAAATTATCCCCTGCTGATACGCGCAGCCGTTCATATGCCCGACGTCGATATCGACATCGTTGGCAATGGTCCTGACGAAGACGCGCTCAAAACACTGACAGCTGCGTTGGGCGTCACAGAACGCGTGCATTTCCTCGGTCACAGGCCGCGTGCCGAAGCCTGACCATATTGGCACGGGGCGATCTGTTCGTGCAGGTCAGCCATTTCGAAGGGCATAGCCTGGGCCTGATAGAAGCGGCGAAGCTCGGCGTGCCCCTGATTGTGTCCGATGTGCCGGTGCAGATTGAAGGCATTACCCGGTCGGATGGGCAACAATGCGGCATTGCCGTCGCGACAGACGATGATAGCGGGCTAGCACGGGCCATCACCGGACTGCTCGACAGCCCGCAGGCCTATGCCGGGCGTGCCGATCAGGCGCGACGCTTGGCCGACGAAACCACCTTTGGCGCCATGGTGAACGCCTATCGGAACTTCGTACCGTGATGATGAGGTGGGCTATTTGGGTCGACACCCGGATACGACACAGGCAAGCCAACATATTTCGCCGCGCGGACCCTATGTGATGGAAAGAACGCCCAGGATCACCCTGCCCCCGCGGATAGCGCCGCTCCGGCGTCTTCCGGGCGACCGACTGCTTGGGTCGATCGCGATCGTCGGTGTGCTGTTGGGCGCCGTGTTTGGCCCCAACCTCAGCCAGCCAACTGGCGGGTCTGGCGGCGGTGGAAGCGCGCTGCGCCAGTCTCTCTATCTCCTTACTTTCATGATCGCCATTGCAAGCATCCGCCCCTGGCAGTCGCCTGCGCGTCTACTCGTTCTTCCGCTATCGATGATCGCGATCCTGGCATGGAGCCTGTTTTCGATCAGTTGGTCGGCCGTGCCTGCGGCCCGCCCTGCGCCGCTTCCTATTGACGGCAATTGTAATCTGGACCGTCTTCCTTGCGGTGCGATGCGCGGGTTATGACAGAACGATCCTGCTGTTCCGCCGGGTGATGATCGCTATTCTGGTGGGCAATCTTCTTGCGGTAACGCTTTTGCCCGGCGTTGCCATCCATCAGGCTGCAACGGTAACTGATCCCGGGCTTATCGGCGCTTGGCGCGGGCTGCTGGCGCAAAAGAATTTTGCCGGTGCAGTAGCAGCCGTCACTATCCTCTTATTCTTTTTCGATGCCAGCCATATGTCACGTTATATGCGGTGGGGTACGATTACGCTTTCCATATTGTTTTTGCTGGGTACCCAATCGAAGACATCCATGGGCATCTGCCTGGGCGCGCTGGTTACAGGATTTTTGTTTGGTCGCTATAATCCAGGGTATCGGCTTTTCTTCCTGCCGGTTTTGCTCATCGCAGGTGCGGGAGCGTTTATCCTGATCGACATGGAGGGTGGCGCGGTTATCGACCATTTCATGCGCGACCGGCAAGCGTTCACGGGCCGCGTGGAGATATGGATTCCGCTGATCGAATTCGCGTCGGACAATCCCTTTACCGGTTCGGGATATGGCTCGTTTTGGAATATCGGGGATGAACGCGAGCCGATAAAAGACTATGCCACCGGCTGGATAACCGCTCAGGCAAGCGGCCATAACGGCTTTCTCGATGTTCTGGTGCAGGTAGGCCTGCCCGGGCTTTTCCTGGTGCTCCTCGCTTATCTGATAGTGCCGCTTTGGTGCTTGATCACCAGCCAGACTATCGCGCGCCCGACTGCCAGTCTGCTGATGGCGATGATTTTCTTCTGCATTAGCCATAATGCGACCGAATCGAGTTTGCTCGACCGCGATATCACCGTGCATGTGTTCCTTCTTTTTACGATAGCCCTGGTCCATCTGACGACTAAACCTCGACCTCGACCTCAACCTCGACCGTCGGGCGTAAGTGGATATCCCGCACTTGGTTGATAGACCCAAGACCGGCGGCATGATGCCGCAGCTACTGCGCTATCTGCAGGCTGGTGTCGGGCCGATCGCATCGGCTGGCGCGCAATTTCTGTTGTCGCTCACGCTGCTGCGGATGCTGTCCCCGACTGAATTTGGCAGCTTTGCGTTTCTTCTTGTTGCCTCGCAATTTAGTTGGGGGCTTTGGAGCGCTCTGTTCTGCGCGCCCTTGCCGGTCCTTCTTTCCGAACAAGGGAAGGACGGTATGGAACAGATTGAGCGCTGCATGCTCTCCACAAACCTGGTGGCGGCCATCGGCGCACTGACGCTTTTTTTCGGCCTTGGGCTGATGCTGAATGTGCCGCCGTTCGCCGCCGCAATCTTCGCGCTATACAGCGGTGTGGCCCTGCTGCGGTGGCTTGCGCGCGCGCACGCTTACGCGCTGGGCAGCCCACTGCGCACGATGATGTCGGACATCGCCTATAGCGCCACGCTCGTGGCAGGGATTGGCATGATGGTCATGACGGACGTCATGATGGTCATGACGGACGGGAAATCGCTCGACCTGGCCTATACAGCCCTGTTGGCAAGCGCAATTATCGGCATGCTGCCCTTCGGCAAACGCTATCTCGCCCTCCAATTTATCCGGTTCGATCCGCGTTTGATCATGGGCTATCGCGACATATGGCGGCGGCATTCGGGCTGGTCGCTGATGGGCGTCATCACCACCGAGGCTACGGCCAACGCGCATGTCTATCTGGTCACCACATTGTGGGGACCTGCCGCCTTTGCGCCTATTGCCGCGAGCGCCTTGCTGATCCGTCCGATCGGCGTCGCCCAGAAGGCACTCAACGAATTTGAGCGCGCGCAGATGGCACGGCAGATAGGGGCGGGCCGGATCGAAGACGCCATTGCGTCAGTGCGCACCTTTCGGCTCGTGCTGGTCATGGCGTGGATGGTGACCGCTCTCGCCATTGCGGCTCTTCTGTTCAAGGCACCACGACTGTTGTTCCCGCCGCACTATGATCTGCCATTCATGATTGCCGCAGGGGCGCTATGGCTCGCGGTGGCCGGGGTTCGGCTGGTGCGCGCGCTGAAGGGTCTTTGCTGCAGGCGGCCGGCGAATTTCGACCGCTCGCCTTCGCCAGCCTCTGGTCCGCTGGAATTTCGATCGCGATGGTGCTTGTCTTGCTGTTCACGATGGGACCATTATGGTCGATCGTGGGGATATTGATCGGCGAGGCGCTGTTCGCAGCCGTAACCTATGTGCATGCGCACCGCTGGCGTATCAAACATTTGCGCTCTAGATGATGATGAACCCCATGATGCGCGGGCAGGAGATCCCATGATCAAAATCACCGTTGGCATCAAGGCGCTGAACGAGGAAGCGCATATCGGCGAAGCATTGGCCAGTGCGGTTGCCGCCGTTGCGCCGTTCGGCGGAGAAGTGGTCCTGGCCGATAGCGGCTCCACCGACCGCACCGTCGAGATCGCCAGAACCTATCCCGTGCGGATCGTGCAGTTGGCGAACCGCAATGAACGCTGCTGTGGCGCGGGCGCGCAACTTGCGTTCCAGCATGCCAATGGCGAATATTTCTATCTGCTCGACGGCGACATGGTGCTGAATCCCCCCTTCATCGAAGCGGGTATCGCCTATCTGGAAGCCAATCCTGGCTTTGCGGCCGTCGGTGGCCTGGTGTGCGAGCGTAACACCGAAGGGGAAGGCTTTCAGATACGTGCGGCAAGCGTTGCCAAGGATCGCCACTGGTTGCCAGGCATCGTCGATCGCCTCGACTGCGGCGGCCTGTATCGCGCTTCAGCGGTTCGCGAGGCTGGATATTTTGCCGATCGCAACCTGCATGCGTTCGAAGAGTTCGACCTTGCCGCGCGGCTGCAGGCGCATGGCTGGAAACTGGCGCGGATAGATGTGCCGCAGATCGATCATTTCGGCCATACGACGCCGGGCTATCAGCTATTATGGCGTCGCTTGCGAAGCGGCTATTCCGGTGGCCCCGGCGAGGTGCTGCGCGGCGCGCTTGGCCAGCCACATCTCAAGCTCGTCCTGCGTAAACTCGGGCATGTGCGCAACGGTCTCGCGGTAATAGCCTGGTGGGCCATGCTGCTGGCATCGCTGCTTCTTGGTCAGCCGCTCATCTTCCTGGCGCTCATTGCCATTCCCTTGGCTCTGCTGAGTTGGCGGCGCGGCTCCTTCCAACTGGGGCTCTATTCGCTGGCGGCCTGGAACGTTACCGCCTGGGGGCTGCTGACGGGCTTTTTCCGTGGCCGAGTGACCCCGCGAAAACCGCTGGATTCTATCGATCTAAGCCCGGGCAGGACTGTTTCCTAAGCCCGGGCTGGTCCAAGGCGCCTAGCGCGCTTTCCAGGTGAATACGGACGTTGCGGCATAATTCCACACCACGCCCACGGCGATGCCGGAGAGACCTGCGGTCAGCCAGCCATAGTGGAAAGCGCTGAACAGATAGCCGGCGATACCGACATTCGCCACCGCGCCCACCGAGCAGACAATCATGAAGACCAGCAGCCCGCGCGCGAGTGGGACGAAACCCTTCAGGCGTCGGTCGCGATAGGTCAGCGTGTTGTTGACGAAGAAATTGAAGATCATCGCGATGCCCGTCGCGGTGGCCTGCGCCCAGAGAAAGGGCGGGTATTGTACAGCCACCAAGGTGCTTAGAACCGCCATATGGACGAAGACGCCCAGGCCGCCGATGAACATGAACGACAGGAACCGCGCCGGGACGATATGCCCCACCAACTTATCGACCAGCAGGAGCAGATATTCCCAGATGATCAGGGCATCCAGTTTGCTCTCGCCAGCCTGACGATTTCGGAACTGATAGGGCACTTCGCGAATGCGCATGGGCGCTGGGGCCGAAGCGACGATGTCGAGCAGGATTTTATACCCCTGCCCCGAAAGTTCGCGGACCGAATTGTTGAATGCCTGACGCGTGATGGCGAAGAAACCGCTCATGGGGTCGGTAATGTCGGTCGAGGTGATGAGCCTCGCCAATTTGGTAGCCGTCGAGCTGACGCGGACGCGGCTGGCATCCCAACTGCCGACACCGCCGCCTTCAGTGTAGCGTGAGCCGACGACCAGATCGGCTTCATCGGCGCGCAACAGTTCGAGCATCGGCCGCAGCGCGGTCTCATCATGTTGCAGGTCGGCATCGATCACGGCGATATAGGGCGCGGTCGTGCTCAACATGCCCTCGGTAACGGCCGTCGACAGGCCCCGGCGTCCGATCCTGTGGATCACGCGAATATTGTTCTTCGCTTCGGCGAGTTCCGCCATGACGTCCCGCGTGCCGTCCCCCGAATCGTCATCAACGAAAACGATCTCGAACCGGATGCCTTCCAGCGCGGTTTCCAGCGCCTGTGTAATGGCGCGGACATTGTCGCGTTCGTTGAAGGTGGGGACGACAACAGCAAGTTCGGCCCCTCTGCCGACACTTGGCGACATGAGGGGAACGGCGTTCAACTGGGCAGTCGCTTCGGGCATCGGCCGCTCCTTCAGGATTGATTGACAGGGACGAGAGACGGGCGGGCTTCGCGCCACGCCGATCCGCCTATCCATGTGGGACGATAGCGGCGCACGGTGACGCCAGGCCAGGTGTGAACGGCCAATGGCTTTGAATCCCGGTCGAGTTCTGCGCGGAGAAGATGATTGGGGTCAGCTTCCCACGACCGATATTCGATCAGCCAGATTTCATCGCCGGCATTTGCGGGCAAGCGGCGCATATTGGCCACTACGCGTTCGGGCGACATATCCTCGGTCCTGTAGTCGACTTGCAACTTAAGCTCAGGCAGCGGCCCACCATAATGTTTCAACATTTTGATGACCCGGTTATTGTCCGTGGCAAGCAGGGCATTGGGCGGCATGGTGCGAAGGAAGCGCGCCAGCGCGCGCGAGTCCGTCTTCGCATAGCCCGGCACGGTGTACAGGTTAATCGTCGCGATCGAGAGACAGGCCGTCAGCACGACCGTCGCCGCCATCCCGGCCAAACTTGCCGTTCCGGGCTTGACCGGGTCCAGCGAAGCCTGTGCATCAGGCCTACTGCGTCGAAGGCTGGACCAGGGTAGCGTGGCGATGCCAAGGGCGAGCAGGATCATGAGCGGAGGAAACGATATGATGACGTACCGCACGTTGAACTGCACGTTGGATATGAAGGTGGCGATTACCGACAGAAGCACCGGTCCCACGAGCCAAATCAACAGCCAGAGCGCGGCGGATTTGTCCCGCGAACGCAACGCCTTCGCAACACCGAAGGCGATCAGAGTCATCGTCGCCACTGCCAATAACAGGACCGGGATTGCGTGGGTAAGCACAATGTTGACGAGATTTCTGCCGGCCGATGCCAGTTCCTGGGTTGACGGCCCGAACGAGAAACCAGCCACGAACGAATAATAGGCGTAGGGAACCCAAAAGAGGAAACCCGGCTTGGCATTGCCCGCCGGATTTTCCAGCGTGTGGATCGTAAGCAGCATCCAATAGGAAAAGATCAGAGACGCGACAATCTGGGTCAAGCCCCAGGCCCATGCGCGTTTGGTGATCGTGCGGTCCTTAATCAGCAGGAACAGCCCGAACGACAGCATGAGCAGCGCCATATAATGGTGCATGCCAAGGCCAAGCGTGTGCATAAGGTAAGCAGCACCAGTTCGGACATCTTGAGCGGCCGCTCGACGATGGGCCAAACCAGCGCGATATAAGCGAGGCCTGCGAGCAGAAGCAGCGCGTACATGCGCCCCTCCTGCGAAAACCAGATCGCAAAGGGCGACAGCGCGACGAGCGCGGCACTGACCAGTGCTGCACTGCGGGAACCGAACATACGCTTTGCAACGATGAAGGTGAGCGGGATGGAAAGGATGCCGGCAATGACGGAGGGCAAACGAATCGCGAACTCGGTATCCCCGCCAAGGCTGGTGGACAGCCACAACACGACGGAATGAAAGGGCGCGATCTGATCTACATGAGCGAGCCCCTGAATACCCTCTCTGCCAAAGGCATGCGCGTTGCGAAGCGAAGAGGCTTCATCAAGCCACAAAGACTGCCAATCGAGGCCCAGGAAGCGGAAAATAGCGCCCGCGACAGTGATGATCGCGACCAGCAACCACATCTGCCGAGACGTCATCATGCGGTTGCCAGGATTTGGTCCCGCAGCACCGTCCTGCCTATTCACCAAATCACCGAAGTTATGCACAGCCTATTCATCCGATAATTTGACCTGATGGATATTCGCCCGGACCAATGTAGCCAAACAAATGCACACCGCCTTATGCCTGCATTGTTGCGGCGCAGCAAGTCTTGTGCACCGGATTTTAATATGTCCTTTCGGTAGCGCTTCGCGCCAGTCTCTCGCCGTGCGGTTCGTCGATCAGTCCTTATCGGACGACGACATCGCAGCCATCGGAGTCCGCTTGGGGTGAAACAGGTTGAGAAGCGGAACCTCGACCAGTTCGTGCGTAGCCAAGCCGACGGCTGCGGAAATGATCACCGCGCCGACCAACACCGAGAATGGTGGCAGCGATGGCAAGAAGCGGGTCGCCTCCAATCATACCTAGCCACCATATTATCCATCTTCCGAAGCGCAATTTCGCGGATCTATCTGCCCTTTTTAATCCTCGTGACTGTTGGAATTAAAAACTGTGTAAATAAACTTACAGCCGGTCTACCGACTCAGAGGGTCGAATTGACCGATTTGAGAATAGGGAATCTGCCGTGACTCGCCGAAACCACTTATCCATGGGCGCTTCCAAGAAATGGTAAACAATTAATCCAATAGCGATACCTAAACCGGCTGAGATCACTATCCCCAGCACCGGAAGTTGCGAAAAGACCTTGAACAAAATAATTGTCCCAATTCCAACCCCAAACATATGGAACAGGTAAATCGAATAGCTACCATTGCCCATAATTTCAAGCAATCGCGGCACGGACCAACCGAAACGTGGCGCTTCAGCAAGAAAAGAGACTTGCATAGCACACATGATAATAACGCATACCTGCGTCCATGGATAGTCTCGAATCGAGCCATAGGGCACCAAGAGCCCCAGCCCGATAACTAGACTCGTTAGGCCTATTATAATGAAAACGACCTTTTGTGAAAGATCGACCTCTTCGAGACAATATTGCAAGCCATACACCTGCAACAAAAGCTAACGTATCAATACGCGTATAGAATTTAAAAATAACATTTTCAGAATCAACCAAATATCCAAGTGCTATCAAACTTAAAAAAAAAAACGCTGAGAGCCACAGCCCGAGCAGTAGCTGTAAGCGCATACATAGATGCAAAACATAGATAGAAGAACATTTCAAAATTAAGCGTCCATCCCAATTTAACGAAAGGACGGATTGACCCATCTCCAGGAGAATACGCCGGAATAAATAATAACGACTTTATAACATACGGCAAAGAAAACTCTGTCGCCTAAATATTTGTGGCAAAGTCAATGCGAGCGATGCTGTTATGAAGATGGCAGCCCAGTATAATGGCACGACGCGGCGAATTCTGTTTCTAACAAAGATGCCCGGCTGGAATGCGCCGTCTCCTGTCGATACTACCATGATATAGCCACTAATGACGAAAAAAAAGTGTAAACGCCATAGCGCGCAAAAAAAATGCGCTTGCTCAAATACTCTTGGAAAGGGATGGTCGATGGAATGGGTGAGAACAACCGCAAGCGCTGCAATACCCCGACCAGCCTGAATACCTGACAAACGTCGTTTTGGATCAGTTTGCACGGGCGCACTCGCTATAATTTGGGATAATGCAAGCTATCTTGCACTATTTAGATCGCACTGCAACATCATTGGACAATACATTTTTACAGATTTAGACTTTTCAACATCGCTTGAAGAAATCCTGATTCTGTCAGGAACCGCTCATGACTCGGCTTGAGCGGGTTAACAGCCGGGATTTACTGAAAAGCTGACTCTATTTTGCGGACATCGAGGCGCTGGCCGATAGTGTCACTTAATCGACAATCTATTTAAATGCGCTAATCCCATATCTACCGGCCATTCGAAGTGACCCGCCGAACCCACTTGTCCATTGGAGCTTCTAAAAGGTGATAAACCATTATGCCAACAGCGGTGCCTAAAATAACAGACAGCGCAATTCCTAACACCGGCAGACCTGGAAATATCTTGAACAGTGCAATTGTACCGATCCCGACGCCGAACATGTGAAATAAATAGACTGAATAGCTTGCATCACCCGCGACCTCGAAAAAGCGCGGGATCGACCAACCAAAACGTGGTGATTCAGCAAGAAATGCTACTTGCATTGCACATACGGCAATAAGCCCGACCTGCGTCCATGAAGATTTCGGAATCAAACTATTGAGAACCAGAAGCCCGACACCAATGGCCAAACTTATTAATCCCATTATAACAAGATGACTTTTGGCCAATGATTGAGTCTTGCCCGCCATTACTGCAAGCCACACGCCTGCCACAAAACCCAAAATATCAATTCGAGTGTAAAATTTGAAATAAACATTGTCAGAATTGATAAAAAGGCCGAGCAAAACAAGGCTTATAAAAAACACACTTAAGAGAATAGCACGTGCTGATCCAGTAAGTGCATATGTCACCGCGAAACAAACATAGAAGAACATCTCAAAATTAAGCGTCCAGCCCAACTTGACAAACGGAGTAATGGTGCCATCCCCTGGGGAGTAATAAGGGATAAATAGCATTGACTTTATAATGAGAGGGAGCGAAAATTCTGTTGTTCTAAATATTGTCGGCAATATTAATGACAATAGCGCCGTAATAAAAATGACTGCCCAATATAATGGCACAATACGCCGAAGTCTATTTCTGATAAAAATTCCCGGTCGAAATGTTTTGTCGCCGGTAGATATTACCATGATATAACCGCTAATCACAAAAAAAAGCGTAACGCCATAAAGTCCAAAAAGATGTGCCGCTTGAAATATCCCTGGATAGGGATGAACAATCGAATGGGTGAGGACAACCGCGAGCGCTGCAATACCCCGACCAACCTGAATACCTGACAAGCGTCGCTTTGCATGGTGTCGCACGGGTGAACTCATTATTATATGTTGACGGAGAGGGCTACCTTGCACCATTTAAGCCGCGCTGCAACATGATTATGAAGTAGCCCCCAATATCGCCTGACAGACCCTCACACTTATGGAAGTGTGATGCATATGCCTGACCGTATGACTGGAACATATGACCACGTAGAGGTCATTACCTCGGTGCAGCGCCGTCGGCGCTGGACGCCCGAGGAGAAGATTCGCATCGTTGAGGAGACCTATTTGCCGGGGAACTCGGTGTCGCTGGTCGCCCGCCGCCATGGCATCGCGGGCAACCAGCTATTCACCTGGCGACGGCTGATGACTCAGGGCGCACTCACAGCCGCTGCGGCCGGCGAGGAAGTTGTGGCCGCATCCGACTACCGCGCGCTTGAGGCGCAAGTCCGCGAACTGCAGCGCCTGCTCGGCAAGAAGACGATGGAGAACGAACTGCTGCGCGAGGCTGTCTCCCGGGCCGCAGGCCCAAAAAAACAGCTGTTGCGCTCGACCTCGTGGCCCGAGGGTGGACGGTGAGCGCGGTTGCAAATGCCGTCGGCATGTCACGACCGCATCTCTCCGCAATGCAACGACCAGCAGAACGACGGCGTCGCGGGCGTCCGCCCTTGCCCGACGCCGAACTCGCCGCCGATATCCGCAGGCTGATCGCCGACCTGCCAACCTATGGCTATCGGCGCGTGCATGCCCTGCTGCGCCGCGAGGCGGAAAAAAACGGACGCGCAGCGCCCAATCCAAAGCGCGTCTACCGCGTCATGAAGCTGCATGGCTTACTGCTCCAGCGCCACGCCGGACGCCGCGAGGAACGCCGGCATGACGGCAAGATCGCCGTCGTCACCCGCAATACACGCTGGTGTTCGGACGGCCTCGAGATCGGCTGCGACAATGGCGAGAAGGTTCGCGTCGCCTTCGCCCTCGACTGCTGCGACCGGGAGGCGATGGGATATGTAGCCACTACCGGCGGCATCACCGCCGAGGACGTGCGCGACCTCATGGTTGCCACCGTCGAGCATCGCTTCGGCCAGGTGAATAAGCTGCCCCACACCATCGAATGGCTGACTGATAACGGCAGCTGCTACACTGCCCAAGATACAAGGCGCTTCGCGCGCGACATCGGCCTGGCACCACGCACCACGCCGGTCGAAAGTCCGCAGAGCAACGGAATGGCCGAGGCTTTCGTCCGGACCCTCAAACGAGACTACGCCCGCGTCAGCCCGCGACCCAACGCACAGGCCGTCATCGACCAGCTGCCAAAATGGCTCGACCACTATAATCGCGTGCATCCGCATCGCGCTCTCGGCTACAGATCGCCAAGAGAGTTTATCGAACGTTCAACCCGTGAGGAACTGTCCGGCCTTTAGGGGGCAACAACAGATTAAACCTTTCTGCCTGTGTCACTTTAGAGCCTTCTAAATTGATGGGCATTTTTGACGTCGCTCCGAGACTTTCGTGGTTTGGCTTAGCCACTAGGTGGTTGGTGTGAAAAAACATGCCTCGCAACTTTGGCGTTTTAGCACCAGCGACTATCAAATAAGTTAATTGCTACGTCTGCTTAGATTAATTCGACCTCTATCGGGCAGTTGTTACGATGCAGCACCGATATGCCGACGCCTGTCAACGATTGGTGGCACCACGGACGTCTTCACGTGCAACATGGCCAGCGCAAACATCAAGACGACATTCAGGAAGGCGTCGCCGCTTAAGATGGTTGATTCCGTCAGATTGTCGCCCGCGCAGAAGATAATCAGGCCGACGACCAAGGCTGCACGTCTTCGTGAAAGATCCTTCGAAATCATGACCTTGATGAGCGGCCATACGATAATCGCAAGCACTGCGAGAATGAGGCCCGGCAATCCTATCGTCGCCCACAGGTCGAGATAGCCGCTATGCCCGACGAACACGGCTTTGCGTACCCATTCATATTCCGAATATTGCGTGATCGGGCTGACGGATTGGATCGACCAGAACGACCCAAAGCCCGAGCCCAATACCCAATGGTCCTGAATATAGCCCCACAGCCCGGCCCATATCATGCCGCGACCGGTAAACGATAGCGGTTCATAGATAGCATTGCGGAACGGCGCTGTGACCAAATCATGACCGAGCATGATGGCGATCGCCGCCACCGCCGCCAGCGGGAGCAGATAAATCCGGTATTTCGGATTATAGATCTTCACCATCGCGCCAATTGGTGCCGTGAGCAACACGATCCCCATGGCGGTTTTGGACCCGGATTTGAACAGGAAGATAGCCGTCGCCACGATAAGAATGGCGCGCAGGGCGCGCTTAAGCGTGCCTGCGTCGAAAAGGAGAATGATGATGGTGACAGCGCAAAGCGATCCGGCCGTATTCTTATCCTGCATGATCCCGCGCCAGGTTCCTTCATTTCCTGCGTCGGTCAGAACGACCGCATGCTGAATACCGATTTCGGGAATGAGAAAGACCGCGAGATAGCATAACGACAATGCGCCGACCAATGACCAGCGAAGCATGGTCATGAACCGCTCATAGCCAAGGCTTTTGACGATATAGAAGGTGCTCAGTGGGACCAACGTCGCCTGCGCCACCCGTCGAATGGAATCGGCAGGAGAAATCGCCCAATTGACGCTGAGCCAACACCAGCCAAGCGCCAGCACCAGCCCAAGCGGCAGTACGAACAGACGCCTGAAATCGACCCAAGGCCGTAGCGCCAGCACCGTCAATGCGAAGGATGATAGAAGCGCAATCTGGTAGAGCGGGCTGCCCCGTCCTTGCCCCTGCGCGCCGACCGGATAAGTGAACAGGAGGAAGCCGAAGATGATGAGGCCGAGGAAAACGCCGGCGGCAACATAGGGAAGCCACAATTTCCGCCTGTCCGCACGACCAAGGCGACCGCCCGCGCCGACCGGACCCCGCTCAAGCTGACCGCGACCGGGCATATTCGCACCCCGCCCAGCCGACAAATCAGTCAATGCCAACTGCTTGGCCATGGTTATTCATAACCTAGTTTGCGATTGACGGCGCCGGCGATGCGGTCAAATGTCCGGGTCTGGCCGGCACTCCATCCCAGTTTGCGACTGGACGGATCGAAAGAGGCATCGGCTTGTACCGGCGTCCAGTCGACTGCGCCGCTATTGGCAACCGATTTCACGGAGGAACCATAGATGGGAAGCGCCTCCAGCGCGGCGAGCGCGGTCCTGTCTATCGGGCGATCGAGCCAGTTGAAAATATCCTCGATCGTCGCCGCACGTTCCCGGTTGGCCTGCTCATATCGCACGACCTTCACATTGGCGTGGTCGCTCTCCAGAAAGTCCGCGACGGTTTCCGCCGATGCACGATATTCCTCGCAAATCTCCGTAAAGCTGCGGCTCAAACGGCTGCGCGCGAAGCTGCGGGCGAAACTGTCGACGACATAACGCCCGTCGCGCAAGATGACCAACGCCCGATCCTTCGGGAATATCGAGGGAAACAGGCTCAGATTATTGGGATGCGGCTCCTTGATGAGCGTCAACGATCCATCCGGTGCCAGGTTGAGCAGGTGATTGCGCAGCCCAGCCGCAGAAAATGCCAACCAGCTCAGGGGTGCAAAGGCGTCCGCGCTGGGCGGATGATAGGCGCGGATCATCGTGCTGACATGTTCGAATGCCTGCGGACGGACCAGGATGGGCAGCTCATCGAAAGCGATGCGTGTGCGTTCGACGCCTGGAATGCGCAGCAGCATCTCGAACAGAAAGTTGGTGCCGCTGCGTGGCATCAGGCCGAAAACGAAGAGCAGTTCCCGACCAGAAAAGTCACTCTGGGCCGAGAGCGACACTGTGCGCAATTGCGCAAGCACCTCTGGCGCGACGGCAAGATTGAATTCATTGGCGTCAAATGTGGATAGTCGCGCCAACCGGCGCAGAACGAAGCCAGGATTCAAACATTTGAGATCGAGATATTTTCGCGCTGCCACTGGTCTGGTCGCTCCTCATGGGTAAAAGCCTGTTACCGCCTACACTAGCTGAGGTAAAGTAATCTTCCGCAGTGCACAAATTGTGGCCGAACTTGTCAACCTTTTGCCGTCGAGTTGGCATTCACAGCAGCAATTTCATTCCGGCGATCAGCAGCACGACGGCCAGGATCGTCTGAACGATCTTTTCATTCATCAAGGCGGCCACTTTCGACCCGATGATGATGCCAGGCAGCGAGCCGAGAAGGAGCATCGCCAGCAGTTCGAGATCGACGGTTCCGACTACCGCGTGAACGATGCCGCCAACAAAGGCAATCGGGACGGCATGGGCGATGTCGGTCCCGACCAGTCGCCGCAGCGAAAGCCGGCGGGGATAGAGGATCATCAATATCGTCGCGCCCAGCGCGCCTGCGCCCACCGAAGTCAGCGTCACCATCGTGCCGAGTATTGCGCCAGCAAACACTGTCGCAATCGTCTTGAACGCCAAGAAGCGCGGATTGGAGCGTATTGCCAAGGTTCGCACATGCTTGGCGATCTGCGCGCGGAACAGGGTGGTCACGGCGGTCAGCACGAGGACGCTGCCAAGCGCGGTGGCCAGGGTTTGCGAAGTGAAACGTCCGCCTTCGGAATAGCCGAGCCAAAGCCCGACCAGGATCGCGGCAGGTATGCTGCCTATGGCCAGAAGGCGCACAACCCCCAGATCGACGCTGGCATGGCGGTGGTGAATATAGCCACCAACGCTTTTCGTGATGGCCGCGAACCAAAGATCCGTGCCGATCGCCGTCGCCGGAGCGACGCCGAAAAGCAGAATGAGCAGCGGCGACATCAGGGATCCGCCGCCAACGCCCGTAATGCCTACAATGATGCCGACCAACAGCCCGGCGACGACATTAAGCCACTCCATCGATCGCCCCTTTACCGTTCTGCTTGCCGTCCGCTCCGTGCGCAAGCACGGATCAGGGCCGATCGACCTTGTAGCATTGCGCTATGTCGAATGGACGAACCGGTCGAGCCTGGCAAGCGGCTGGCGCGCCATAGGTCCAACCCGACCCCTGCCAACCGATATATAACCGTCCGAAAATGTCGGGATCGGCACCGAGTACGACCACGCGGTCGAGCCGCCCGATCGGGAAAACGGCGAGCCGGGACCAGCTTTGCGCGTTATCGACCGAACGCCAGATGCCATATTTGCCATGCACGAACCCTGCGAGGTAAATTGTCGGCACGGTATTGCCGGACGCAGCCTTCCCGAACGTGACGTCGCTGACCTGATCGACCCCGGGGATGATCTGCCACGTCACGCCACCATCGGTACTTCGCCGTAACCGCGAATCATGGGTGCCTTCGACCGCCGAGGTAAAGAACAGGTCGCCCGAGCGGCCAGGCATCGCGCGCAACTTTGCGGCATTTTCGCTTTTGGGGGCAATTTCACCCTGGAACAGCCGCGTCCAACTGCTTCCTCCATCCTGCGTTCGCCACAGGCCCATCAACTGCCTGTTGTCGGGATTGCCGCTATGGACCAGATAGAAGGTGCCATCTTTGACTGGGTCGGCGACCAGGACTTTCCGCTGCAGGTGCTTCTTGACATGAGACCCTGTGAATGGCGGCTTTTCGCCCGGAAAGTGGATAAGCGTCCAATTGCGACCGCGATCACGCGTGTAAAATGGCGCGCGGTTGAGCGAAGGTGCCCAGATGATATTGTCTGGATTGCCAGACGACACGGCGATCATGCCCCAGGCCATGCGCCAGGGGTCGTCCTTTTTCGTGCCCGGAGGATGCGGCAGGCTGCCAAAACGCTGCCAGGTGCGTCCGGCATCCTCGCTATACCCCGCCAGCACGGCGGCTTTTGGGCAGCACCCGCTGGTGTCCGACGCGTTGGTGGCAACGAAATTCGGATCGGCGGGCGTCAGTGCAAGCTGCTGGGCCGCTATGATCATCTGCTCCTTCGGCCCAAAGCCACTTGAAAACACATCCAGGTCGGCTTTGACATGAATGCCAAAATCCCAGGCGGCAAATAGCGGCGCGCGGCCAGGCGACTGCACCACGTCATTGGCGACGAGTTCTTCTATGCCCCGGCTTCGGCTGACCCAGTCGATGGAACGCGCATCGGGCGGAACATCGGCACGGAACAAGCCGACGCCAGCCGTCACCCAAAGACGGTCCCTTACGATCGGATCGAACATCACCTGCGACGTTGCAAAAAAATTCTGGTCCGCAATGCGCAGCCAGGGCGGATCTTTTTCGCCAACCTGCACGGTCTTCCGCAGCGTTGACCAGCTTGCGCCGCCATCTATCGATCGCAATGCCGACCCATTATGTTCAAACGCCAGTAGCTGGTCGTTATGCGGACTCACTGCCACAGTTTGATAACTGCCGTCATCGATCACGCCGTCAGCGGCCAGATTGGTCCATTCACCCTGCTGATAGCGCCAGATCGTCTTGCCATCCGGGTCGGTGCCGAAAAAGCGTCCATCGGATGTAAATGCGCCACTGCTTAGCATGCGGGGCGCCGCCGCACCTTGCCCGCGCAAAGGCGTGAACCCGCCAGCCTCTTGTTCCGACACAAACATGCCGACGCCCTGGATCAGGATCCAGATGGCCCTTGTGCCTCCCTCGGCTGGCGCAAACCAGATCAAGGCGGGACGGACATCTGCATCCGCGCCCCCCCCCCGTGCCGGCGGTTGCAGGCAGACCGTCCACCCTGGCCCAGTTGCGACCACCATCGGTTGATCGGAGTACGCCGTCATGCGCGGTCCCGAAATAGACGATGTCGGGATTGTCGGGGCTTACAGCCAGGACAGGGTCGGATCGAAGGAATTTCTTTTTTGCGCCGAACCGAACGGGAAAAGGCCCGGTATCCGGCACCTGCCAGCTTTTGCCCTGATCTTCTGAACGGAAGACCGTCCCTTTTACCGCCATATACAGCCGCTGACCGTCGGAGGGCGCGACGACGATCCCGGCGACTCCGCCGAACATGCTGGCGGGCGTGCGATAGGCGGGCGGCATCGCGGGTTCGGTGACCAACTGCACCCACTGGTCCAGTTCCGGACGCCAGATATAGGCACCATGGACGTCCGTCCGCGCGACGAATGTGCTGCCTGCGCGGTCCGACGAGAGCCCGACCATGAATCCGCCGGCACCAATGGCCACGGGTTGCCAACGATATGTCTCACCTGTCGTCGGTCCTGTCGCGGTGGAAAGAGGCGCCGGAGAGCTTGTATCCGGCAGCACGCTATTAGGCCCAGAAAGAGCGAGCAAGGCTGCGGCGATACCGATCAACAGCAGCGAAATGAGCCCCCATCGGATCAATCCGCGCGGCACATAACCGGTCCGACGCTGATCTCGATAGCCAGGCCCTGTAAGCCATGCGGAATATTTCGCCACAGCCGCCATCTGCATTCCTTAGCCATTAACCAGGATCCGATGGTGACATTTATTGTGCGCTGCATCAAGCTTTTGCTCGCGCCGCGATCGCCCAGATTTTAGCCAAATAAAGTAATTGAAATGTTGGAAATGTGCCAATACGGTTAATTACTGCTTTTGGGAGACAGTGTATGGAAAACCGCTTCGACAATTTCGCCTCTGGCATATCCGCGCCCGCCACACGGGCGGTCGCGATCACCCCCAGCGACTCCCAGTCACTGCCCTTTCTGCCGCGTGCCATCTATATTGGTGGCGCAGGCGATCTGGCGACACGGGCCGAAGATGGCAGCGACGCGGTTTGGAAAAACCTGCCCGCAGGTGCCGTACTGCCGTTCCGGCCCATCATGATCAAGGTCACCGGCACGACCGCGACCGACCTGCTGGCGCTCGACTGATGCCCCGCATTGCCATTGGACTGAGCCTCGACGGAACACGCTCTGCCGTCGCAGCTTTGCCGATTCGCATCGTCCCCGTCGACGCCTATGAAGCCTATGCGGTGGCACCGCATGCGACGCTCGGCGCGGTGGCGCTCCACCTGATCTACGGCAATGGCAGCAGTCTAGGGGATCAAATCCCTGCCAGCAGCCTGGGCGCGCCGTTCGGGGGGTGGCGCATCCGGGGCTTTCGCACCCTGCCATCGGTCGAAAGCGATCCTGCGACCGAGTATAAGGAAATCGTCTATGCCGGGGTTGGTAGCCAGGAATATGCGATCAACATCGATAATGTGTATGGCGGCACCTATCATGGCGGCCTGGGCGACTATGTGCAGACCGGGCCGGACGTCACGCTCGCCGCGATAATGGCGTCGCTGCGCCTCGATCATAGCACCGTCATCGAATGGGCTGGTGGCGAAGTCGCGCAGATTACTGGCGCGCTCGAGTTTTTTGATCAAGGCGTCACCCGCACGACGCACCATATGGTTTGCCCATATAATACGCTGACCGCCGCATTGGCGCTGTTTCAACTCAGTACCGCCTATACGCGTGCATCGACGGACCAGGGGGAGACATGGACCGATGTCAGCGCGACTGGCTATTATGACATGACGGCGTTCGCTGAAATATGGTGGCGCAACCCGGCGACCGGCACAATTGCCAAGGTGCTGCTCGACCATTCGGGCGCCACGAACTTCCAGGAAAGCAACTTCGACGTCAACGCAGGCCGGGTGAAGTATCGCGCCCGTTTCGACACCCCTGACGGCGGCGAATTCGGCGATCAGACCTGTATCGCGACCTATAGCTTCGACGCGTCCGCGCCTGATGCGGTGCCGCGCTGGTTGCCGTTCACCGATCGTTTCGATGCCAACCACCCGAGCGAGGCGGGGACGCCGCTGGGTTGGACACGGGCCAGCGCGCCCGCCCCCAATTCCATCGTGTCCAGCGGCACCTGGACGGTGACTGGGATCGCCAGCACGATCCAGCGGTTCGTGCGCGATGAACCGCTGCCGCCGGGCACCTATCATCTTGAGGTCGATTACAGCACCGCTGGCGCCTATAATGCAGGCGGCGTGAAAATCGCGATAGGGCCAGACGGTTCAGGCACAGATGCGCTGGTCGAGACGAGGTCGTTCAATGCGATAACGCCGACCACCAGTATAATCGACTTTGCCGTACCAACCGGTCAGCTTGGCTATATTACCTTTGAGGCTTCGACCACCGAGGCGCGCGCCTGGACCGTGAGCGAAATACGGGTGGTCGGGACACCCGACTGACCAACCACCGAACCGCCTAGCCCCAGCATCCAGGGCGCGACTTCGATCATGGCGCTTTTATCAAGTCGGCGCACAAAACCGAAAGCCATCACTCAGCACTTTGCTGCACTGCGGTAAGAAAGTCACAGCGACCGGGATAAGTTCTGTGAAAAAGCACTGTGCGGCCAGATTCCTTTGCCTAATCCGTATTTAACGACGTCCTGCCACACTTAATTTGTGCGGCACCGATACGGCCCGACATGGGGCAATCGGAGGAAACACCGTGTATATTAACGCGACAGGCCAAAAACTGAACGTTTCGGGGAAGACGCAATTTACGGTTCCAAATAACGACAGCACGACGTATCGCCTGGGCACAGCCAAGAATGACAAGGTCATCGGCAAAGGTGAAGATATATTGGCAGGCGGCGATGGCGATGATTCCTATATTTTATGGCAATCCAGCTCCCAAGTAATAGAGTTGGCGGGCAAAGGAATTGACACCGTTACAGCGCAATTTGCTGGTACGATTACTTTGGCAGACAATGTTGAAAACCTGATTCTTGCCGGAAAAGGGATGGTGGGGGCCACTGGCAATGCGCTCGACAATCTCATCTGGGCCGGTGAAGTCGGTGCAACAATCGACGGCGGACAGGGCAATGACATCCTGTTCGGGGGTAAGGGCGCAGACGTTTTCAAGGTCGCGGCCGGCAACGGTTCGGACACGGTGACCAACTTCACCCTGGGCCGGGACGTTGTGAAGCTGGATGGCTATGGCCTAAGCAGCTTTTCCGATCTGATGGCGCGCGGCACACAGGTCGGTAGCGACACCGTCTTCACCTTCTCGAACCAGGAAAGCCTGGTCTTGAGCGGAATCAAGCTGTCGGACCTTAACAGCTATGATTTCGGCTTTGCGATGGACAAGGCGGAATTGACCGCTGACCAAAGCTATATGGAAGGTCATGGTCGGGCGCAAAATCATAATGGCTGGTACATCATCAACAACAGCTACAATGTCGGATCCCTCAAGCCTGGCGTCGACTTCAACATCGACGCTACGTTCAGCAAGGCGGACGTGACGGGTGGCACGACCTTCACCTGGTCGATGCCCTACACCACGGAAAAGGGCGCGCCGATCCTCGCCTATCCAGAGGTCGCCTTCGGCGTGCCGCCAATGGGGGCTTATAAAGGCAACCCGACCGACAAGGCCGCAGTGTTTCCCGTGAAGGTCGGCGACCTCGTCTCGCTGACGATGGACTATGATGTCGATTTCTCCGGCAACGTCGCCGGATTCAACGTCGCCTATGACATCTGGCTCACCAGCGTGCCCAACGGCGATCGCTCGACGATCACCAATGAAATCATGCTGTGGGTTCACAAGGGGGATCTCGAAATCGCAGCGCCGGTTGTTGGCACCTATGAGCAAGGGGGCGTCACCTACACCATCTATCACAAGGGAACCTACACCGCGCTCGTCGCCGATCGCGATGTGCCGGAAGGCGACATCGATCTGACCGCTATTTTGGACAAGCTGGAATCGATCGGGATCGTAAAGGACAGCGAATATCTGGCCTCCATCGAACTGGGTGCCGAGGTCGTCTCGGGCGTTGGTTCGCTCACCATCAACAATCTCGACTTTCAGGTACAGTCGATGAGCGACGATGGCAGCATCATCGTCAAGGACGTGACGGGTTCTGGCCAGACGGTGCATGAAGTATCCCTGCTGGAGTCCCTCTACAGCGACGGCACCGCCGAAGTGACGAGCGCAGACGGGCTGCATCTTGGCAAAGTGGTGACATCCGTCACGGCCGACGTCGTCACGCAGAAATTCTACTCCGACAAGAATGCGCTTCTGTCGTTCGACAAGATCCTGGTCGAACCGAATGGCGGGGTGACGACGCAGCATTATACCACGAAGGGCGTATTCTCAGGCGCGGAATCCGATCATCTTCAGGCCAACGGGTCGGTGAATACGCTGCGTTATGATGCGCACTGGAAACTGATCGGCGCTGAAAATCTGTCGATCAAGGCGAATGGCGACACGCAAATCCTGCGCTACGACGCGCAATGGAAGCTGCTGGGCGCGGACGTCATTTCCGTAGGAGTGGACGGTCGGGAAACCACGCAGCACTATAGCAACAGTTGGACGTTCCTTGGGTCCGATGTGAAGGTCATCGAGCCGTCCGGCACGGTATCGATCCAGCATTATGGTGCCGATCACAAGTTCATCAGTCAGGACAGCACCATGATCCGCGATGACGGATCGACCGCAACCTATCATTACGGCGCGGACTGGAAGCTGACCGGTTCTGAGGTGTCGCGCACGGGGGCCGATGGCGTGGTGAAGACGCTGGTCCGCGATGCCAAGGCGCAACTGCTGCGGACAGAGTTTGATGGCACGGACACGGTTGACGTGATTACGGCGGCGGCTGGCGTGAACATATTCCGTGGCGGCCTTGGCTCCGACACGTTGAAGGCTGGAGCAGGGGCGGACACTTTTGTGTTCGACACCGCCATCACCAGAGGCGACGTCGACAGGATCGTCGGCTTTTCATCGGCGGCGGATAGCATCATGCTGAACAATTCCGTATTCACGGGGCTGAAATCAGGCATGATGTCGCAAGACGCGTTCCACCTTGGCACGTCTGCACATGACGCTGATGATCGTATCATCTACGATCAGAAGAGCGGCTCGATCTACTATGATGCGGACGGCAGCGGTGCTGGGGCGGCGATCCGCTTCGCACAACTCGACCCGGGCACGGCGCTGACTGCGGCCGATTTCGAAGTGACGGCAACGGGTGCCATGCGAACCCCGGGCACCCCGCAGCATCTGGAATCCGCGCTGCAACTCGTCCAGCACACACAAGACTATATGTAATTGATGGGGTGACATAGGACCGCCGGCGCGATGCGCTCGGCGGTCCTATGCAATCATGGACCTGCGGCACACCGGAAGGCACGATGACGCGCCCCGGACCAGTCCAATCTGCTTGATCGTGGAAACGCCATTAGCGTTCGCTGCCCGGTCTTGGCCAAGATGCCAAATCTGATTCGCACTGCCATGCGCCTGGATTGCCAGGGTCGGCCATCACAGTTGAAAAAATCAGACGCGGGGTGGAAAAACGGCAGCGGCTGCAGACGGCTTGGCCCGCGACTCGCCGCAAAACCCCCGTTTTCCTCACCATGCTTTTGCTTCAGCTCTACGGCGCCACATACGACTTCTGGAATTAACCACGTCAATTGAGTGGCTTGCATTTAGCTAGCCAGGGCTTGCGGTCCGAACGCGCAAACCCCAGATTTTTTTCGTCTGACAATTACAAAATATGTATCACTTTGGAACGCGCCTTGCTAATATCTGGGACCGGGTAGCTTACAAAAGGCCCGGGATAAATATGGTCGTGTCCCGGCGCGTGGTGTAGGTTTTGAGGGTAGCGAAGCTGACCGGACGCGCGCTCATCGAACAAGCGCTGTAGCGGCCGGTCAGTTTCGCGGGTGGTCACCGGCGAACTTCGGATAAGTTTGGGTTGCGAGACTCAACTTACGGAGACCACCGATGACCAATGACAAGATGGACCTGCACGCCCTGGTTGGGAAGACAGCCGACGGCGATTTTCTACGCGATATGATCGGCTTTGCCGCGCAGCGGCTGATGGAGCTGGAAGTGGGCGACCTTACGGGCGCGGCCTATGGCGATAAGGATCCCGAGCGCCTCGCGCAGCGCAACGGCTATCGGGATCGGGACTGGGAGACGCGGGCAGGCACGGTCGAGCTGCGGATCCCCAAGCTGCGCAAGGGAACATATTTTCCAGGGTTTCTGGAGCCCCGCCGTATGGCAGAGAAGGCACTGACGGCCGTCATCCAGGAAGCTTATATCCAGGGGATCTCGACCCGCTCTGTGGACGATCTGGTCAAAGCCATGGGCATGAGTGGKATCTCAAAGAGCCAGGTCAGCCGACTGTGCGTGGAGATCGACGAGCGGGTGAAGGCCTTTCTCGATCGTCCGATCGAAGGCGACTGGCCCTATCTCTGGATGGACGCGACCTACATCAAAGTGCGGCGAGCCGGTCGCATYGTCTCTGTCGCGGTCATCATTGCCGTTGGCGTTAACAGCGATGGCCGGCGCGAAGTGCTCGGCATGGCGATCGGTCATTCCGAAGCKGAGGTCTTCTGGACCGASTTTCTACGCAGCCTTGCCCGTCGCGGTCTGCGCGGCGTGAAGCTGGTGATCTCMGATTCCCATGAAGGCATAAAAGCYTCCGTCGCCAAAGTGTTCAGCGCCACCTGGCAGCGATGCCGGGTTCATTTYATGCGCAATGCGCTGGCCCATGCCGGCAAGAGCGGACGCCGGGTCGTGTCGGCATTCATCGCCACCGCTTTCGCCCAGGAAACTCCAGAGGCCGCAAAGGCCCAATGGCGTAGCGTCGCCGATCAATTGCGCCCTACCGTGCCAAAACTCGCTRCYCTGATGGACAGCGCCGAGGAGGATGTGCTGGCCTACATGACCTTCCCAGCCCAACACCGCACGAAGTTGCACAGCAACAATCCGATCGAGCGGCTCAATGGCGAGATCAAGCGGCGCACCGATGTTGTCGGTATCTTCCCCAACGAAGAGGCGATTACCCGTCTCGTCGGCGCTATCCTTCTGGAACAGAACGACGAATGGGCCGTCCAACGCTGCCGCTACATGACACTTGAGAGCGTCTCAGGTTTAAGCGATAATCCCATCATCACGTTGCCTGCCATGGCAGCATGATCAATCCGGCTTAGCCGGAGGTCGCTGTGGCTATCCCAGCGAACCTACACCACGCTGTGGGACACGATCAGCAAAGGCAAGTCGCACTCACCCATTTAGCTGGCTTGGCGCGCAGTCCCGCGTCGCGCGCATATGACACGGTGGTCCTCAGCTTCCATTCCAGCTTATACCAAGACTCTCTGATCAGAACCTGTGCGCCCATTGGCGAAGTCCGATTGTCATGATGCGCCAGGGCTGATCGATGAGGCAGTTCCAGGCAAAGCAGCAATGGTCGACGATATTGTCGTAGGACGAAAAGATGCGGTTCGAAAGCCAGTTATCGCGCATAAACTGCCATAGATTTTCGACAGGGTTCAACTCCGGGCATTTGGGCGGCAGCGGCAGCAATGTTATATTGGCGGGGATGGTCAGTGCGCCGGACATATGCCACCCGGCCTGATCGAGCATGAGGACGGCATGGGCCCCCGGCGCCACCTGGCTGCTGATCTCAGCCAGATGCATGCCCATCGCCTCGCTGTTGCAATGGGGCATAACGAGGCCCGCGCCTTTCCCTTCAGCCGGACAGATAGCGCCAAAGATCCAGGCCGATGCCCGACGCAGATCGCGGGGCGCTATTGGTCTGGTTCCCCGTTTGGCCCAGCGCCGGGTGAGTTTGGTCTGCTGGCCGATCCGGGCTTCGTCCTGCCACCACAGCTCTATGGGCGTGCCTTTGGGGAGGGTCTTGCGGATTTGCGCCAGACGGGCGGGGAACTCTTTTTAAAAATGGCAATATTTGCGAGGTCCTGCGCGTGATGGCGCGGGCGAGCCGAGAGCTTGCGGTAGCCCATGGTCCGCAGTTCATGCCCCAGCGCCTGCTTGCTGATCGAGATATTGAACTCGTCCCATAGCCACTGGCCCAAATCAATAATGCGCCAACGCACAACGCCATGGATGGCAGGGGTCGGCCCCGTATCAATGATCTCCTCCAATGCGCGGCGGTGCCTGTCATTGAGGATCGTTGTCGGCCCTGGCGCCTTGCGGGTCATCAACCCGTCGGGGCCCTCAGCGTTGAAGCGAACGACCCAATCCCGCACGATCTGACGCGTCACCCCGCCGACAAGGGCTGCATCGCTGCGGCTGTGCCCGTCCAGGATCGTCGCGATTGCCAATAATCGACGTACTTGCGCCCCGTCCTTGCAGCGCCGCGCAACGGCACGAACATCGCCTGCGCTGAAATCTCCACGGAGCTTGATCGGAACAGACATCGCAAACCTCCTCCAGTTTGCGATGTTGAATCACGTTATCGCTTCTTGCGATAGGCCCAACGAGTCAGATCCCACAAGCCTTGGTATTAATTCATCACCCAAGATGATCCGCCTGGTCGTAATAATGTAAGTTGCTTCTCCTTTGTCGCTGCCAAACGTCTAGGATCTTCGACGACGCCCTCGCCCCCGCTTGATCCACGGCAGGACCATCTACAGATCGGGCAGGATCTGATCGGCCCTGCCCCAATGGGACAGATCCTTCGACGCCGCGCGTTTCACCATCTCGCCCGCATCCCCAATATGCCAATGGTCTGGGCCGTCGAGCGTGCGCAGTTCTTCCCAGCTGAGCGGCACCGCGATCGGTGCGAACGGCCGCGATCGCGCGCTGTAAGGCATGACGGCGGTGGCACCGCGCTGGTTGCGCAGATAGTCGATGAAGATTTTGCCCGTCCGCTTCGCCTTGGCAAGCGCGGCCGTAAAACGGTCGGGATCGGCCTGCGACAGGGCGGTTGCGAAACGGTGCGCGAAATCCTTGACCTGCGGCCACTCCGCGCTCGGCGTCAGCGGGGCGATCACATGCACCCCCTTGCCGCCCGTCACCATCGGAAAGGTGACCAGCCCCATCTGCGCCAATACATCCTGAAGGTGGACGGCGGCCGACGCCACATCCTTGAACGCCAGCCCCTCGTCGGGATCAAGGTCGAACACCAGTCGATCAGGCTTCTCGACATCTTCGATCCGGGCACCCCAGCCATGAAATTCGATCGTCCCCATCTGAACGCAGGTCAGCAGCCCCGCAGGCGCATCGACGAAGAGATAGGGTTCCTCATGCCCATCCTTTTCCAGTATGCCCACTTGCTTGACGTCGTCGCCGAAACTGCCCGCATCATGTTTCTGGAAAAAGCATTTCTTGTCGCGACCTTGCGGACAGCGCACGAGGCTGATTGGCCGACTGCCTGCCCAGGGCAGCATGATATCCGCGACCGTTTCATAATAATCGGCCAGTTCGCCCTTGGTGAGTTTGCCCTCCGGGAAGATCACCCGATCGCGATTGCTGATCTTGACTCCGCTGGTCGAGGTGGGCTGCGGCACCCGTGAGACGGGCGCTTCGATTTCCAGCACGACGGCTTCCGGCTTCTTGTCCTCGCGCAATCCGAGATAGCTTGAATGGCGCAGGACGCCTTCGTCGGTAAATTCGGCGAAGGCGACCTCGACCACCAGTTTCGGTGTGATCCAGCGTACCTCGCGCACCGCCGCGCGTGGGGCCTCGACCGTCGGTGTCTTTTGGGCCAGCGGTGCCATCAGTTTCAGCAGCCGCTCCATCTCATCCGCAGAAAAGCCGGTGCCGACCTTCCCGGCGAAACGCAGCGCGCCTTTGTCATGCACGCCCAGCAGCAGCGAGCGGAACCCGCGCCGCTTGTCCGAGGGTAACCAACCCACGATCACGAACTCCTGACGCCGAATGCACTTGGTCTTGACCCAGCTGCCCGATCGCGTGCCCGCATAGCGCGCATCGACCCGCTTGGAGATGACGCCTTCAAGCCCCGCGCTGCAAAAGCGCTCGAACAACTGCTCGCCGCGCCCGACGATATGATCCGAATAACGGATATGCCCCACCCCGTCGCCGATCAGCGTGGCGAGCATCTCCTTGCGTTCAAGCAAGGGCCGCCCGGTCAGATCCTCGCCATTCAATGCCAGCAGGTCGAACGCCATATAATCGATTTGGCCGGGATCGTCTTTCAGCGCCGCCTGTAAGCCCTGGAAGCTAGTGCGGCCATCTGGCAGGATCACCACCGCTTCACCGTCGATCAGGGCGTTCGCGGCGCCCAGCTTTGTCGCGTCGGCGATCAGCCCGGCAAAGCGATCGGACCAGTCGAGGCCCGATCGCGTATAGGCTCTGCCATTGTCGCCGCTGATGGCCAGCAGCGTGCGATAGCCATCATATTTCAGCTCATGGAGCCAACGGTCACCTGCAGGCACATGGTCGACCAGGGTCGCCAGCTGTACCGGCTGGAATGGCGGCGGGCCACTGTCCTTCGCATTTGAGGCTTTGCTCTCGGAAACATGTTTCCCAGCGGCGATCTCCTCCATCGTGCGGCCACTGTCGATGCTGGTGAGATGGTGGCTGATTAGATCGTCCGACCCACCGGCAAAACTATCATTCACTTTGCGCAAAATCCAGTTTTCGCCCCGCTCCTTCCCGCGCGGCTTGAGCCGGAACAAAATCCATTCGCCCTGCATCCGGCAGCCATGGAGAATGAAATGGAGATGCCCTTCGGGCAGCGTCTTGCGTGGATCCTTGCCCTCTATCGGTTCCCATATGCCATTGTCCCACAGCATGACGGTGCCGCCGCCATATTCACCTTTCGGGATCAGGCCCTCGAACCGGGCGTAATCGAGCGGATGATCTTCAGTCCGCACCGCCAGGCGCTTGTCGTCGGGATTGGCGCTTGGCCCACGGGTGACGGCCCAACTGACCAGCACACCGTCCAGCTCCAGCCGGAAATCATAATGCAACCGCGACGCTGCATGTTTCTGCACGACAAAGCCTTTGCCGCTAGTTGGAAGCTTGGCACCTGTAGGCTCCGTCGTGCGCGCAAAATCCCGCTTCGCCCTATAAAGGTCAAGGCTGTCTTTCGGGCTTTTGTCCTGCGCCTTCGCCATTCTGGTTGCTTCCGTCCCTTTCCCTCTCAATCCGCAGATGCGCCAACTCGT
Organism: Sphingobium sp. Ant17; assembly: GCF_000588875.1. GTDB lineage: Bacteria > Pseudomonadota > Alphaproteobacteria > Sphingomonadales > Sphingomonadaceae > Sphingobium. Next base: position 211,565 of record NZ_JEMV01000001.1, read on the forward strand.
TCCGGGACCACCACAAAGGGGTCATGCCTCCGCATCGATGGCCCGCACGAAACGATAGCTGGTCTGCTCGAACGCCGAAGCCCGGAAGAAATTATGCGCGTTTTTGATGGCGATATCGCTCATCGCTTCGATCCGCGTGCATGCCGCTTCGCGCATCGCCCTTGTCGCAGCATCCAGCATGGCAGTCGCGATACCTTTGCGGCGATGGCCTTCATCCACTAGCAACAGCGTGATCCGCCCGATCAGACCATGGTGAAGCGTCGGGATCAAAGCCCAGCTGCAACAACCGATGACCCCCTCCAAAATAGCCAGAAGCGTGCACCCACCGGCCTTTGCGACCCGCTCAAGATTCTCCACGACCCCGCTCTCGTCGATGGTGATCTTATCAAGCTGTCGCAGCAGTGCCACCATGTCTGCCGCATCCGCTGACTTCGCGGCGCGGATACGGAGCGGGGCCGGTTCGGGCGTGGACGCGGGCTTGGCCGCAATCTTCTTCGCGGGCGTTGGCGTGTGTCCGGCGGAACGCCTCGCGCGCGGTCGGATAGTCGACTCGATCTTTTCGTTCGTCGCCTTCGCTTTTCGTGGCGATGCAGGACGCGAAGGCATGGCGTCGGCCGATGCCTTCCATGTGCTTGTCGCGCCCTTGCGCAGAAAAGCCTCGATATCCTCCAGCGAAGCGGTAAGCCCTTCGTCGCTGACTCCAAGCAAGGGTTTCCCACCCACATCGGTCACCCCATATTTGCCGTAATCACCCGCACCGACTTTGCGCCTGCGGGACTTAACCAGCTTGAAACCACGATGGGCGGCCATCTCGCGCAGCATCTGATCCTTGGTCGCGTCGGTCATGATCCGCTACGCGCAAAGCATCGGAAACGAACTGCTCACGCCCGCTTCTTGGCAGGCGCTTTTGCGGATGCCTTGTCGGCGGACTTCGCATCACTCTTGGCTGCAGCCTTGCCCGTCGGCTTCTTTGCCGGGGCCTTCGCCTTGCTGGCCGGGCCGATGGATTTTTTCAGCGCCGCCATCAGGTCAACGACATTATTGCCCCGTGGATCGGCACGCTCGTCATCATCGCCGTCGATGTTGAGCGTCTTTCCCTTCTTCTTATGCTCGATAAGTTCCTTCAGCGCATCGACATAGCGATCGTGAAAATCGCTCGCATCGAACTTGCCGGTCTTCTTGTCGATCAAGGTCGTGGCGAGATCGAGCAGTTCATCATCCGGCTCGCCATCGCCGATCTCATGGAAATAACTCGCGGCCTTGTTGACTTCATCGGCGTAGCGCAACGTCTCCATCACCATGCCGCGCCCGCACGCTTTGATGCTGACGACATATTCCCGACCGCGCATCGCCAACTGGCCAAGACCGACCTTCCGACTGCGCCGCAACGCCTCCCGCAGGACGATGAAGGCTTCCTCCGCCAGGTCGTCAGCTGGCACCACATAATAGGGCTTCTCGAAATAGATCATGTCGATGTCGTGCGCATCGACGAACTGGGTCAATTCCAATGTCTTCTTGCTCTCCAGCTTGACCCCTTCGATGTCCTTCTCATCCAGCAGGACATATTCGCCCTTGGCATATTCAAAGCCTTTGACGATGTCGTCCAGGTCGATTGGCCCGATGCCGGGCACGATCTTCTCATATTTGATGCGCTTGCCCGAAGGTTCGTGGATCTGGTTGAAGGCGATCGTCGCGCCGCTCCTGGTCGCGGAATAGATTTCGACGGGGATGGAGACGAGCGCAAGCCGGATCTGGCCTTTCCAATAGGGTCGTGCAGCCATGATCATCTCCTGTCGATCTATCGCATCAACCCTTCGCGCATGGTCCCGTTCCGCGCGCATGGCCCGGAGGATCAGAGATACAGAAGCAAACGACCGCGTCGTAGCCACGGTCGGCCATCTGCAGGTCCGCGCCTTTGACATTGGAGGTGTTGCCGGGCGTCAGGGCGAGGCCGAGTGGTCGCCCCAGGACATCCACAAGGGCATGTATCTTCGTTGTCCGGCCGCCGCGCGAGATTTACGTCGCCTGCGTCCGGATGGTGCGAGCAACATAGACTTCGACCCCCTGCCACGTGTCGGCTTCGACGCGGACACGAATCTTCGATTTACCCCGCGCCATGTCGGCCGTCAGGGCATAGGTCTGGACATTGCGAGCGGACGTTATCTTGCCGGTCAGTCCTTCGCGGGCCAGCTGTTTGCCGTCGATCAGGATGCGGAAGTCCTTGTCGCGCTGACCTCCACTATAGACAATTTGCAGCGCCATTGGTCCTGGTGCGACGGCCAGGTCGAACTCGAAAAAGCCCTTGTTCACGATCCGGCTGCGGTCGGCGACGTGCGAAACCGCCTCCGATCCGCCACTGTCGGCAAAGCCATGATCGACCTCTGGCTGTTGTTCGCCCAGTCGGATGACGTCGATCGTGCGCGCGGCCAGGTCTGCCCGCTCCTTGGCCCCGCGTTCCCAGGCAACGCGTTCGGTCTGCCACTCGGCAGTATCGAAACGGCGGAAATAGACGGCGGTACGGTTTTCATGCTGCGCAAAGAAGGGTCGCAATGTCAGGTCGCCCGGTTTGCCTTGTTCACCCAGACGATAATGGTGCAGGCCGCCAGCCGCTACCAATGCCGGCGCGCTCTGATCGGTGACGAGGGCAGGGTCCACACCCTCCCACGAGCGTTCACTCGGACCCATGTCGCCCGCCAGGACCAAGGGGCCGCTCAGGAAGGCGATCAGCTTGGCATCATCGGGCATCGATTCGACCCGCACCGGCATGGGCAACGACAATGTGATGCGGTCGCCTGTCTTCAAGCCCGTCAACATCAGATAGCCGTGCTCAAGGACGCCTGCCGCCTTACCATTCACTTGCAAGACCGGCGTGGTGCACCACCCAGGTACGCGCAGCGCCAGCTTCTTCGGCGCTTTCGTCACCGCAATCCGCACCATATTGTCCAGCGGGAACGCGGTATCCATGTCGAGCTGCGCTTCGGGCGCGTTCAGCGTGGAGGCATAATAGAGGTTGATTGCGACCGCGTCGTTGCGCTTCCAATAAATGCTCTCGCCATGCTTTGAATGGCTTTCCATGCCCGACCCGACGCAGCACCAGAAATCCTCGGTCGGGTTCGAGTGGACGCGCGCCATCCCCGATGCCAGCCCCGTGAAGTAAGTGAACATGCCCGTCTTGGGGTCTTGCTGGCTCATGATGTGATTGAGGTGCGCGCGCTCGTAGAAATCGAAATAGCTGGCATCACCGTTCCAGCTGTACAGATGACGTGTCAGGCGCAACATGTTGTAGCTGTTGCACGCCTCGCACGTTTGTTGGTCGAGCCGCTGAGCCAGTTGGCGCGGCAAGCCGAAATGCTCGTGGTCCGAATTGCCGCCGATGACATAGCTGTGATCGCGCGTGACGGTGGCCCAGAAAAATTGCGCAACCTTGGCCCGGTCGGCATTGCCGGTCAGTTCATGCAGCCGCGCTTCGCCCACGATCTTGGGGATCTGGGTATTGGCATGCTTGCCCGCCAGTTCGTCGCGTCCGGCCTGGAGCGGATTGACGATCGAATGATGCCGCATCCGTTCCGACAAGTTCAGCCAGCGGCGATTGCCCGTGCGCTTGTACAGTTCGGCATAGGATTCAGTCAGGCCGCCATGCTCGGTGCGGAGAATATCCTGCACTTGGGCATCGCTCAATCCTTCCACGATCGTGCCGAGATAGTCGCCAAGGCCGATCGCAACGGCCAAGCCATCCTTCATGCCCGCATGGAGATGCGCATCCAGCGCACCGGCCATGACCTTGTGATAGGTATAAAGGGGCACCCATCCTTCGTTCAGGCTGAAGCCGGTCGATCGGATTTCGCTCCTGCGTAGTTCTTCATATATGATCTTGCCATCGACCGTCTTGCCATCGCGCTCGACGGTGGTGCCGCCCGCATAGCCATCGCCTTGTTTCGCCTGGATCGCCTTGAGTTCGCCGACGATATAGGCGGCGCGGTCGCGGAACTGCGGATCGCCCGTCTGCGCGTAGATCAGCGACAGCGCACTCAGATAATGGCCAAGCGAGTGCCCAGCGATGCCCCGCGACTCCCACCCGCCATAGACTTTGCCCTTGGTCGGCAATCCTGCCCCGGCGTGAAAATTATGAAGGAACCGGTCTGCATCGAGCGATAATAGATAACGTTGGTTCGCCTGAACCGAGGTTAGAAAGATCGACGGCTTCAGCCGCACGGCTGACAAAGGAAACGACGACGCCAGGAACGGTGCAGCAGGCGCACCCCAGGCAAATGGCGGCATCGCGCCCAGCGCGATTCCCGCCCCCAGCATGCCGCGCCGTGTCCAGCCCATGTCACTCTCCCGATCTGATGTTAGGCCGACCCTATCGTGTCTTTTTGTATGAGTAAATGACCAGCCGAATATGATCCTGTTCCGGGACTAAAAGTTCGGAGGCGGCGCTGAGCGGAGCGTGAAGGCGCGCGCGGTTGCATGCGGCCAGTTCTTGCTATCCGCTGGACGAATTGCTTCTCTCGAAACCGGTCATGCGTTGTCGGCCCATAAGTTCCGACCCGATAATGCACCTACCAGCGCGTGATGGGAATTAAATCGCGGCACAGCGCAGCGCCGCAAATTGGCGCTCCAATCCAACAAGCGCTACCATCGGCGTGATCCCGCTGTTGTGATCCCCTGCCGCCGCTAAATTATGCCCTTCCGCCCGTCGCGTCACACATCGCCCATCCCCTCCAATTCCATGTCCTTCTGGCCAAGGGCGACAAATTGTTCGAGTAGCCAGGACGCCGCCGGTCCAGGCGGCGCATCGCGTCGCCAAATACCGGCAAAGCGATATATGCCGCCAGGATGATCGGGCATGGACAGCCGCACCAGCGTCCCTGCCACCAGGTCGGGCTCGATCATCGGCAGCGGCATATTCCCCCAGCCGATCCCCTCCCGCAGCAGCGCATGTTTGGCACCAAGGTCCGCCAGACGCCAGGTTTTGGGGCTCATGACCGAATAATCCTGCCCCTCGGTGAAGCGCGACCGGTCGGTCAATACCAGTTGGATATGGTCGCGGCCTGCACCCGGCGGAATGCGATCCATGCGTCCCAGTGGATGGTCGGGCGCAGCGACCGGGACCATCGGCACGGACCCGGCGGCTATGCACTCCACCCCCTCGACTCCGGCGGCCAACGGCCCGGAAATACCGATGATGGCACGGCGATCCAGCACCATTGCGGTGATTGCGCCCAAGGCCTCGGCATGCAGCCGCAGCTGCACCGTTGGATATTCCGCCACAAAGGCGCGCAGCACTTTGCCCAGCCTGTCGGTCGGCACCATGACGTCCACGGCGATATCGACTTCCGCCTCCAGCCCATCGAGCAGACCTTTGACCTTGGCGCGCAGGCCATCAATGCCATGGGAGATATGGCGCACATCCGACAAGAGCGCACGCCCCGCCACGGTGAGCTGCGGCTTGCGTGTCCCTTCCCGATCGAAAAGACTAAGGCCAAGCTGCGCTTCCAGATTGGCGATGCCGTAGCTCACGACGGACACGGCGCGATTGAGCCGACGTCCGGCGGCAGCAAAGCTGCCTGTGTCCACGATGGCCAGGAAAAGACGCAACTGATCAAGGGTCGGCATGCCCGGATTGTTCACTGTTCGATTTCCTCGAATGTTTCAGTCAGTTTTATCCCTCTGAACGGATAAGCTCGCAAGCTCTAAATGGGTCTCAACAGGACGGCCCCCGTCGTCCGCTCAGGAGACATAGTATGATTGACCTTCGCCCCTTCGATAGCCTCGGTGCCGCCAACCATGGCTGGCTCGACGCCAAGCATCATTTCTCGTTCGCCGGCTATCATGACGAAGCCCGGATGCACTGGGGCAACCTGCGCGTCTGGAATGACGATAGCATCGAACCCAATAGCGGCTTTCCGCCGCACCCGCATCGCGACATGGAAATCATCACCTATGTCCGCGAAGGGGCGATCACGCATGAGGATAATCTGGCAATAAAGGCCGGACGGAAGCAGGCGACGTTCAGGTCATGTCAGCTGGGACAGGCATCCGCCATTCGGAATATAATCGTGAGGCGGTGACCACCAAGATCTTCCAGATATGGATCGTCCCGACCCGTAGCGGCGAAGCGCCAAGCTGGGGTGCGCGCCCCTTCCCCAAGGGCGAGCGATCGGGCCAATTCGTCACGCTCGCTTCGGGCTATGATGATGACCAGGATGCGCTGCCGATCCGCACGGATGCGCGGGTCGTCGCCGCAACGCTGAAAGCCGGCGAAAGCGCGCATTACTCCATAGGCAAGGACCGCAAGGCCTATCTGGTGCCTGCAACGGGTGCGATCCAGATCGACGATGTTCGGGTAAATGCCCGCGACGGTGCCGCAATCAGCGACATGGACGTGATCCGGGTCATAGCGATCGAGAATAGTGAGATCGTGTTGGTCGACGCCGCATGATGAAAGGAAGGGCGCGGCGTCAGGCCGCGCCCTTCAATCCGGATACCCCTAGGTCCAAAAACGCCTAAAAGCGGAACATCGCTTCCGTCCCGATCATGCGGATCGACCGAGCGGGGCCAGTCTCGCGCAGAAAGCCCCCGGCCTGAAACAGCGACGCGGAGGCAGAGAGGAATAATGTGGTACTCACCTGCCAGTTAGCCGACAGTTCGACTTGATGACCTATGTGCCGGGAAGCCCCCTGCCCTACCTCTCGGATCAATTGGCCGGGCACGTCATAGATGCCATCCCCGCGACTGAAGCGCCAATAGGCGACCGCTACCAGTTCGACAGTGATACCTCGCCCCAGATCGACATCAACACTGGGATGTAGGTTGAGGATATTGCGCGGCCCGATCGGGGTAAGCTCGCCGAAATATTTGCCCTTAGGAAACAGCGCGTTGAACGTGCCCAGCCGGTCGTCCTTCGGGTCTTCATCGCCACTGGCAGCATTGGCGCGCAGGCGAATCCGAGGCTTGAGCGGCATTGCGTCGAACACATAGCTGGTTTCGGTCGCGATCGACCAGGCTTTGATCGGCTGCGTGCCGAATCGACCGCGCTGGAGCTTTCAAACAGAGGCAGGCCGGCGCTTGCAAGCTTGCGCGAACTCCCACGGAATTGCGCACAACCGCGATTAGTTGCGCGTTGACTCTTATAGTTGCGCGATTTATCTTTTGCGCAACTAAGGAAGTTATGTGGCACGACCAATACCTGAAGCTGACCTACAAGCGATCGAGGCCGCTGTGGCCCAATTCCCGGATGGTGCGTCAGCAGCGCAGATCACTAGCGCGCTCGCGGAACCTGGTGCCCGTCGTACCCTCCAATATCGTCTTCGCGCCTTGGTTGACGCGGGTAGGCTACGCCTTACCGGCGACGGGCGTGCAGCCCGATATCACCATGGTGATGAAATCATCGCCCAGCCTGGCCCAGCCGACATCGTCCCAATATCACCTGAAGGCAGCGCTGTCCTTGCCTATGTGCGCCAGCCCGTCGCGGTGCGACAACCGGTCGGCTATGAACGCAGCTTCCTGGATCGTTACCGGCCGAACGAAACCTTCTATCTGACCCAGCAGCAGCGCGATCATCTGGCTACAATCGGCAAGCCGCAGATTGAGGCCGCAGCGGCAGGAACCTACGCGAAGCAGATACTGAATAGACTGCTTATCGACCTTGCATGGAATTCCAGCCGTCTCGAAGGCAACACATATTCGCTACTCGATACGCGGCGGCTGCTGGATTTCGGGGAAGCCGCCGAGGGACGCGGACCGCGCGAAGCGCAGATGATCCTCAATCATAAAGATGCGATCGAGTTTCTCGTCGCCAACGCCAACGATGTCGGGTTCAATCGCTATACGATACTCAACCTGCATGCGCTATTGGCGAACAATCTGTTAGCTGACCCGACGGCGGTGGGGCGACTACGCCACATCATCGTAGGGATAGACGGTTCAACTTTTCATCCACTGGAAGGTCCGGGTCTCATCGAGGAGTGCTTCGATCAAATCCTTGCCACAGCGGCGGCCATCGACGATCCATACGAGCAGGCCTTTTTCATAATGGTGCAGCTTCCTTATCTTCAGCCCTTTGACGATGTGAATAAGCGCGTATCACGCCTCGCCGCCAATATTCCCATGATCCGGGCGAACCTTGCGCCATTGTCGTTCACCGAGGTTCCAGGCGACCTTTACACGCGCGCCACGCTTGGCGTCTATGAACGCAACGACATAACATTGCTGCGCGACGTATTCCTTTGGGCCTATCAGCGATCCGCAGCGCGCTACGCCGCCGTTCGTCAATCAATGGGTGAGCCAGACCCGTTTCGCCTGCGCTATCGGGAACAGTTGCGCGATGTCGTTCGGGATGTTGTGCTCGGTGCCATGAGCCGACAGGCGACACGCGCGCATCTGGTCACGACGTCCCGTGAATTCATCCCAACGGCCGATCAGGACCAGTTTGCCGAGGTCGCAGAAACGGAGTTGCTGGGCTTGCACGAGGGCAATTTCGCGCGATACCTGGTTCGTCCGTCGGAATTTGCTGCATGGCAGCAAATCTGGAACGCAGCCTGATTGCTACGCTTACGTGAAAGGCTTGCATTGGGACTTACCGGAATGACGGCTTCCGGGAACGGACTTCGCTAAAGCCGACATTTACGCGCCGATGGTTCACATTTTTTTGCATAGCCTTGTCACACCTATTTCGATGCTGGGGTAAGCGACAAGCGCGTAGTCGAGTAGGCGGTGGGTTGGAAAGCCATTCGGCGCGACGACTGGACTGGGTGCGCTGTTCTAGTCACACACCGAACGGAGAGCCATCCGTGCGTGCATCGGACACGGCGTTACCGATTCGACCAGCGCTGCGACCAATGTCACTATGAAACCCTGGCGGAGCATCGCCAGTGTGCTGGTTCGCACCACGGCGGCCAGATTGTGTGATTCAGCCGCGAGTGCGAGTGGCTTTGATAGCGCGCAAACCAAAAGTATCAGCCCGACAATCCACAGGACCAGCGTGCGCCCAGTGCGGAGCCCTATAATGACGGGTAGCAGGACCACGCCTAGGATGCTCGCCGGTGCGAAGGTCAGCGCCATACATGGCCCGGTCTAACTTCGCCCGAACCCCTACCTTCCTCATCGTCAATCTGGCGCAACCGGCGGGCATTGGATACTTCCATGTCGCTGTATTTGCCCCTCAGCTTGTAAAATGTCGCAGTGCTCAGTCCCTGCTTCCGATAAATTTCTACCGTCGGCAGCCCTGACTCCTACTCCTTGATAGTCCCGATGATCTGCGCCGCGATAAACCGGAGCTTTCTCATGCTCCTGCTCCTTTTGTGGACAGGGCGAAAGCAAAATTGGTTCGATTCTTCATCCAAAATCAAAGCTTTGCGGCGCTCTGCGTTCAGTCATCAAATAGACCACTATTTAAGGAAACGAAAAACTTCGAAAACGCGCGAACAACAACGTGGCTTGGATAGCCGTCGGATAACAGGGAGAGAGAAGGTGAATGTTCGCCACATTTTGCTTTGCACCGTCGCAGGGTTGAGCATGGCCATGGGTGTCACGGCCGCCCAGGCGCAACAGCAAGCAGCAGATAGCGCGTCGCTTGGCCTGATGCCGGGTGATATCATCGTCACCGCTCAGAAACGTTCCGAAAATGTTCAAGATGTCCCCATCGCCATCACGGCAGTGTCGGGATCGTCGTTGGGCACGCTCCAGATGCGTAGCGGGACCGAATTGGCCCGCCAAACCCCCAATTTGTCCGTCAGCGTCCTTGGTAACGAAGATCAGCCGAAATTTTCGGTTCGCGGCATTTCCCAGTCGGCGTTCGACCTCAATGCGTCATCCCCCACCGGCATTTTCTATGATGAAGTTTTCGTCCGGGCGTCTTTCCTGGGCGGAGCGCAACTCTACGACATGGATCGGGTAGAGGTGCTGCGCGGCCCTCAGGGAACCTTGTTTGGCAAGGAAACGGTGGGCGGCGCAGTCAGCTATGTCACGCGGGCACCGGAATTTGATACGTCGGGTTATCTCTCAGGCGAATATGGCAATTATAACTATGTCGCCCTGCAAGGGGCCGCCAATACCCAGATCATCGACGATAAACTTGCCGTGCGCTTCTCCTTCAACACGAACCAGAGCGATGGTTTCGTCAAGAATTTGCGGCCGGGCGGGCGGGACAAGTCCAATCTCGACAAGACAGCCTTTCGCGTCACCATGAAATATAAGGATGATGCCGGGTTCGAGGCGACATTGCGCTACAGCTACACGCGCAGCTCACCCGAAGCGGTTGGCACGAACGTAACGGGCTATCTGCCCGGTAATACAAATGCGTTCGGTTTTGATCCGCGTATCGATCCGGTCACTGGACGCAGGCTTGGCGCGCGTGAGGGCTACTATGATCGGGACGGTCAAATCCGTGTGCGCGGCGACGGCATCTCGCTGACGATGAAAAAGGATTTGGGTTCGGTCGCGCTCACATCCATTTCCTCCTATCTCAAAGGCTATTTCCTGAACGAAGTGGATGGCGACGGGAGCGCTGCCAATCTGCTCGCGCTCGATTTCCGCGCGAAAACGAAGGAATATTCGCAGGATCTCCGGCTGACCACACAGTTTGACGGACCGTTTAATGTCATCGCGGGTCTCTATTATTTCCGCGATACGCTCGATAACCTGTTCAACGTGTCGCAGTTCGACGGCGCGTTTAATGCGCGCCAGACCTATTTTCAAACGCGCACCTCATATGCGGGCTATATCGACGGAACATACGAGTTTTCACCGGAATTGAGCGCCTATGCCGGTTTCCGCATGACCCATGACAAGACGACCATGGCCGATTTCCAGTCGATCGTGAATATTCCGGGCCTCGGTATCCCGTTGACCACGCAGGTATATAAGGAAACGCAGCCCAGTGGACGTGTCGGCCTGCGCTACAAATTCTCGCGGGATGTCATGGCCTATGCCCAATTTGCGCGCGGCTATCGCAGCGGCGGGTTCAATGGTGGCGCGGTAGTCTTCCCTGGTGATCTCAATATCGCCAAGCCGGAATTTCTCGACGCCTATGAAGCCGGGCTCAAGACGCGTCTGTTTGATCGTCGTTTGACGCTCAACCTGTCGGCCTTCCACTATATCTTTAAGGATCAGCAGTTCATCAATTCGGTGTCGATCATCAACCAGGCGCTGGTCAATGCCGGGCGGTCACGGATCAATGGGCTGGAAGCGGAAATCACTGCGGCCATTACCCCGCAGATCAGATTGTCGGCCGGCATGGGCCTGCTGGATGCCAAATACAACACACTGACGCTGACCGGCGTGGATCTGGCGGGCAACCGTTTGATTGAAGCGCCGAGATTCACGATGAACTTGGCGGCGGACTATACGGTGCCGTTGAGCAGCGCGGTTGAACTGACCCTGCATGGCGACATGGTGCATAAGAGCAAGCAGTTCTTCACGGCCTATAATGACAAGGTTTTTCCGTTCAGCCTGGGCGTCACCCCGGCGTTTCAGGAATATAATGCACGGGCAGGCCTGGCGTTTGAGGAAGATCGCTATAATCTTGGCCTGTGGGGCAAGAATTTGAGCAATAATACGACGCTGGCCGGTGTCGGGATCGAAACCAACACCATGCTGCGGTTCGGAACCGTTCCTTACCCCCGCCGCTACGGTATCGATTTTCAGGTGAAGTTCTGACCATGGATAAGCGAAAGGCAGGGCTTTTCCTGGGCATTTGTGCGCTGCTGATGGCGTTTGGTAGCATGCTCTTGTCGGCAAAAATTCAGGGCAGCTTGGACGTCGATGTCCAGCAAGTCTATTTTTCGGGGGCGAAGGGTGCGCAGATGCGCGCCCTTCTGTTCCGCCCGGCCGGGGCGACGGCGCTGCATAAGGCACCCGCCATTCTCGCCGTGCATGGCTATCTCAACAATGCCGAAATACAGGCGAACTTCGCCACGGAATTTGCGCGACGCGGCTATGTCGTGCTGGCACCTGATCAGCGCGGCCATGGGGGCAGCGACCCCACCAGTTTCGCCGACGGGTTCGGGGGGCCGGATGCGCTCGCCTATTTGCGCAGCCTGCCTTTTGTGGACCGGGACAATATCGGCCTGGAAGGGCATAGCATGGGCGGATGGGCGGTCCTGGCCGCTGCCAAGGCCTATCCCGACGGCTATAAGTCCCTGGTCCTGGAAGGATCGAGCGTAGGTGCGCCCTTCGCTCCAGCCGGAACGCGCACCTTTCCGCGCAATCTGCTGGTCGTTTTTGGCACCCGCGACGAATTTGGCGGGCTGATGTGGGGGGCAGAAGCGCCCTTACGCACGGGCGCGACGGAAAAGGCGCGGACGACCTTTGGAACGGGAACTGCGCCCGTCGTTGCAGGCCAACTCTATGGCCGGATCGAAGAGGGGACGGCGCGCAAGCTGCTGACGCCGTCTGTCTCCCATGCCTGGCTGCACCAATCCGCCACAGGCATCACACCCGCCATCGAATGGTTCGGACAGACATTGCGCGGCGGCCGCACGATTCCAGCGGACCGTCAGGTCTGGTATTGGCGGGAAACAGGCAATCTGCTGGCGCTCATCATGATCCCTCTGTCGATCGCGGGTTTTCTCGCCGCCGCTGGTATAGCGTTCGCGCGGGTGGGGCCGCTGGCCAACGATGGGATCCCCACGACGACCAGCGGGCGCGACATTGCGTTGCTCGCGATTGTTCCGGCCCTGCTCTACATCCCTGCTTGTATGGCCGTGGAGGCCATGCTGGGCCAGAATAGCCTGTTTCGTCAGACCTTCTCCAACCAATATGCGGGCTGGGCGTTCCTATGCTCCCTGCTGTCGCTTGCCGTGCTTCGTCGCCGCCATGCTTTGGTATGGACAGACGGCGTCGCGCGGGCTTTGGGGATGGCCTTGCTCGCGCTGATCCCGGCCTATCTGTTGATTTTCGCGATGGATCGGCTGTTCCACGTCAATCCATCCTGGTGGATCGTCACCATCCGACCGCTAACGATGGACCGGGCGCGCGATTTTCTGGTCTATGCACCCTTCTTCATCCTGTCCTGCGCGACATCGCTGCGATTGCTGGATGACATCCGCCCGCTGATGAAGGGCAGCCTCGTCTCCGCACTGGGAGTAGCAGCTTTGGCCTTGTCCGGCGGCTTTGTCCTGTTTCTGGCGGCGCAATATGGCACGCTGGCGGCGACGGGGCAGCTTCTGCTGCCACAACAGGGGTTGCTGGTCATTCCCGCTATCAATTTCGCCGTCTTGCTGCTGTTCGTCGCTATTCTGGGTGTTTTTTCGCGGCGCTTCACAGGGTCCACATTGCCAGGAGGCATTGCTGCCGGACTGTTCCTGACATGGACGCTCACCGCAACCCAGCCAATCGGAGTATGACCATGACCAGGACTGCCGCATGGGCGCTCATGATAGTGTCGAGCGCTGGATTCCTGGGAACAGCCCAGGCTGCCACCAACCCGGGCCCAGCTGCCCCGCCGCTGCGCTTCGTGTTCGAGGAACTGGTGGACTTGGCTGACCCTGAACCGGCTGGACCCGGTCCCCGTGGGGCTGGCAATCGCATTGGCCTGACCGGCGGCAGCTTTGCCGGGCCGCAATTGCGGGGCGTAGTCGTTCCCGGTGGCGCGGATTGGCAATTGGTCAGGGCCGATGGTTGCACGGAAATTGTCGCCGATTATTTTCTGCGTACGGACGATGCCACCTTGATCCATGTGCGCAACGTCGGTCTGGCGTGTGATCGGGCGGGCAAGCAGGGGCCATATTTGCGGGCGACCCCTGTTTTTACCGCGCCGACGGGGAAATATGACTGGTTGAACAAGGCCGTATTTACCTCCGTCATCACCCCTCTTCCAGATAGCGATGGCAAAGTCCGGCGCGTTGCGATCCGCTTTTACGAAGTCGAATGACGGCCGGGCATAGGGACAGATTGTGGCAATATTTCATGACATTGGCGCGCGCCTTATGCAGGCTTTCATCGCGCCGCGCATCACGGTGGTGCCCAAATCTCTATGTTTTACGTCTATTCCGCGAAGAGTGCATGTAATCCATGTGCCAACGCGCCACGGCCCCGCGCGTGTCGATGTCTACGCGCCGCCAAACCCCACCTCGACAACAGCCGTACATCTGAACTTTCACGGCGGCGGCTATGTGATGGGGCATTTGCAGCAGGATGACCCTTTTTGCGCCTTCCTTGCCGATCAGGCGGGGGTGTACGTCCTCAATATCGATTATGTTCTGGCTCCGCAGTTCCGCTATCCCGCTGCCGTGCAGCAAGCCTTTGAACTCGCCAACTGGGCTGCGACCAGCGGTGAAGAAGGCGGTTGGGACGGCACACGGATGACCGTCGGCGGCCAGAGCGCCGGCGGCGGCCTGGCGGCGGCGCTGTGCCTTCTGGCGGCGGACGGTGGCATCCCTCCTATCGAGCGGCAGATACTGCATTATCCGCCGCTCGACCTTGTCACGGATCCGGCGGACAAAAAGGGGCGCGCCGCCAAGCCGCTCATCCCACCCGCTTTGGCCCGTCTGTTCAACGCTGCCTACACGCCCGACGCCGCCCTACGATCGGAGGCGGGCGCGTCCCCGCTGATTGGTGCGACCGATCTGCAACTGCAGCGCGTTGCACCAGCGGTCGTCATAACCGCAGAACTGGACGTCCTGCGCGACGAAGCCAGTGCCTATGCCCAGCGGTTGGCAAAAGCGGGATGCCTTATCGAACATATCGACATTGCCGGTGTCGACCATGGCTATAATCTTCGGGATGCAGCCCCCGACATGGTCGCGCAGGTCTATCGTCGTATCGCCGACCATGTTCGCGCTACCTGGGCATACTGAGGTGCATAGCAAACAGAAGATGGTGCCAGACCCGGCAAAGGCAACACCGGCGGACAGCGATGCCCTGCGCGATCTCGCTGCCATCCGTCACGTCAAGCTGGTGGAGCAACTCCATGCGCTAGGCAGCGTGAAAGTGGAGGCGCTGGCCCATCATCTGGGCGTGACACCGCAGACGATCCGGGGCGACCTGCGGATGCTGGATCAACAGGGTTTGATTAGCCGGGTGCGTGGCGGGGCGGTACTGCGATCGACGCTGGATAACATCGGCTATCAATCCCGCCAGGCCATCGCATCCGATGCAAAAGGCCGTATCGGTGCAGCGGCGGCGACGTTGGTGCCCGCCGCCGTCTCCGTGTTCATCAATATCGGTACGACGACGGAAGCGGTGGCATCGCACCTGGTCCGGCATCAAAGGCTGATGGCTGTGACCAATAATTTGAACGTGGCCGAAATCCTTGCCGATTCAAAAGGCGTCGATGTCATCGTCGCTGGTGGGCGTCTGCGCTCGGAGGATCGTGCCATCATCGGCCCGCTGGCAGTGGATTTTCTGAGCGCCTTCAAGGTCGATTATGCCATCATCGGGGCCAGCGCGATCGACAAAAGCGGGAGCCTGCTGGATTTCGACATTGACGAGATCAAAGTCTCACAGTCGATCGTCGCCAGCGCTCGACACGTTATTCTGGTCGCGGATTCATCGAAACTGGCGCGTCATGCGCCAGTGCGGTTTGCGACCATGGCCAATATCGACACGTTCGTGACCGATAGGCTCGTGGATCGCGATCTGGCCGCCATATGTGCGCGTGAAGGCGTGCGGGTGGTCGAGACGGATCGGGGTTAGGCGCGCTAGACGTCTCGAACGGGATTGCTGAGATAGAAAGGCGGCTGTCGCGCCAGACGTGCGGCAGAGCCATAAGGGTGAACGAGATCTGACATGCGGCATGAAACGGATTGTGATCTTTTGGTCATCGGTGGGGGCATCAATGGTGCTGGGATTGCGCGCGATGCGGCCGGGCGTGGCTTGCGCGTCGTCGTGCTGGAGGCGGGCGATATTGCGCGGGGGACATCCTCTGCCTCCACGAAACTGATCCATGGTGGCCTACGCTATTTGGAACATCATGAATTTGGCCTGGTGCGGGAGTCGCTGGCCGAGCGGGAGCGGCTCTGGTCTATCGCACCCCACATCGTATGGCCGATGCGGTTCGTGCTGCCCTATCAAAAGGGGTTGCGCCCGCGCTGGCTCTTGCGACTTGGACTGTTCCTCTACGATCATATTGGTGGACGCAAGCGCTTGTCGGCCACGCGGACGCTCGACCTGCGGAAGCATGTTGCAGGTAAACCCCTGAAACCCGGCTTTCGCACCGGCTTTGCCTATTCGGACTGCTGGGTGGACGATGCACGCATGGTGCTGCTCAACCTGCGTGATGCCGCTGACCGGGGCGCACGCATCCTGCCACGCACTGCGGCAACCGGTTTGATACGGATGAAAACGGGATGGCACGTGAGCGCAACGGGCGGGCAGACATTCCATGCTAGGGCTGTTGTGAATGCAGGCGGACCGGCCGTGCTCGATGTGCTTGGCCTCGCTAAAGTGACGAGCGATGGGTTACGCATGCGGCTTGTGCGTGGTTCCCATATCGTCGTTCCACGCCTGTTCGACCATGACTTTTCCTACTTTTTCCAGCTGCCGGACGGGCGCATCTTCTTTGCCATTCCCTATGAGCGCTATTTCACCCTGATCGGCACGACCGATGTCGATCATACCGGCCCGCTTTCGGATATCCGTGCGGATTCGGACGAAATCGCCTATCTGTGCGAAGGCGCGAACCGATATTTCGCCCTGCAGATCAAGCCGTCCGACGTTGTTTGGAGCTTTGCAGGCGTGCGCCCGCTGGTGGATGACGGGTCGGGCCGACCGGAGGCCGCGACGCGCGGCTATCGGCTTGACCTGTCGCCAGAAGCCGATGGCGCGCCGTTGCTGAGCGTGTTTGGCGGTAAATTGACCACCTACCGCCATCTTGCCGACAGCGCGCTTGCTCTCCTGGCGCAGCGGCTCCTCGGCCTGTCCACGACCGGCTGGACCGACAGCGCGCCGCTGCCCGGCGGAGATTTCCCGATGGAAGGGGCCAATGCCTCATGACGCAGGTGCGGGACCGATATCCGTTTCTGACCGAGGCGTGGAGCGAACGGCTTGTGCGATGCTATGGCATGACCTGCTTCGATATTTTGAAAGACGCGCGCACGCTGAATGATTGCGGCCGCCATTTTGGCCATGGGCTGACCCAATATGAGGTTCACCATCTGATGACGCGCGAATGGGCCAGTACGGCGGACGATATCCTGTGGCGCCGAACGAAATTGGGCCTGTTATTTACGTCGGCGGAGACGGAAGCTCTTGCCGCTTGGATAGCCGACAATAAGGGGGATGCAGCATGAAAGCCGTGCTCGCGATTGATCAGGGTACTACGTCGACCCGGTCCTTGCTGATCGACGAAACGACGGCCGTGCGCGCTGCTTTTCGTGTCGAACTCGTCCAATCCTATCCCGCCGCAGGCTGGGTGGAACATGACCCCGAAGCGATCTGGCGCGATGTCGTGTCGACTGCGCGCGACGCTCTGGATAAAGCGGTAGGCTTGGGGCTGGATGTCACCGCCATCGGTATCGCCAACCAGCGTGAAACCTGCGTGCTGTGGGACCGGGAAAGCGGACAACCAATCCACCCCGCTATAGTCTGGCAGGACAGGCGCGGCGCGGACCTGTGCCAGCGGTTCATAGATGATGGGCTGGAGCCGGAGGTCAGGAACAAGACTGGTCTGCTGCTCGACTCCTATTTTACCGCCAGCAAGCTCGCCTGGCTGCTCGACACCATCCCCTCGGCGCGTGATCTGGCGGAACGCGGACGTCTGGCCTTCGGCACCATTGACTGCTTCCTGCTGTGGCGACTGACCGGGGGAAAGGTCCATGCGACCGACGCCACCAATGCATCGCGCACGCTGCTATTTGACATCGGCAAGATGGCTTGGTGCCCGGAACTGTGCCGCATGTTCGCCATCCCAATGCAGATTTTACCCCAAGTGCGCGAAAATGACGCTCTCTTTGGCATGTCCGACCGCCATGTCCTGGGCGTGTCGCTGCCTGTCACGGGCATGGTGGGTGATCAGCAGGCCGCCTTGATCGGCCAGGGCTGTCTGGGGAGAGGGGACGCCAAGATCACCCTGGGGACCGGGGGATTTGCCATGCAAAATACCGGATCGCATATCTGCCATTCCGAACATCGTATGCTGGCCACTGTCGCCTGCTATTCGGCGGGCGTCGCCCATTACGCCATGGAGGGCGCCTTTTTCGTCGCAGGGGCGGGCGTCAAATGGACGCGGGACAAGCTCGGCCTCGTCGCTTCGTCGGCCGAAACGGAAGTCATGGCGCGCTCGCTGCCAGACAATGAAGGGGTCTATCTGGTTCCCGCATTCGTCGGATTGGGTGCGCCCCATTGGAACCCGACGGCACGGGCCATGCTGACGGGGATGACGTTCGGGACGGGGCCAGAGCATATCGTTCGCGCCGCGCTGGAATGCGTCGCTTATCAGGCCGCCGACCTGTTGAACGCGATGACGCTCGATAGCGGCCTGACATTTGACGCGCTTAAGGTCGATGGCGGGATGGTGGCGAATGACTGGCTGTGTCAGTTTCTGGCCGACATCCTCGACATGTCTATCCTACGCCCGGCCAACATCGAAACTACGGCGCTTGGCGCGGCATTTCTTGCGGGAACGGGGGCTGGGATTTGGAGCGCTTTGCCCGACGCCACATCACGGGTGCCGCTGGACCGTCATTTCGTTCCCACGATGGCAATGACCGAGCGGAACCGTCTCTTGTCCGGCTGGCGTGACGCTGTTCGACATGTCTTATGCTAAACGGCTCAACATCACAGGCTAAACGTCACCAGTAATTTTCCAGGGCGAACTGGCAGCGCAGATGCGCTTCCTTGTTGCCGCTGTCGCTATGGCTGACGATGTTGTCCATGATCAGGCGGCTGGCATCGAACAATTCGCGCGCTGCCGCGTCGGGCAACTCGGCGCTGCTGACGCGGCGTAGAAGGATGGAGCCGGCGAGCGTGCGCGCGGTGAAATGCAGGATGGGGTTGCCTGCCAGATCTGCAATGTCGCGGATGAAGGAATACCAGGCCGTGCCCAATGCAGTCGGATTACGCGCCTGCTCCATCGATTTGAAAGATTGCTGAACCCGTAACACGCCCGGATCATCCCGACGTTGGCAGGCCAGTTCAATCATCGCATAATTGACCGCATCCAGAAGAAGACGGCATCGTTTTGGCGACGCATGATGGCCCGCCAGAAAGGCATTAGTCATGTGCAGCGCCTTGCTCTGGCGCAGTCCTGCCAGGAAGACACCTCCCTGCCGCCCACGCTTCAAAACAACCTGCTGGTGATCCTCCAATATTCTGACCGCTTCGACCGCGACTTCAAGGCTGATGCCATAACGCTCGGCGATGGCCGCGAGTGAGCCAAGATAGGCACCGGGCGCGCTATGCCCCTGTGCGTCTGAAACAATGCAGGATGCGACCCATTCCGCCTGGGTGGAACGGGTATGGAGCAGGCGCGTGTCCCGACTGGCGGCCGACATGTGGCCCAGAAGGCGCCTGACCAGCTCGGTCGATGCATCAATCTGCAACGTCAGCGTTGGCGCCAGCCAGACCACCGCCTCCTTTGCCGCGACCGTCGGGTCGCAATCGTCGATTTCGGCATGAAGGGCGGACACGATGGCATCGGGGTCGGGAACGACCGCCCATAATCCACCCATCCCATTGCCGCCCCGGCGTGGTTCCATGATGCCCCGATGTTGCATGACCCGGCTGACTTGACGAGCGACCCGGCGGCCAACCTTATAGCGGCTGGCAATCAACGTTTCGGTCAGGTTGTCCGTCGTGGTAATCGTAGAGGATAAATGCTGTTCGATACGGTCCGCCAGATCGGCTGCTGTCGAGCAAATGTGCCCTTTGCCCCGAACGACGTTGCCAAACAGTTCTCGCGCCCGCGCCAATACAGGTGTGTCACATTTGCCCGGCACGGCGCTTTGTTGTGTGATCCCCCTCATTTGCATTGGATAGCGCGTTTGGAGCGCGATGACAAAGGGGATGACGGCTATCTATGGATCGATGCGTAGTTGTATGGTTTGAACCGGCAGATTGGGGAGTGGTAGCAAATTAGACCCAGAAAGCGCTAACTGAATACTATGCGCTAACATGAAAATCGGACAGGCTGGGTTTTAACACAGTTTGCACAAAATTCGTATCATGCTCACATCGATGGAAGTAAGGGTTTTGGCCTGATGCAGGCGGATTCCAGTAAAACCCAAAGAGGTCAAAAAGGCGTGTGGCAGTGTGACCGGACAGTGGTAGGTTTCGGTGTTAACTGCGGTCCATGGCGCAACGTGGAATGGCGTGAGTTTGTCGACCAGTACCGGAAACCGGACTGTCTGCAGGCGAGAAACAAAAAATCACGCTTGAATGTCTCACAAGGGTCGACCTATGCCTGCCGATCTCTAACGGCGCATGGCAAGTGCAGCCATGCCGGTCGCTTCGTCTGTCATAAAAAGATAGGCGTCCGTGCCAGGTTTGCGGTCCTTGTTGATTGACCGCGCTGCTACAGCGCCGTCTTGGCCTTGATGAGCAGCCAGCCAAGCCTGTGCCTGTTTGAGCGCCACCGCGCCGGTCGGTCCTCCTACTTCACGCAGAATGACCGCGACTATCGCGGTGGCATATCCGTCACTCTCTTGCGGCAGATTGGAGCCGTCGATCCTCTGCCAGGTCGATAGACTTGGTAAATTCCATCCGCCGTCCGCTCGCTGGGATGCGACCAAATCCGAAATCACTTTGCTTCGCTGATCCGGCGGCAATACGCCGCCAAGCTGGCTGTCAGCCCACAGGATAAGTGCGCGGGAATAAAGCGAGCCGCCGATGCCTGTTCGTAGATAGGCGCGCAGTGCGTCAACCTGCGGAGCAACCGCCGGATCGGCTGCATACCCATCCGGCGCACGCGCGACGGCCAGCGCGGCCAACGTCGCCCCCCAATAGGTCGCTGTCGGGGATTCGAAGGGTTCCAACCGGAAGTTGAGCCAGGTAAAGCCGCCCTTCTGATCGCCCGCCTTCATCTGCACGCCCCACATGTGGGCGAAGGCCTGTCGCGTGTCGGGTCCAAGGTGGCCGCGTTCCTGATCCCGTGTCGCCAGTATCAGCGCGTTGAGAACGGCTTCGACGCCGCGCGATTCCGCCGACTTGGGTACGCCGCGCGTCTGGTCGGGATAGAAGGGTTCGACTTCATCCCAAAGATAGACGCGCTTAACCACGTCATCGAACATTCCCATCTCATCGACGCTTTGCCTCTGCTTGCCTGACTGGCTGCGGAGCGAGGGCATGGCAAGGACATGCGGCAGCGAGGTGTGGCAGGATACACAGCGCGTGCCATGGTCCCGCTCAGCCTTAGGCCATTGACGCCACCAGGTGAGACGATTGTCCAGATAGGCTGCTGCTGCGGTGCCATTCCAGGCCGACTTCTTTGTTGGCACGGCGTCTCCACGCGCGATCATTACCACGGCGAGTAGAACGGCGGAAGAGATAAGCGGCCAGCGTGTCATGCAAGATTCCCGACGATGAGAGAAAAATGATAGCGAAGAGGTACATTGTCACCATGGGTCATTCGACGTAAGCCGCCTTCGACGCCAAGCTTAATGCACCAACGCACTAGATTCCATCGACGCAGGGATTTCTCGACCTCGCCTGCGCCGGTCTTGGTTGGGGCCTTCAACCGAAGACATTGGCAAAACCGCACATCCATGCAGGTACTCTGGTCGAATTGGTGCCGGAACACACAATGGACGTCCAGCTATTTTGGACAGTATCCCGTCTCCATGCCCAAACCCTTCAGGACATGACCGATGCTGTGAAAAATGTAGCCAGGCAGCACCTCCAACCCGTGCCAATGTGAAGAAGCGGACTGACTGGAATCGGGAACGAGAAATTCGGTCATGAATGTCTCAGAAGGGTCGACTGCTACCGGAAGCGAACGCTGAGTCGTGGGACAAAGCCGCCATCGCGCGGCTATCGTCCAATGGCACCTGTCGGCAGAACCAGCCATTGCCGCTTGAAATCAGTTCGCCTTGCAAACGCCGATTGCTAGCCGAGCAATTGCAGTCAGGTCTCGTTCAAGAGTAAGATCCGCATGTGATCGAACAGTGCAGGAAACCCGTATAACCTACACTATCACTCGCGAAACGACCGTGCTTTCCTTTTTTGATGCCGATGTGTCCGAGACCCAAGGCCATGTACCGGTAGAGAGGTAGCGATTACGCAGGTATACAACAACGCCACGCTATTCTCACAAGTGGCACCTGCTAGAACGTTCAGTTCAATGGTTGGACACTTTCGAAATGTTGTAGAGGGGTTACCATTTCATATCAAATGTCGATATCGCTTTCAGACAGCAATCAGTTCAGACCGAGGCGACCATAAAATCTCTATCCAATATGAAAAACTCAAGCGTGAATATTAATTTGACGTCGCGCTTACTGTCATGATCACCGTCTGATTGGGAATGGGCTTCCGTCTTATGGTTCTGAAAATATTGTGACCGGCCCGATCAGCCCTGATGGACGCAGCGGTGCGTGCGGCTGATAAGTTGGTGCTGCCGTGAAGCTAATCTTTTGTGCGTTAGGCTGCTGGTCTCCGATCAGGCGATTGACCCACAGGTTGGCGACCTTCACCTCTATCTGATTCGCCCCCGCCTTCGTCAGTTTGCTGATGTCGACACGGTATGGCGGGAACCATGTCGTCCCGGCGATCTGCCCATTCACCCACACCTCGCTATGTCGCCGACTTTGCCCAGATCGATCCATAGCGATCCGTTGGGCTTCACGCCCTTTGGCAAGGTGAAGCGACTGGCGTAGCTGGCGATGCCGGAGAAATATTTGATCCCTTTATCGGCGCTGGTTTCCAGAGGGGTGAGAAAAGGCATCTCAATTCGTCCGGGTGCACCGCGCCCTGGCTGAAAACCGACCATCCAGGGACCGTCGAGCGTTCCGACAGTTCGTGCTGTCGTCGTTGGCAAGGTCAGTGCCGTGCTTCTCGCAGGCTTGCGGAACAGGATGAAGAAGGCATCTTCAGCCCCCACGTCCAGCGGGACGATGGTTTCACCACCCTCGGTCCGGTAAGAAACCGGCGCGGCACTGCCGTCGATCGCGCGCCAGAATTCAGGCTGTCGCCCCGTCACGCGGAATCTCGCTTCTATCCGGGCAGCCTTGTCGGTGCGGTTGTTGACGAAATAGAGGTCGCCATCGGCGAGCTTGCGATGGACGAAGCGATAGTCGGCGTCCGTTGCGCCAGCCGTCACATGAAAGTCGGGGCCGAGACCGATTCCTGCCAATGCCACCTCGACATCGACGGTATTGGCGATCACGCGCCCCTTATCGTTCAGCGACCCGCCCCACAGCCGGTCCGCCAACGCCTTGAACGCTGATACGTCGTCCAACAGCCCCGGCGCGCGCTGCGGTGCCATGCCAATCACCGTCGCGCCGTCATCAACCAGCGCGGCGATCCGGCGCAATGTCGGTAGGGTCATCACCTTGCTCG
The DNA here is from genome assembly GCF_000588875.1 of Sphingobium sp. Ant17. Classification (GTDB taxonomy): domain Bacteria; phylum Pseudomonadota; class Alphaproteobacteria; order Sphingomonadales; family Sphingomonadaceae; genus Sphingobium. The sequence continues at coordinate 234,998 of NZ_JEMV01000001.1, forward strand.
AGGCGCCTAGATACAAGGCGCGATAGCGAGCACCGCTTCTGGCGACCAGTTCGCCATTTTCGACGGTCAGCTGCTTTGCCAGTATGTCGGCATTGACGAAGTCATAGGCGTAGCGCGTCGGCAGGTCGCCCGGCACGCCATGTTCGAACAGCGACGTGATCGGCTGATCCTCGCCATAGAAATAGGCGATATCCGCGCTGTCGCGGCCCTGCTGGAGCAGATATCCAGTGCGCGCCATATAATCGACCCAGGGCTTGGCCATCTCTGCCCAGTTTTCATGCCGGTTGAAATATTGACCGAAGATCATGAGGCTGAGGCCCGGCACCTTGTCATCCACCGGCTGATGGACGGAGGTGTGGACGATCGGCCGGTTGATCCCCGACACGAATTCCAGATCGATGACGCGCTTGAGATCCGAAGGCGCAAACGCCCAGGGCGCAAAGGCCGATGTCATGCTTTCGGCCGACACGATATTCTGGCCATAAATATGGGCGACCGAGGCAGCGCCCTTCATGTCGCCGATCAGCGTCGGGCGAGGCTTGCCGCCGCGGTTGAAGGTCCACATGGCCGCCATCGGTACGTCGGCATATGAGCGCATCGCCAAGTCGTCGCCCAGCACCGGGCGACCATTTTCCAGCGCCTCACCATAGACAGTCAGGCCATGTTCGTGCGCGACCTTGGCCACCGTGCCGTAATGAGCGTCGGCCATCAGGTCGGCCAGCGTCTGACGAAAATCATGGAGAAAGGCGTCGCTCTTAGCGGTTGATCCCATGATTGCGCCGGTTAGCGCGGGCAGGAACGGCACCGGGTCATAGCCGCGCCGTGCCTGAAATTCCTCGACCATGCGTGGCGTCCAGTTCGCTGCGCCCACCTCGATACTATCGGTGAGCAGCGCGCGGATGCCCTTCTTGCCGATCCATTCTGCGCCCACCGTGTCGCGATACATGCCAAGATAAGTTTCCAGATAGCGGCGCACGGCGTCGGCATCATATTTATCGACCTCCAGCCCCGTGGCTTCGGGCGTGGCAGGGTGATTGGTCTTGCCGGTTAGCGACCAACCCATCCGCACGATCCGCCAATCCTCTCCCTTTGGCGCGGTCCAGTCGAGCGTGCCATCGGCGCGCTGCTTTCCGGTCAAGTCGATCACCTTGGCTGGATCGATCGCGTCGCCATTGCCCGCCGGCTTCAACACGGCATAATCGGGCAGGATAGTATAGCCTGCCTTCGCCTCGAACCGGTCCAGTTTCGCTTCCCCATGCAGACGGAAATCGCCGATCGCCAAGGTCGCCGTCTTCTCCTGAGCGAAGATATCGATCTTGATCGCGCCGGGCGCGCCTTCATCCAGGGCAGGCGTTTTGGGGCCGGTGTTGAGGCTGAGGATCAAGCGGAAACGGCGCGCGGTGACGGCGTCGAAGCCGATCGTCGTGCTGGCTTCCCCCAACGGGAAATCGCCCAGTCGATGCCATCGGCCTTCCTGCTCAACTTCCAGCACCGGTTGATACAGCGGATCACGAAAGGGTGGCTTCGCGTTGGGAATGTAGAGGGTCGCAGCGCGCACCGTGACGGGTTTGCCATAATCCAATATCAGCGTGCCCGCTTGTGCATCGGAGCCGACCGACAGCGCAACCGTGCTTTCCATATCCGCGTCAGTCAGCGCATCGAGCGCAACTGCCCTGCCATCGCCCTGCATCGCGGCTGGGCGCGGTAGCGATGCCGCTGCCATGGGATAGGCCAGCAGTTTCGCATCGCGATAGAGCGGCTCGATCGGCTTGCCTTTTGCGAGGAAGCCATCCTGGGCTTCATGGGACCGGGCACTTTGAAACGTGCCGATGACCGAAGGCGGCAAGGGCAACGGGCCCGCAAACCGCGCACCGCCGCGCAAATCGGCCTCCGCCCAGACCAGCTTCTTCATACCGTCTTGCGGCTCCACCCATGGTCCGCCCGTCTCGCTCCAGCCAGGCGATGCAGCGATGGCGAATTCCAGTCCCTTGGCGTCAGCGGTCTTTACCGCATGGCGGAACGCATCCTTCCATCCGTCCGTCATATAGGTCAGCCGGTCCGCCACGATTTGCGGCGTCATCAGATTGGCATCGAAATTCTGGACCCCGCCAATGCCCATGCGCGCCATCCAGTCGAGATCCTTGTCGATCCCGTCCTTCGTCACGTTGCCGTTCATCCAGTGCCACCAGACGCGCGGGCGCGCCGACTGGGGCGGGTTGGCGAAGCCATCAGCCAGATCGTCGGCCAGCGATGGCGAGGCAAAGGCGACGCAAGCCAGCAGGGCCGCAAGGCGAACGGTTTTGGGCATGGGCACAATCCTTGCAGTCAGGGGCGCTTGGACAGGAGGCCGCGTGCCTCCATCCAGGCATAAAATTGCGGCATCAGGCCCATGGTGGTGGTACCAGGCTTGCCCGCGCCAAAGCCATGATCGCCCCGCTCATAGGCATGGAGTTCGACCGGGCGGCCCGCCTCGCGCCATGCTTCGACGATGGCAAAGCCCTGCCGCTTGAACAGGCCATCGTCCATGGCGATGGCGCTGAACATCGGTGGCGCGTCGGCGGGCACGGCGACACCTGTCATCGGGCCGTAGATATAGCCGATGAAGGCGGGCCGCTGATCGCCCTTACCCTCCAACGTGGCGTTCAGCGTCGTCATCGCCCCCGCCGAAAAGCCGATCATCCCGGTGCGGGCCGGGTCAATACCATAGGTCATTGCGCGGCTGCGTACGATCGCCAGCACCTTGAGCGCATCCTGCGTCGCGCGTGGTTCTTCGATCGTGCGGACCGCGCCGGGCTTGGCCGCGTCGGCGAAACGCGCGCCCATCATGCCCAGAAACGCTCGGTCATCGCGGGGCGTTTCATTGAGCCGATATTTGAGGACGAAAGCAGCGATGCCATGATCGGCCAGCCAGCGTGCAACGTCGCTTCCTTCGCCTGTCATCGACAGCGACAGGAATGCACCGCCAGGCGCAACGATGACCGCCGCGCCCGTCGCCTTGGCGGGGTCGGGCAGATAGGGGGTGATAGTCGGGCGAACGACGTTGCGGACCATGATATTGTCCATGGCATTGGTGCCGATCGTCACCTGCATCCGCGACCATTGCTCATCCTGTCCCGCCTTGACCGTCGGCTGTTCGGGATAGAGCGGGATCGCCGCCCTCTGGTCGGGCGCGGGCACGCTGGTCATCTTGACGTCGGGCTGCGCCACGGCAGGTGTTGCGATGGCGAGCGCCAAAGCCAGGGAAAGCGATTTCATCGGGTCGTCCTCTGTAATATCAGGCTTGTTATCGACGCGCCGAGCGATCCGCCATATAGTAGCTTCAGGCCCAGCGCCGCACCCCAGTCTATGGCGGGAAGGTCCGCCTGCGTCGTCGCGAGGGCAAGCCCGGCGCCCAAGGCACCGCCAGCCAGCGCACAACCGAACGCTCGCAAGACGATCGCCCGAACCGGCACCGCCAGCGACAGTCGCCTGCGCGCGATCAAGGCGGGGACCAGCGCGCTCATCAGCGACACCGCGATGCTTTGCGGCATGAAGTCCAGCCCCAGTGCGTCGGGCGCGGCCCATGCTAGCCGACGGACCGCTATGCCGAACGCCGCCAAAAAAAAGGCAAGGCTCAGTGCCGCATTGATCGCGAAACTGACGCCTGCCTCGCGCCGGATCGAGAGCTTGGCGGTTACCATCATGCGCGCTTACAGGGCGTTGCGACGCGCGATCGCGCCATAGACCGCCGCGCTCGGCTTGGCCGTCCGTACGAACGTCACCGGATCGACGCTGTGCAGGCCGAATTTGGGTTTATAGCCGAAAATCCATTCGAAATTGTCGAGCAGCGACCAGTGGCAATAGCCCTGCACCGGGACGCCATCGTCCATCACTTTTTTCAGGTCGGCGAGTGCGGCTGGAATGAAGGCCTGACGCACGCTGTCGTCGGTCGTGCCGACGCCATGTTCGGATACCAGGATCGGCACCCCGGTCGCCTGATGGGCATAGCGCACGGCACCCGCCAGCGACGGCGCCCAGACTTCGGTGCCGCCCCAGTTGACCACCGACCCCTTGGGGGCGGGCAGCCGATCCTTGTCCGTCCACAGCGCGCGCTCGTAATTTTGCACGCCCAAGAAATCGTCGGTCTTGGCGACTTCGAGCCATGCGCCATAGAGTTCCTGCCGCATCGCGTCGCGGATGCTGTTCTTGCCCACGGCCTGATCGTCCATCATCGCCAGCGAAAAACCGACGGGCAGGTCGGGGCGCACCGCCTTGATCGCAGCCTTGCCAGCCTTGTGCGCGGCGAGCATCCCCTTTTGCAGCGCGGGCAGATCCTCCACCCCGGCGACATTGGCGGATACGAATTTCGGGACGCCCAACCGCTTGGCCGCCGTTTCCAGCGTCAGTTTCTGGATGTCCCACACTTGCGGCGGCAACATGGGTTTCAGCAGCAACAGAATGTTGGGTTCGTTGAAGGTGATGACGCTATGGATGCCCGCGCCCAGCGCCCGCATCGCCCGGTCGCAATAGCGCGCAAACAATTCCGCGCTGTCCGGGTTGGTCCAGCCACCCTGCGCACTGAACCAGCGTGGCGCGGTGAAGTGGCTCATCGTCACCACCGGGGCCAGCCCGCGCGCGCGGCAAGCCTCGATCAGTGCCTTGTAATGGTCCAGCATCGCCTGGCTGAACAAGCCCTTTTCCGGCTCGATCCGCGCCCATTCGATGCCGAAGCGATAGCAGGTCAGGCCCAGCTTCTTGACGATGTCGAGGTCGGTCTCCCACAGCGCGAAGCTGTTGCAGGCGTCGCGCGAGGGTTCAGCGAAAATGGTGGGCTGCTGATTTTCCAGAAACCAGAGGTCGCTGGCGACATTATTGCCCTCAATCTGATGCGGCGCGGTGGCTACGCCCCATAGAAAATCCTTGGGGAAGGCCGGATTGGCCGCTGCCTTGCGCGCGGCAATCGCTGGCGCGGCCAATGTGCCTGCCGCGGCCATTCCAGCCGCCAGCATCGTCCTGCGATTAAGCATCACATCGTCTCCCCTATTCAATTGCTTATGTCGCGCACGAAGGCGCATATCTCGTCGGCCAGCCGCCGGTCGGCGGTGCCAAGATGCATCGGCATCGTGTAATGATTATGCCCGGTCATGATCACCACGCGCGGCAATGCGCCGTGCCGCGCCAGACGATCCTGCATCAGCCCGACGAACTCCGCCTGAAAACGTGGCGGGTCATATTGCGCGCAGGCGATCAGCAGCGGCAGCGTCGTCGCGGCTACTGCATCCATCGGCATGCGGTCGTCATAGAGCGCCGCGTCGCCATAATAAGCATGGTCGCGCTGATCCAGCGGGGTATAGCCATAAAGGCCCGACAGAAGCACCGCGCCGCAAATGTCCGCGTCCCCTACCAGTTTCAGATAGCCCGCGACATGCACCGCTCCGGCGGATGTTCCCGCCAGCACGATGCGGTCGGGATTGCCGCCATGCTGCGCAGCATTGGCTTTGAGCCAGGCTACCACTGCCGCAACATCCTGTGCGCCTGCGGGCCACATATGGTCGGGGGCCAGGCGGTAGTTGATGACCACGCCGACAAACCCCGCCTGCGCCGCTATCCGCCCGACATTGGCGTTGGGCCAGGCATCGGCTCCGCCCTTATTGCCTTTCAGGAACCCTCCACCGTGGACAAAGACCAATACCGGCGCGGGGCCGATGATGTCCATCGGCGCGTAGATATCCAGCTGGTGCCGCTCGTGCGGACCATAGGCGATGTCGCCCTGCGCGACCGGAACAGCCGCTTGAAGGGCGGACTGTTCAGCGTCGAACAGCGCGCGGCATCGCGCCAAGACTTCAGGGCCAAGGCCTGTCCCCATGGCTGCTATTGCATGTCTGGTATCGCTCATGCGCTCTATCCTAGCCGCACCGATTCAAACGAACAGGGCATGTCGACGTCCGATACGTCGTCATGCCCCGCTGCATCAGAACTTGGCATCGAGTTGCAGGCCGACTTGACGGAAGGACTGCGGTCCGTAGATCACGCCGAGGCCCGACCCGAAATTGCTTTGCAGGATGGACGGTTCGTTGACGTTGAATAGGTTGCGCACGAACAGGCCCGCCGAATAGCGTTCATCTTCGCTGCGCACGCCCACGCGTCCGCCGACCGTCCAGTGGGGGCGGAAAGTTTCCTCGGTGCGCGACGTATTCTGATAGCGGATTCGTGATTTCCAGATCGTGTCCGCTGCCAGGAAGCCGTTGAGACCGGACGTCAGTGGCTGCTCATGTTCGCCCGACAGGGTGAATTTGTAGCGCGGCGAATAGGCAAGCTGCTTGCCACCGATATTCGAGCCATCATTACCGATGAATCCACCCGGATAGGTCGCCTTGGTGTAGATGAAGCCGGTGTTCAACGACAGGCGATCCGAAATGCGACCGAACAGATTGACTTCGGCACCCCGCGTCTTGACCCCGTCAATGTTGGTTTGAGCGCAAACCAGCTGAGCCGTGATGGGATTGACGATACATTCCTGCGCCTGGAAGTTCTTGATCTTGCTGTAGAACAGGCTGAAGTCCAGCACCGCACCACCGAACAAGGTCGCCTTCACGCCGCCTTCATAGGACATCGGCACTTCAGGCTGCACGACATAGGGCAGCAACGGCGCGGTCGGCACCGCGATCTGACCGCCCTTGAACCCGCGCGACGCGGTTGCATAAGCCATCAGCGAAGGGGCGACGTCATATTGCAGGCCTGTGCGCCACGATACGCGATCGACATTCAGGATCTGGAAGCTCTTGGCCCCATTGCCCGCATCGGTGCGATCCAGCGACAGCCGACCGCCGGTGTAGCGACCGCCCAGGATGACGCGCAGGCTGTCCGTCGCATGCAACGTCCCCTGGCCGAACACAGCCAGTGATTCGTCGGTGATTTCGTTCAGCGCGCCGGGCGAATCCACCGGACGAATCACGACGCCATTGGGCAAACGAACCGAAATGGTGAAGCGTTCTGGCTGCTGCACTGTTTTTTGGTTCGAATAAAAAGCGCCCACGGTATATTCAAACGTCGAATTGCTGGCGGACGAGGCCCGGAATTCCTGTGTAAAAAGGCGGATATTGCTCGCCGTAGGCCCGCTTCGCAGTGTCGATGCCAAAGGGTCGGCGCGATAGATGCTGCCACCAGTGGCTGTGCTGGTCTCCGACTTACGATAAGCGGTGATGGACGTCAGCGTCAGCGGCCCGGCATCATATTCCAGCTGCGCTGATCCACCCCAGCTCTCGTTCCGGCTACGAAGACCATTGGCGATGCAGAAATCCTGATTACCTTCGCCAGGCGTAATGCCGCAGCTATTGAGCAATGCAGTGTTGGCCGGGGTGTTCGAAAGGAAGGTAAAGAAGTCGCCGCCATTTTCGGCAGAACCCTTCGACCAGTCACCCAGCAGGTTGAAAGTCAGATCATCAGTGACGTTCCACAGATAGCGGCCGCGCACGGCGTAACGGTTGACATCGTTCCAGTCGCCCGTGGTCGCATTGCGGTTCACACCCTGACGCAAGTTGGCCATACCCGACACGCGCAGCGCGCTGGTGGTGCTGACCGGCACGTTGATGACGCCTTGAATGACCTGCTGGCCATATTTGGAGCCTGCCGTTCCTTGATCGGACACTTCTGTGCGCAACCGGCCACTGAACTGGGTTGGGTCGGGCGCGTTGGTGGTGATGTTGATGACGCCGGCCGAGGTGGTCAGGCCAAACAACGTGCCTTGCGGCCCCTTCAACACTTCGATGCGCGACACATCGAACAGATCGGAGATGTTGGCGTTGCCCTGGCTCACCTGATCGACCACGACGCCGACCGACGCGACCGCACCGGGTGAAAAGCTTTGCGTGCCGATGCCGCGAATGGAACCGCCACCGCCGGTATTCTGGGCCGGAGCAGACTGAATTTCCAGTGCGGGGGCAATACGGTTCAGGTCGTTGAGGTTGTTGACCTGCTGCCGTTCCAACTGCGCCTGGCTGGCGACGGTGATGGAAATGGGCACTTCCGTTACCTTTTCCTGCCGCCGCTGAGCGGTGACGATGATGTCGGAATTGGCATCCTCGGCTGCCGCCTGCGGTGCGGCATCCTGCGCCATGGCCGGTGCAGTCAGCGCGATGACGCTCGCGCTGGCGAGCGCCGCGATGGTGATGTTGAACTTACGCATGGTAACTCCTCCCCTTCTTATCATTCGGTCGTCTTAAGGTTGATTATGCTTCGTCGATGATCCGGTTGGTCAATGTGCCGATGGTGCCGATCGTGACTTCCACCTTGTCACCGGCATTCATGTACAATGGTGGGATGCGCTTATCGCCGACGCCGCCGGGCGTGCCGGTGGCGATTACATCGCCGGGGGCGAGCGGCGTGAAGGCGCTGATATATTCGATGACCGTGGGAATATCCCAGATCATGTCGCAATCGCCTGATCCTGCACCAATTCGCCGTTGAGGCGGGTCTGCACGCGCAACGCACCTAGATCGTCAATCTCGTCCGCCGTCACCAGCGCGGGGCCAAAGCCGCCAGTGCCGGGGAAAGTCTTGCCCGGCGTGAACTGGATATTGTGGCGCTGCCAGTCGCGGGCCGACCCGTCGTTGAACGCGCTGTAGCCCGCGACATAGGCCATGGCGTCGGCAGCGGCGACCTTGTGGCACGGCTTGCCGATCACGACCGCCAGCTCGCCTTCATAATCGAAACGGGCGGTCACGGTCGGCTTCACCATCGGCTGGCCATCGGCGATCAGGCTGTCGGCATAGCGCACGAAGATGGCGGGATGCGCTTTCTGTTCGCGCCCGGTTTCCTTGACATGTTCGGCGTAGTTGAGGCCGACGCACAGGATCTTTGCAGGATCGGGAATGACCGGCAAACGCACAACATCGGCAACGGCGAAGGTCGCGCCATCGGCCAGCGTCGCAAGGCTGCCGTCGGTCAGCGCGGCCTTCAGGCTCGGCACCGCGTCGTTTGCCAATTCGACGATGGTTTCGCCGCTGATGCGGCCAAAGCTGGCGGTGCCGTCGGGACGGCGGAAGCTGACATAACGCATTAGATATTTTCCTCGGTCAGAACGTCCAGCGACTGCGGTTCCCAGTCGCGGCGATGGCGGAATTTTTCCTCGGCGGCGCGCAGGCTGTCGAAATCCTTGGTCGAAATTCCCCACTGGTCGATCCGTTTGGCGGGCCAGGTCCAGTCTTCCGGGGCGCCTGCCTGATAATCGTCAGGCACCTTGTTCACGGCGGTCGAGAATTCGATCACGGGGCCAAAGGGGGCAATGAAATAGGCGAACACATTGGCGCCCGGACCATGGCGACCCGGACCCCATGCCGGTGCCATATCCTGATCGCGCAGGCGGCCGATGCCGCGCATTACCGCGTCCAGATCTTCCATTTCGAAGGCGATATGGTTCAGGCTGGAAATGCCTGCGCGGGCAAACGCCGTCGAATGGTGCGAATCGTTGCAGCGCACGAACACCATGCCCTTGGTCCGGTCAGACACGCGAAAACCCAGCGCATCTTCGACCAGATGGCCGGTCATTTCGGCATCGGCGCTGTTGAACACCACATGGGTCAGCTTGACCGGTAGGTCGGCCCCTTCGATCGGCGCAACTTCCTGCGCATCGACCAGAAAGCGCAGCAATTCGCCCTCCGCCAGTTCGACGATGATGCCATGACCGCCGCCCGGATCGTGCGACACGACCGGCGCTGCGTTCAACCCTGCCGCGCTGACCGATGCCTTGAGCTGCTCCAGCCGGTCGGCGGTGCAAACGAAGGTCGTGGACCGCACATAGCAGTCGGAAGACTCCTCCAGCGCGACCAGATAGGGATAGCTGCCCGATCCGCGCAGATAATGCGTCGCCCCTTCGACTGCCGCCGGGGCCATGCCCCAGATGTCGGTCAGAAAGGCCGCAGCCTCCGCCGCGCCGGGCAGCGACAATTCGATGCTGCGCAACTTCATTTTGCGTCTCCATGGGTCAGGCCAGCGGCAAGGATACCGGCAATGGCGCAGGCTTCGTCGCAATCGCCGGTGTCGCCGCTGATCCCGACGGCACCAATCACCGCGCCTTCCAACTCACGGATCAGGACGCCGCCGGGCGACAGGGCAAGCTGGCCGCCGGTGACGGCCACCACGCTCTGAAAGAAAGTGGGGTTATTTGCGGCGCGCCCGGCAATGACGCGGGTGTCTGCGCCCATGCCCAATGCGCCCGTCGCCTTGGCCTTGGCAATGTCGAACCGGAACAGGCTCGCGCCATCCTGCCGTGCGAAGGCAAGCGGGTGCGCCCCTGCGTCCAGCACCACCACGGCCAGCGCCGGGGCGTTGTCACCGCGCGGCTGCGCAAGGGCGGTGTCGATGATCGTGCGTGCCTGAACAAGTGTGAGGGTCATGCCGCAATCTCCTGAGAAACGGTCCGGGCGATCAGCGCGTCGCGCAACGCGATCAGGTCCGCCGATTCGCCCGTACCAAAAACATAATGGTCGGGACGCAGCAGCACCGCATCCGCGCCGCGCATGTTGAGCCAGCCCGCAATCGCACCGGCATCGTCCAGTGTATCGAGCGCCACGACGGTCACGTCGTTCGGCGCAGCAACCGGGTGCCGCACAAATAGCCGCCAGCCGCCGCCCGTCACATCGTCCAACAACTGGCCACCGACGCGCGGCTGGATGAAGCGTTCGCCCGCCCCTGCCGTGCCGCGTGCGACGATGCCGGTCGATATGGCGGGGATCAGGTCGGCGGCCGTCCCTTGCTGCGTGGCCTTAGCCGCTTCGCGCATCGCCGCGTCACGGGCGGCGGCGGCGGCAGGATCAAGCACGCAGATATAGCGGCCAGCGCCCACGGCGGCGGAAATCACTGCGCGAACATGGGGGTCGCGTTCGGGTTGATAGGTGTCGAGCAGCGCGTCGGGGGCGTCGCCCCGCACCACGGCCGCCAGCTTCCACGCCAGATTGGCCGCGTCGCGCATCCCATGGCACATGCCCTGCCCGAAAAAGGGCGGCGTCTGGTGCGCGGCATCACCCGCCAGAAAGACGCCGCCCTGCCGCCACCGCTCGGCGATCAGACCGTGAAAGCGATAAGTCGCCGCGCGCACGATCCTGTGTGGCACCCCGGAGAGGTAGGGCGCGACAAGGGCAGCGACATTATGCGGTTCCATCATCGCTTGGTCATCTTCACCGGGCAGCAGCATGAATTCCCAGCGGCGGTGATTGCCGCGCCCCGGCACGATGGTCGCGGGACGCTTGGGGTCACACATCATCACCGACAGTTTTTGCAGATCGGCTGCTTCCGGCACGCCCCAAAGGTCGGGGAAGCGGACCGGACCGTCGACTTCGGCATCGACCACCAGCCAGGGTTCCTCGAAATCCAGATCGTCGAGCTTTATGCTCAACGCCTTGCGCACGGCACTGCGCGATCCGTCGCACGCTATGACATAGCGCGCCTGCGCCGTGTCGCCGCCCGACAAGCGCAATGTCACGCCATTTCCGTCCTGCTCCAGCCCCTCGAACCCAACACCCAGCCGCAGTTCGACCGTAGCATGGCCCGCCAGCGCATCGCGCAGATGCTGCTCCAGTTCAGGCTGGTAGAAGAAATAGTCGTTGGACCAGCTGAATGGCCGCGCCCGGCCCACCGTCCCCATATATCTGATGACGCCATGGTCGGCGCCGACATGCAGGTGCCCTTCGGTATCGCGCATGTCGCCCGCCACTGCGTCGATCACGCCCGCCGACTGGAACAGGCGCATCATCTCATGGTCCAGATGCACCGCACGGGGCAGCGGATAGGGGTTGGCTTCCTTCTCGATCACCAGGACCGACAGGCCGTTCCTGCCCAGTAAATTGGCCGCAAAGGCCCCCACCGGCCCGCAGCCGATAATCGCAACATCGAACATGATCGTCTTTCTTGTGGCGGTATCAGGCCGTTACCGGCTGGGTCGCGGGGGCTTTGTGCAATTTGCCACCCTGCATGATCATCGTGATCCGGCTGGCATCCTGCATGATCGTCACGTCCTGCGTCGGGTCGCCATCGACCAGCAGCAGGTCGGCGAGATAGCCGTTCTTCACCAGCCCGACGTCCAGTCCCATCAACTGCCCGCCCAGCATCGTCGCAGCGCTCAGCGCCTCGGCAGCCGTGAAGCCGAAGCGGGTGACGAAATGCTCCAGATCGCGGGCATTGCGACCATTGGGGTTGAACGGAAAGCCATAGTCGCCGCCGATCAGCACGCGCACACCACGGCGCTTCAACTCCGGCACCAGCACCGCTTCCAGTTCCAACCGCTCTGCAGCACTCGCCTTCATCGACGCCATGTTGATGTGCGGAGGAGGGGTCGCTTCCAGCGCGGCGACGGAAACGCCCGGACCGGGGGCATAGAAAATCTGGTCCTTGTGCGCGACCATCGCGTCCATCGCCGCTTCGTCGGCGAAGGAGCAATGATAGAGGATGCGCGCACCTGCTTCGAGCGCCAGTTGGATGGCGCGGGGTGAATAAGCATGGGTGGCAATCCACAGGCCTGCTTCTTTTGCGGCATCGCCCGCTGCCTGCATCTCTTCATCGGTGTAGAGGATGTCCCCCGACGAGCCGGGCTTCAACGCATCTTCACCCGAAATTACCAGCTTGAGCGACTGGACGCCCTCCTGCGCGCAATAAGCGACGAAATCCCGCATCGACTGGGCACCACGGCCATTGAAAACATCGCCGGTCTCGACGCCCTCTTCGCCTTCAGGGCTGCGTTCCAGCGTGGAGGGGACAAGGCGCGGACCGGGCGTTTCACCCGCTGCGATGGCGCGGGCCAGTTCCGGTTCGATATGATCGCCCAGCGCGCCAGCCGAATAGGCACTGGTGAAACCATGGTCCAGCAACACACGCGCGTTGCGCCACGCTGCGACCTTCAGCTCATCGGCAGGCAGGATGAACTGGTGATAGATTTTTTCGACCGAGCTGCCCCAGGTCAAATGCGTGTGGGAATCGACCATGCCCGGCATCAACGTGCCGCCTTGCCCATCGATCACCTGATCTGCTGTCGTGGCGGCGATCATCGCTTCATCACGCAACACGGCGGCGATGCGATCCTGCTCGATCAGGACGGCTCCGGCAAATGGCGCGGTGCCTTGCCCGTCAAATATGCGAACATTGCGAATAAGCTGTCGCATGCCGTCTCTCCCGCATTCCACTCTTGTTGCGCTCTCTATGGGCAAGTTTGATCAGGAACAAAAATAATGATTTTTTCCTACCTCATAGGCTGGAGCTATGGATGAGCGTTTCCAACATCTCGGACGCCAGACGCGAGAGTCTGCCACTCGCCAATCGACGCACGCCGATACTGCGGGAAAATTCCGCTTCCTCGATCGTGATCGCGCGCAGCACGCCGATTGACAGTTCCGCTGAGGCGACCTGCATCGGCAATATCGTGACGCGTTGGCTGCCACGGACGATTGCTTTGGTCGTAAGCAGGGAATCGCACCGGATGATATCCGGCGGCACCGATATATCGGCCGCAATAAACAGAGCGTCGATCTGTCGCCGGAATGCGCCGCGTGCTTCGGGTAATACCCAGCGCATCGCCGCCATGTCCTTGAGCGACATTTTGGCGGGCAGATGGTCGTTCTGGCGCCCGACGATGAGGGCGAAGGGATCGCGTGAGAAAGTGCGCTCCTCTATTCCCTCTGGTGGCTGCTCAATCCCGGTGGTAACGAACGCCAGTTCGATCTCGCCACGGTGCAGCATCGCCGCCAGATCATGGTCTGGGCGCTCCACCACATGCAGTGCGAATTGACCGATCCGGTCTTCCAGCCGTCGCACAGCGTCAGGCAGCAGGCTGACCAGAGCGCCCGGCGTGCCACCCACGCGCAAGGGCCCGGCCACCCCGACACTCGCCAGCTTCACTTCCGCTTCAGCATCGCGCAGCAGGCTGTCGACCGATTCCGCCCGGCGCAGTAGCGCTTCGCCTTCCAGCGTCAACACAATGCCGCTACGTGACCGCTCGAACAGCGATGCGCCCAACGCCTGTTCCAGTTGCGCTATTGCGTTGGACACGGACGGCTGCGATATATTCAGCAGCCGCGCCCCACCACTTATCGAATTGCTGCGGACAACGGCCAGGAAGGTACGGATAGCTCGGGGATCGATCATATCTTTTCCTTGGGATAGGCGATGAGCACGTGCAAGGGAGCAGTGCCTAAGCGGTTACACCCCTACACATCTTTGGTCGCACCGATCTATGCGGAGCTAAGACGAACGGAAGGTTCCGGCAGAAGCGGCCGTTCGTCATCAAGCGGTGAACGGCGTGAGTTGGTCGACTCCCGCCGGATTAGCAGAAGACGAACGGCACACGCGAAATGAATATATTCCGACGATTAACCGAATAGAACCGACGGCAGCTCGCCGCTAGCTTATCGATTCCGGCATCGCAGATGCCCTGTTCAGTGCCGGGTGGAATCCCAGTGATAGCATAATAGCGCGCTGCAATTTTGATATCGTCCTCAGATTGGCAAGAATGATCAAATCTGTAGACTGACCCCGAAGCTCATCTCTGGAGACTCCGAATGCCCCGCGTAGCGCCGTATGCCCGCTATTCCGAGGACAAGCAGAGCCCTGCATCCATCGACGACCAGTTTTTGATATGCCGTGAACAGGCAGCGCGCGAAGGCTGGCGGATTGTCGCCAATTATAAGGATGCAGCGATCTCCGGCGCGAGCGTCATTCTCCGTCCCGGAATCCAGTCACTTTTGCAGGATGCGCAGATGGGGCGCTTCGACATTCTGCTAGCCGAGGCGCTGGATCGGGTGTCGCGCGACCAGGCCGACATCGCGAAGCTCTACAAGAATCTCCAGTTCGCCGGCGTCAAAATCGTTACGCTGGCCGAGGGCGAAGTTTCCGAACTGCATGTCGGCCTCAAGGGCACGATGAACGCGCTGTTCCTCAAGGATCTTGCGAAGAAGACCCATCGCGGTCTGCGCGGCCGCGTCGAGAAGGGTAAATCCGGGGGCGGGCTTTGCTTTGGCTACGACGTCGTGCGGCGCTTCTCGAGCGAAGGCGAACCTGTGCACGGCGAGCGGAGTATCAATGCCGCGGAAGCTGAAGTCATTCGCCAGGTTTTTCGACAGTTCGCCAACGGGCTCAGCCCCCATGCAATCGCCTGCCGTCTGAATGACTCTGGGATTTCAGCCCCAACGGGCAAGCTGTGGACATCGACCACGATCCGCGGCCACGTCAAACGTGGCACCGGCCTCCTCAACAATGAGCTTTATATCGGCAAACTTGTCTGGAACCGGCTGCGCTATCTGAAGAACCCGCAAACCGGCAAGCGGGTCTCCCGCATCAATCCCAAATCCGAATGGATTGTGACCGAGGTTCCTGATCTGCGGATCGTGGATGAAGAACTCTGGCAGGCCGTGAAGGCGAGGCAGGAAAATATCGCGATCCAATATGCCGACGTCATCGAGGCAACCCGCTCCGCCCATAAAGCCCTCAATCGAACGCATCGCCCGAAAAGCCTTCTCTCCGGCCTGGTTTACTGCGGCTGCTGCGGCGGTCCTTATTCCCTTCGCGGGCAGGGGCGGTTTGCCTGTTCGAACCATGCTGATACGAAAAGCTGCTCGAACGGGCATAGCATCACGCGCGACAAACTCGAAGCGCGCGTCCTTGATGGTCTGTGCGATCGCATGATGACCCCCGAGGTCGCGGCAGAGGCCATTCGGACCTATGTCGAGGAGAGCAAMCGCATCAAYCACCAGCGCCGCGCGTCAGAAATCGCCGATCGAACGGATCTGCAGAAAGTCCTCAAGGCGATCAACGGCCTTGTGACACTCGCGAAAGAAGGCAAGGGCACACGCGCGCTTGTCGATGAGCTTTTGGAGTTGGAAGCCCAAGAGGATGCGCTCCGCGCCCGGCTCGCTGCGGCATCGGTGGATGTGCCCGACATCCATCCCAACATCTCCGAGATTTATCGGCGCAAGGTGGAACGACTGACGCACGCACTATCGCAGCCGGAAGAGCGCCAGGAAGCCGCCGATGCGTTGCTGGCGCTGATCGAGCGGATTGAGCTTACGCCCGGCGCGAAGCGCGGTGAGGTCAACGCCATGCTCTACGGTAAGTTTGGCAGGATCCTAGAGTGGATCGAGCAGCGTCGAGTGGTCGAGAATGCACAAAGCCCCGGCGCTTTTGCGTCGGGGCTTTGTGGAGTATCGCAATTTCAGATGGTTGCGGGAGGGCACAACTATCGAAACCGACATTTTATGAAATTTGCTATCTAATACAGCGTGCGCCTTATCGTAATTACGGCCTGGCCTTTTGAATAATGTACCTACCAATATTCCCATAAACGCAGGCTAAATACGATCCTTCACTTATAAAGAGAATCTTGATCGCGCGCCCCACATGTCGGCAAACATTGTAATTCATATGGGTCTGCCAAGAATAAACCTGTCTAATCTAAGAGCGCCGTAATCGTCTTGGTCTCGGTATAATGCAATACGCCTTCCTCGCCGACTTCGCGACCCCAGCCCGATTCCTTCACCCCGCCAAAGGGTGCCGACGGATCGTTCATGCCATGGGTGTTGATCCAGACCGTTCCGGCCTGCAATCGGCGCGCTGTCAGATGCGCGCGCGACAGGTCGCGGGTCCAGATGTTAGCGGCAAGGCCGTAGCGGGTATCGTTGGCTTGCCTGATCACATCGTCTACATCATCAAACGGAGTGGCGACCAGTACCGGCCCGAATATTTCCTCGCGCACGATGCTGGCCTCGGCACTGGGGTTGGCGAAGATCGTGGGTTCCACGAAATAGCCGTCCTGCCCGCCCGTCCCGCCGCCGGTCACCAATTCGGCACCGCTTGCCTGACCCTGCGCAATATAGTCCATCACCCGTGCTTGCTGCGTACGTGACACGAGCGGCCCGAGCATCGTGTCGGGGTCGCGCCCATGGCCGAGCTTGAAGGTCTTGGCCACCTGCGCCACGCCGTCCACCACCTTGTCGAACACCGACCGTTCGACATAGAGGCGCGAGGCGGCAAGGCAGACCTGCCCTGAATTGAAGAAAATCGCGAGCGCCGCGCCGATCGCCGCCTTGTCGAGATCGGCATCGGCGAAGATCAACGAGGGCGACTTGCCGCCCAGTTCCAGCGTGACACGCTTGAGGTCTTTCGCGCAGGTCTGGACGATGTGTTTGCCGACGCGGGTCGACCCGGTGAAGGCGATCTTGTCGATGCCCGGATGCTCGACCAGCGCCTGCCCCGCCTCATGCCCATAGCCGGTGACGATGTTCAGCACGCCTTCGGGCAGCCCTGCCTCCAGCGCCAGTTCGGCCAAGCGCAGCGCTGTCAGCGGCGTGACTTCGGACGGCTTCAGCACGATGGTACAGCCCGCCGCCAGCGCCGACGCGATCTTCCAGGCCGCCATCGCCAGCGGATAATTCCACGGCACGATCTGGCCGACGACACCGATCGGCTCGCGCACCGAGTAGCTGTGATATTGGCGACCATCGCCGGAAATGGGGTTTACCTGCCCATAAATCTTGGATGCCCAGCCCGCCATGTAGCGGAAGATGTCAACGGCGGCAGGCACGTCTACCGCCAGCGCATGATGCACCGCCTTCCCATTGTCATAGCTTTCGAGCAGCGCCAGTTCCTGCGCATGATTCTCGATCTTGCGCGCGATCGCCTCGATGATCCGGCCGCGATCGAGCGGGCGCATCCGGCTCCAGGCGGCTGATTCGAACGCGGCCCGTGCTGCACCCACAGCGCGATCGACATCGGCTGCGCTGCCCGCCGGAACGCTGGCGAAAACTCGTCCTGTCGCCGGGTCTTCAACGTCGATAACGCGGCCGTCCCCGGCCGCTTCCCATGATCGGCCGATTAACATTTTTGCTGTGGAAGGCGGACCTCGAAACCGGCGTCACCATGCAATCCGGCTGCGATCGAAACGGGTGCTGTCATGGAACATGTCTCCGGGGATCGAAAAGAAAGAGCCGCGCCCGCCTTTCAGGGCGCGGCCCAGGGAGAGCGGGTCAGAAGCGCGCCGACAGGGTCGCGCCGAACGTGCGTGGTCGTCCGGCAAAACGGACCGTCGTATCCGTGATTCGCGTGGCGTTGGACCAGTAGTAGGTGTTGCCCAGGTTACGCACGAAGGCGCTGATCTTGTAGCGCTTGTCGGCAAAGGACAGCCCTGCGCGCAGATCGATCAGCGTATAATCCTCGATCGTCAGGCCACCTTGCGCGCTCAGGTCCGCCGATGGCGTGGCTCGGGCGTTGCCCAGCACAGCCTTGGTATCGCTCTGGAAATTCAGATTGGCACCGATGAAAGCCTCGACATCGTCACTGAGCGCCCAGTCATATTGGGCATCGGTCACGATCTGAAATTTGGGCGTGTAGGGAAAGGCCGATCCGCCAAAATCCAGCTGGTTGCCATAGCTGTCATAGTTGACGAAACTGCCCTTGATCCGTGTGTCGAGATAGGTCGCGCCGATGCTGACGCGCAGGCCATCGGTCGGCGCGAGGTCGAGTTGAATTTCCGCGCCCTTGACCCGGCTTTTCGGGACATTGACCAACGCTTCGAGCGGGCCAAACACATTGGGATTGGCGATCACGCGGCCCTTCAACTGCTTGTCGCTATAGTCGTAATAGAAGAGTGCGCCGTTGATCTGGGCGGTGTTCTCCAGCAAGGTCAGTTTCGCGCCGAGTTCATAAGCGGTCACGGATTCCTGCGTGACGGGATTGAACTGGTTGGCGTCGCTGGCCGACAGCAGCGGAAAGCTGCCCGACTTGTATCCTTTGCTGACGGAAGCGTAGAGCAGCACGTCCCTGCTCGGCTTGTAATCGACACCCGCGCGCCAGGACATGTTATCCTCGTCCAGCGACTTACGCACTTCGCCCACGGTCAGCGTCGATCCGTCGATCGTGACGCAACCATTGGTGGGAATGTCGATGGGTGCCAGCCCTGCGCCACCGCGAATGAAGTTGACCAGATTTTCGATCCCCAGTCCCAGCGCATTACCGCGATCGGCCGTGCAACCGGCAAAATCGATATTGGTCTTGGTATAACGCACCCCGCCATGCAGGGTGATGCTGTTGCCGATGTCATAGTCCAGATTGACGAACACCGCCTTGTTGACGAATTTCTGGCGTGCATATTGGCTGTAGACGAAAAAGGGGATGCCAAGGCCGGCGTCAACGAAATTATAGGCCGATGTCGATTGGTCGTAGGGGCCGGCATCATCCTGCTGATAGGTTTTTTCGCGCGCATAGTTGGCACCCAGAATATAGGTCAGGCCGCCGGTCCGCCCTTGCAGACGCAATTCCTGCGACAGCGCCGTGATCTTTCCTGTGGTGTTGTAGAAATAGTCACGCAGGGCAACGCCGTCCGGGTCGATATCCTGGTCGTTATGATATTCCGACCAGCTGCTGATCGAGGTCAGGCTGACATCGTCGGTCACATCTATATCGCCCCGAAACGAAACCTGATAGAACCAATCGTCACGTTGGGGCTTCTGTTCCGGCGTCCAGTCGGCATCACGATTGTTACGCGGCGCGATGGGATAGGTGGCCAGAGGCCCCAGCCGCGCTGGATTGCCCAGCGGCACCACGCCGATCAGTTGCGCTGCCTGCCCGTCGCTCTTGTCGATGAAACCGTTGAGGTTGAGGGAAAAGCGTGCGCTATCGGACGGCTCGAAGTCGATGAGGATGCGGCCCGTGGTGAAGTTGCGATCGCCGAGCTTTTCATCGCGTGTGTAACTGCGTTGCCATGCCCCGCCCTGCTCGGTCCGCACCGCGACCCGCGCCGACACTGTGTCGCTGATCGGCCCGCTGATGAAACCGCCGCCCGAGACCTGCCCGAAACTGTCCAGACCCGCGTCAAGACCGGCTTTGAAGGTTGAGGTCGGCTTGGCCGCGATATAGTTGATCGCGCCGCCCGTCGCATTCGATCCGAACAGGGTGCCCTGCGGCCCTTTCAGCACTTCCACGCGCTCCAGATCGAGCGTCGCGCCGCGCGTCATGATGGAAAAGGGAATCGGCACCTGATCCTGATAGATGCTGACGGTGGGCTTGGCAGCCAGGCTGGTGTCGTAAAAGCCGATACCCCGCAATGTGTAGACAGGCGTTGCGAACGCGCTCTCGGTATAGTTGAAGCCCGGCACGATCTTTACCAGATCGGCGACATTGGTGATGCCCTGGTTCGCCAGCTTCTCGCCAGATGCCGCGGTGATCGACAGCGGCACATCGTTGATCGCCTGCTCGCGCTTCTGTGCCGTCACGACGATGTCGCCAAGGCCCGAGGATGTCGCCTGTGGCGCGGCGTCGGTCTGGCCCCAGGCCTGCGCATGCAATGCAACGGCCGATACGGTGGCGGCCAGCGTGATAATCCTCTTGGTCATGTTCAGACTCCTCCCATTTATCGCCCGGATGTTCCCATCCTCGGCCTGTGCGCCGGTCCCGCTTTGACGGTGATCCAGCGGCGATGTGCGTCAGTTCTTCGTGAAGCGGATCGGCAGCGCCTTGTACCCGCCGACGAAATTGGTCTCGACCATGCGGGGATCGCCCGCCATTTCGACCGACCTGAGATGCGGCAGCAATTCCTCGAACAGGATGCGCATCTCCAGCTTGGCGAGATGCTGGCCCAGGCACATGTGCGGACCGAAGCCGAAGGCGATGTGCGGATTGGGCGAGCGGGTAATGTCGAAGCGGTCAGCGTCGTCAAACACCGCCTCGTCGCGATTGCCCGACGGGTAATACCAAGATTCATTGATCATAACCCGTGTGCCCAGTCTCGGAGGCCGATGGACATAATCTTCCATGGTCGATCGACGAGCTGGTTCCAGGCGTAGGTGCAGTGGTCGACAATCTCTTCATAGGAACCGAACACCCGGTTCGATAGCCAATTGTCGCGCATATATTGCCAGATGTTTTCCTGCGGATTGAGTTCGGGGCTTTTCGAAGGGATTGGCACGATGGAGATATTGGGCGGAAGCACGAGTTTTGGGGTCAGGTGCCAACCGGCTTGGTCCATGAGGAGCACCGCGTGAGCGCCGGGCGCAACCGCCAATGAGATTTCTGCCAAGTGAAGGTTCATCGTGTCGGTATTGCAAAATGGCAGGATGAGCCCTGCCGCCTTTCCCTCCTGGGGACAGATTGCACCGAAGATATAGGCGGATTTCGTACGCTGGTCCTGTGGCGCCGAGGGGCGTGTCCCCCGTTTCGCCCATCGCCGGGTGATCTTGTTCTTTTGCCCGATCCGGGCCTCGTCCGCGAACCAGATTTCTACAGGCGTGCCGCGCGGGAGGGACGCTCTGACCTTGTCCAACTCGGCGGCAAAGCCCCCCTTTTGAAGGCCTCGATCGCCTCTGGATCCTGAGCATGATGTTTGGGCCGCGCGGAAAGTTTGCGGTAGCCAAGCGCTCGTAGTTCGCGGCTCAATGTTGGCCTTGAAACTGACACGCCAAATTCGTCCCAAAGCAATTGTGCCAGATCGATGATCCGCCACCGGACCACCCCATGAGCCGCCGGGATCGGACCGCTTTCGATTGCCTCTACCAAAGCCGCGCGATGGGTCGCATTCAGGATCGACGGCTGCCCAGGGGCTTTGCGGTCAATCAATCCGTCGGGCCCGGTTGCGTTGAACTTCACAACCCAGTCTCGGATGATCTGCAACGTCACGCCGCCGAGCCGCGCCGCCTCCGTTCGGCTTGCTCCCTCATAGATCGCCGCCAGCGCAAGCAATCGCCGGGCTTGCCCCCCATCTTTCGATCTGCGTGCCGCTGCCCTGGTCGCGGCGGCGTCAAAATCGGGACGAAGAGGGATCGGCATGGCAAAACTCCAGCTGTTCGCCATGTTGAATCAAGCCGCGCACCTCTTGGCAACCCCCTCCAGAGTCACGCTCTCAGAGATTTGGTATAACAGATCATCAGCCGTTCCATCGCGCGGATATCCATGCCGCGCACCTGCGTATCGGCGGTGGCATTGCGCATGAAATGCTTGACCGGACTGGTCCAGCGGATCGCCTCATCCACCAGGCCGGGGATGAGCGACGGGTCCGCCTTCACCTTGGCCCAATTTTCGGGATAGACCATCATCCCGTGCAGCCCACCGGCGGTAGAGGATGACGTCGTGTCATGGCCCGCCGTGGCGATCGCGACATAATAGCCATTCGCCTCGTCGCGCGGGATCGGCGCACCGTTGATCCGCGAATTGGCGATCAGCGACAACAGATCGTCGGTCGGCCTTTCCCGGCGATCAGCGCTTAATTTGTCGAAATAGGTATAGAAATCCTCGATCGAGGCTGCCCACTGCTTTGCCGCAACGACCGGGTCGGCCGCCATTTCGGGCCGCTGTTCCTCGGGATCATGCACGCCGAAAAACTCCTGCGTCAGCTTGAGCATCCGCGGTTCGTCTTCGGGTGGCACGCCGAACAGCGTCATGATGACGCGCAGCGGATAATGCAGCGCGAAATCGCGGACGAAATCGCATTCGCCATCAAAGCTCAGCAGATTGTCCACCGACTGGCGCGCCAGCATGCGGATCTGATCCTCCAGCTTGCTGATCTTGCCGGGCAGAAACCAGTTAGACGTCAGCGTGCGGTAGGACGCATGTTCGGGCGGGTCCATATAGGTCAGCGACGACAAGATGCGGATCGACCCGCCGTTGATGTCCCGCGTGAAGGCGTCCGATGCCTGATCGACAAGGATCGGGTTGTGATCGGCATTGTGGAACAGCTTGCCGTTGCGTTCCACTTCCTTAATGTCGGCATGTTTGGTGACGACCCACACCGGGTCATAACCAGGCACCTGTGCGATACCCAAAGGCATATGTTCGCGCAGCCAGCGAAAAGCGCCATAGATCGTCGCGTCGTCCGTGTAGCTTTTGGGCGCGATCACGATCCGCGCAATATCGTCGGGGATGATGGGACGCACGTCGGCATCCAGCGAAGTCGCCATGAAACTACCCTCTCCTACACGCTGTCCTAGGGACACTTACGTATTACGTATTTCCATTACGTAACTATGGACAAGCGGATTCGTCAATCGTAAAAAGAGGTCGGACCATTCAGCCTTTCAGGAACGGGAATCGCAGAAAGTGCGCGGCTTTACGGCCAAATTCATCCGTTTCCGTCCCCGAAACTGAATGACGAACCCAAAGATTGAATAGGAGAAGACCCATGGAAGTGAAGGCAGCTGTCGCCCGGATAGCGGGTGGTGACTTTACGCTAGAGCAGCTCACCCTGTCCGATATGCGCGCCGACGAAGTGCTGGTGCGGATCGTCGCGACGGGCCTGTGCCATACCGATATCGTCGTGCGCGATCAGTTGCTGCTGACGCCCCTGCCCGCTGTGCTGGGCCATGAAGGCGCGGGCATCGTCGAGGCGGTCGGCGCTGATGTCACCACGCTCGTGCCGGGTGATCGCGTCGTGATGGGCTTTGCCGCCTGCCGCCAATGCCCCCAATGTGTGGCCGGGCACCCAGCCTATTGCCGCGATTTTTCCGCGCTTAACTTTGGCGGCTGCCGGGCGGACGGCTCGACCTGCCTGCATGACGGCGTAGCGCCGGTCAGCAGTCACTTCTTCGGCCAATCCTCCTTCGCCAGCCACGCCATCGCAGCCGCCCATAATCTGGTGAAGGTACCGACCGAGGCACCGCTCGAACTGCTCGGCCCGCTGGGCTGCGGTATCATGACCGGGGCAGGCGCGGTGATGAAGGCGCTCAAACTTCAGGCTGGCGAGAGCATCCTGATCACTGGCGGCGGCCCCGTCGGTCTGAGCGCCGTCATGGCGGCGAAGGCTTCGGGGGCGCGGCAGATTATTGTCGCCGATCCACTGGGAACACGCCGCGCCATGGCGCTCGACCTGGGCGCGACCCATGTCATCGACGTGACCACGGACGACACCGCCGAACAGTTGCGCAAGCTGTTGCCCCAAGGCGTCGATTGCGTGTTGGACACGTCAGGCGCGGTCCCGGCGATCGACTCCGGCGTGGCCTCTCTTGCCCCTCTGGGGCGCCTTGCCATCGTTGGCGTGCCCAAGGCGCTGGATGCGGCGATCAGCCTCAACATCCTTACCCTCCTGTCGCTTGGCATCTCAATCTGCGGCGTGACCGAAGGCAATGCCGATCCACAGGCCTTCCTGCCCGAACTGATCGCGCTCAATGCGAAAGGAATGTTTCCGTTCGAGAAGCTGATAACGACCTATAGGCTGGAAGACATCAACCAGGCGATCGAGGACCAGCATAGCGGGCGCTGCGTCAAGGCTGTGCTCACGATGGCATGACCTTGACCGCCGGGCGATCCGTTTCCTTGCCGGCGCGGATCGCCTCGACATGGCGGAAGAAAGCGCGCTGACGCATCAAGCCGAAGAAATCCAGCATGAGCGGGAGCGCATGTTCGACCATGGTGGCTGCTTCCGCCACATCGATATGCCCGTCGACCCGTTCCATGAAGGTCGACGCTTCCCAGCGTCCGACGAAATCCGCCGCCTCAGTGTAAAAGCCCAGAATGTCAGGCGTATAATCCAGCCGCTGATCGAACCCGGCCTTGCGCATGTCGCCCCAGATGCGCACCAGTTGCGCGCAGGTGATGCTCAGCGCCTCGCCCTGATCCGTTTCGATGATATCCAATATGCCGATCTTCGCCAGCGTACGGGCATCCTCCGCCGCATGCGGATAGCGTTCCAGCAGCGAAGCGATCGTCACTGGTGGCCCATCGACGCCGACGCGGTGTGCGACCAGCTGCTCCAGCTGGTCGAACGCGCTGGCCTCGACCCGCCCTTCGGTGCCTTCGCCGCCGATGATCGCCTTGATCTGTGCCAGCGTCAGCCGGTTCTCACGCTGGAGCCGACGCACGGACAGGATCGCCTGGACATGCTCTTCACCATAGTCGGCAACCGTCTTGCGCGGCCGCTCTGGCTCCGGGATCAATCCTTCGCGTAGATAGACGCGGATCGTCTCCCGATGAACCCCCGTCCGATCCTCCAGTTCGCGCATCTTCATGATGGCGCTACAGCATGGCGCACCGGACAGGGCAAGCTGCTATGTTACGTATATACGCAAGGCCCGGTGGTTCAGGCCGCGACCTTGCCGCCATCCTCCGCTTCCTGCATCGCGCTGAGCAGTCGGCGTGCCTGGTTGACCGCGCCGTCGCTGGCGATGCCCACGAATGCCCGTTCCGGTTCGTCGTCGATCCGGCGCTGCTGCGCTTCGAGCGTTTCCTCATCCTCGGTGATGGTATCGAAAAACTGGTCGAACAGCACGTCCGGCACACCACTTTCCTTGGGCGCAGTGGTGCAGATGGTCCACAGATAATGGCTGGTCGTTTCCGTCTCCGGCGTGATGAAATGGTTGTTGGCCAGCATGAAGCCATTGTCGCGCTTGCCTTCATAGGCGCCCGTGCCAGCATCACAACCGCCAGCATTGACGCGGCAGGTCATGCCGATGCCCGGCTCGAACCGCACTTCCTGCCAGCGATCGACCCGGCCCTTGAAACCGCCAGCGTCGATATAGGATTTGGGTGGGATCGAATTGGGCATCTTGCGCAGCAACGTCACCTTGCGGCCGTCGAACTCGACCTTGGTATCGGCATTATAATGTTGCTCCGGGTTCCCGCCGATCGTGCGCGCATGGATATAGGGCACATGGGTCAGGTCCATGATATTGTCGATGATCAGCTGCCAATTGGCCTTCACCGGAAAATTATAGGGCCGCCACGTCCAGGCCGGATCATTATGTTCCGGGCTATCGACGATGATCGACGGATCGGCCAGCGCCGGTTCGCCCATCCATATCCAGATCAGATGATCCTTTTCCACCACCGGATAATGACGGACGTTGGCGGCGGCGGGGATACGCGCCTGGTTGGGAATGCGGGTACAGGTGCCTTTGCCGTCAAATTCCACGCCATGATAGCAGCAGCGGATGACGTCGCCATCGACATGGCCCGAAGAGAGCGGCATCGCGCGATGGCTGCACCGGTCCTCCAGCGCTGCGATCTCGCCGCTTTCGGTGCGGAACAGCACGACCGCCTTGTTCAGATATTTGCGCCCCAGCGTCTTGCCCGGTTCGATATCGGCGGCGAAAGCGGCCACATACCATGCGTTATAAATGAACATGCTGCTCTCCATTATCCGGCCGGGCCGTTCAGGGCTCCGGCGCTACCCTATTGTTGGTTGTGATTATGGATGGCCCACGCAGAACCGCCAATTGCAATCCAATAGCGCCATAAGAAAAGCGGGAAACAAAGACGGTAAAGCGGGATCACCGCAAATACAGCCCCCCATTCATGTCCAGCGTCGCGCCCACGAAAAACCCGCCCCGGTCCGACGCCAGCAGCGCGGTCGCCGCCGCGATCTCGCCCACGGCCATGAAGCGGCCGACCGGCACTTCGCCTTCGACCCGCGCAATCTGTTCGGCCGACAGCCGCGCCTTGGCGGTGTCGATCGGGCCGGGGGCGATGGCGTTTACGGTCACGCCGGTTCCGGCCAGATAGCGCGCGAAATATTTGGTCAGCATGATCGCCCCGGCTTTCGACGCGGCATAATGGGGGGAGGCCACCGTCCCGCCATTCTGCCCGGCGAGCGAGGTGATATTGACGATCCGCCCATAGCCATTCTCGCGCATATGGTCGGAGAATATCTGGCAGCTCAGGAACACGCTGCGCATGTTTATCTGAACGATCGCGTCAAACTCTTCCGGGGCGATATCCTGCGTCGGCGTGCGCTTGGCGAAGCCTGCATTGTTGACCACGATGTCGACCTTGCCCCACAGGTCCGCCATCTGATCGCGCGCAGCGATGAAATGCGCCTTCTCCCGCACGTCCAGCGTCAAGGCGATCGCCGTCTCGCCCGACGGATCGAGCGAGGCCGCCACCGCCTGCGCGACATCGATATCGACATCACTCACAGCCACGCGCCCGCCCCCGGTATGGATTTCGCGCGCCACCGCCTCGCCCACACCACGGCCACCGCCCGTCACCAGTGCGGTGCGGCCTGCAAAGGAAAAACTGCCATTGGCTGGCAGCGTGAAGTGATCGCTCATGATATCGTCCTACAATAAAATGGCGGGGAGGGCCGCGGCCTCCCCGCCCATGCCGTTGGTCAGCGGCGGATCGACAGCGTCAGGCCATAGGTGCGCGGCGTGTTGGTGAAGATCTTCCAATAGGTGGTGCCGTTGCCGGGTACCGCCAGGAAGGCGGTGATGTCGTCCGCATTCACGATCTGATAATTGTTGGTCAGGTTCTTGCCCCACAGGCCGATCTGGAAACGGCCATCGGCGGTTTCATAATTCAGACGCGCATTGAGTGTCCGGCCCCGCGTGTCGCGATGCAGATTGTCATATAGCCGCAGCGTATTGGCGTCGTCGGTCGAAATACGGGTAGAGAAGTTGAAATCCGCCTGCGGCGTCAGTGTCGCGCCATTGCCCAGTCGCCCGGTATAGGCCGCGCCGACGGTGAAGCTGTCGCGCGGTGCG
Source organism: Sphingobium sp. Ant17 (assembly GCF_000588875.1). Classification (GTDB taxonomy): domain Bacteria; phylum Pseudomonadota; class Alphaproteobacteria; order Sphingomonadales; family Sphingomonadaceae; genus Sphingobium. The sequence continues at coordinate 262,414 of NZ_JEMV01000001.1, forward strand.
AACTTGGCCGGATTGCCCGAATAATCGAGGTTCACCAGCGGATCGCGCAGATCGGTATAGGTGCCGACCAAATGCGTATAATTGGCGGTCAGGCGTAGATCCTCGACTGGGCGGATAACGGATTCGACCTCCATCCCCTTCATCTTGAGCGTGCCATTATAGGTATGGGCAATGCCGCCCGCGCCGGAGAAATTCTGGAGATTCTTGGTCGTCTGGTGGAACAGCGCGACATTCAGGTCCAATTTGTTGTCGAACAGGCGGGATTTCGCGCCGATTTCATAATTTTCGGCATTTTCCGGCTCCAGCGGAATGGTCGGGTCGCGATAGGCATTGTCAACGAAGCCGCCAGATTTGAAGCCTTTGGCGTAGGTCGCATACATGTTGATCTGTTGGGTCGGCTCGAACTTGATCGTGAAGCGCGGCGTGAAGGCGTCCCAGGTACGGCCGCCCGATGCGCGCACTTCGCCGGGGAAACCGAAACCGGGGATGGCCCCTGCATCCGTCGTCGAAAAGGCACGATAATCGACCTTCTTGCGATCCGACGTGTAGCGACCGCCCGCGACCACGGCCAGATTGTCGGTGATTTCGAACGTCGCCTCGCCGAACACGGCTAGGCTGCGGACATTGCCGTCCTGGACGCGCGTGATGTTGGTGACGTCGGGATTGCGGCGGATGCTGCCGGGCACGGCCGATCCGGGCAGCGGACTGTAGAAGAAGATGTTGGTGGTCGAAACATCCGCCGACAGGAAATAGGCACCCACGACATAGGAGAAGCGGCCCGGTGCCGATGCGAAGCGCACTTCCTGCGTGAAGCTGCGGTTCTTGACCACTTGGCGGCGGTCGAACACCGGCACGACCGTCCCCACCGGCACGTCGTCGTTGATCGCGCGGCTGTCGTTCATGCGATAGCCGGTGATCGACGTCAGCGTGCCGCCGAGCAGGTCGAGGTCGCCGCGCAGATAGCCGCCGCGCAGCCGCTGGCGATAGGGCGACGATACGAAGTCGTTATTGGTCCATTCGTCATCGGTATAGGCACCGAACGTATCGGGTATGACCTGATTGCCGCCAATGCCGAGCTGGATCGCCCCGCCATTGCCTTTGGTATAGCTATAGTCGCCCGACAGGACGACCTGCAGCGTATCGGTCGGCTGGAACAGCAGCTTGCCGCGCGCCGAATAGCTGTCATATTTGCCGTAACGTCCCGACTGGTTGGGCGTGTCGATCAGGCCATCGCTATGTTCAGTGCTGAACGCGAAGCGGCCGGCAATCTTGTCATCGACCAGCGCGCCGTTCAGCATCCCTTCGCTCCGCACGAAGCCGCCATTGCCGCCACTGATCTGGGCGAAATAATCATCATTGAACTCAGGATTGTTGGTGACCACCGCAATCGCGCCGCCCACCACATTGCGCCCGAACAATGTCCCTGCGGGCCGCGCAACACTTCGACGCGGTTGGTGTCGTAGAAATTGGCGTTCAGGTCGTTGTTGAACACATAATAGACGTCGTCCATGAAAAAGGCGACCGGCGTGTCCAGCGTGGCGGTACGGAATGTCGACACATTGCCACGGATCGCGACGATCGACAGCGACTTGTCGGCGGTGTTGATGGTTATGCCCGGCATCTGCTGCGTCAGCGCGGCGGGGCTGTAGACCTGCGCCTCGCGCAGCAATTCGCCGCCGAACGCCGCAATGGAAAAGGGCACTTCGCGCACCGTCGATTCGCGCCGCTCGGCGGTGACGACGATGTCTTCGGGGAAGATCGCCTGCTGGGGCGCGGCGTCCTGCGGCACTGGCTGATCGGCCTGCGCCAAGGCCGAAACGCTCGTCATGGCGGCGATGATCGCGCCCATGGCGCAGGATGTTTTGAGGCTGAAAGGCATTCCCGGACTCTCCCTTGACAACACGGCTTGATGCCGTCTGCCAACCGTGAAGCAGCAAAAACAAAAGAGGCGCAATAGCATCGTCCCGGTTAATGAATGGTCCGACCACATTCCGATTGGGGCGGGGCGTGGAGTGGCTCTAGTCAGGGATCAGGGAATGGTGCTGGCTTCGATTCACGCCGCGCCGATAACGAAAAGCAAGGAAGAGGCTGAAAAACTCATGCAGTCCACAGATAGCGCCGACATGACCAGGGTAGGACCGGGCACGGTCATGGGCACGATGATGCGCCAATATTGGCTGCCCGCCTGCCTGTCGTCCGAAGTTGCCGCCGATGGCGATCCGCTGCGCCTGATGATCCTGTGCGAAAAGCTGATCGCCTTCCGCGACAGCTCAGGTCGCGTAGGCATCATGGACCATCGCTGCCCACATCGCTGCGCATCGCTGTTCATCGGCCGCAACGAGGAAAACGGCATACGCTGCGTCTATCATGGCTGGAAGTTCGACGTCGATGGCAAGTGCGTCGACATGCCGTCCGTCCCAGCGCGCATGGACTTCAAGGACAAGGTCCATGCCAAGGCCTATAAGACGCACGAAGCCAACGGCCTGATCTGGGTCTATATGGGCGAAAACCAGTCCGCCCCGCCACCCCTGCCGGAAATCGAAGCGACGATGCACCCCGACGCCGAAATCTGGTGCCTGCAGCGCGACTGCAACTGGCTTCAGGCGCTGGAGGGTGACATCGACACCAGCCATGTCGGCTTCCTGCATGTCGGCTCGATCGAGGCGGACGATCTGGATGAGGATCATCCGATGCGCCCGACCGTCCTCAACCGCGCGCCCGACTATGAAGTGGCGCAGGCCGACTGGGGCGTCATGTATGGCGGCTATCGCCCGAACGATGATGGCCAGATGAGCTGGCGCGTCGCCCACTATATGTTCCCCTTCTGGACGCAGACGCCCAACAATCGGTTCGCCACGCGCGCCATTGCCCGCGCCTGGGTGCCGATGGACGACGAACATTCGATGCTGTTCGACATCACCTGTGGCGTGGATGCGGGCAACCCGGCCTATACGTCGACGCTCAAGGACGGCACGCCCTTGTTCGCACCGCTCGAATATGCGCCGACGACCACCGACTGGTTTGGCCGCTGGCGCTCGCCCGATAGCGAGAAGAATGACTGGGCGATCGACCGTGAATCCCAGCGCAACGGCACCCAGTTCACCGGCATCCCCAACATCACGATGCAGGATCAGGCGGTGACCGAAAGCATGGGGCCGATCACCGACCACAGCTTTGAAAATCTGGCCCCCACCGACCAGATGATCGCCCGCGTGCGCCGCCGCGTGCTGCTGGCCGCCCGCGCGCTCGCCAACAAGGGCACGCTGCCACCGGGGATCGAAGACCCCAGCATCTTCTATCGCGCGCGCGCAGGCTCCTTCCTGCACGACCCCAGCGACACGCTCGCCAACGCCTATGAATCGGCACTGGCCAAGGCGGTACGCTGGCCCGACAAGGTCGAAGCGGCTGAGTGACACATATATAAGGGCCGGGGCGATCCATGCCCCGGTACCTCAGACAAGGATGATAGAGGTGACGACACGCATTGCGGTTTGTCCGGTTCGCCGATCCATGGCGCCCCGGCCCTGCCAAGAGACGCATCGCACCGGACGGAGAGGGTGATGCGCGCACGATTGAAGAATATCCGCTGGGAAGCCGAAGGCATCAACAGCTACATCCTCGAACCGGTCGATGGCGGGCTGATGCCGCCCTTCGATCCCGGCGCACATATCGACGTGCAGCTTTCCCCCGGACTGGCGCGCAGCTATTCGTTGGTCAATGATCCCGCCATTCGCGGCTATTATGAAATCGCCGTCCATCATGCGATCGACGGTCGCGGCGGATCGCGCCACATCCATGAAAAATGGCAGGTCGGCCAGATCCTCGACATCTCGGAACCGAAAAACAATTTTCCGATGGTGGAGGATGCCAGCCACACCGTGATGATCGGTGGCGGGATCGGCATTACGCCGATGTTGCCCATGATCGCGCGGCTGGAAAAACTTGGGCGTAGCTGGGAACTCCATTATGTCGCCGCCTCGCCGCAGCGCGCCGCTTATGTCGATCGCCTGTCTGATTATGACCGGGTGGAAATCGCCTATGACGGCATTCCCGGCGGCCGCCGCCTCGACCTCAAAGCCATCTGCGCCGCTGCGCCTGCCGACGCGCATCTCTATTGCTGCGGCCCCGGCGGGATGCTTGATGCTTTCGTGGCGATCAATTGCGACCGGCCCAAGGGCCATGCCCATATCGAATATTTCTCGGCCGAAACCCAAATGGCGACCGAGGGCGGCTACACATTGGAACTGGCCAGGAGCGGTAAGACCATCGCGGTGGAAGAAGGCGAAACGATGCTTGACGCGCTGCTCAGCGCCGGTGTCAATGTCGGCTTTGCTTGTTCGGAAGGAATTTGCGGAACCTGCGAGGTCAAGGTGCTGGACGGCATTCCCGACCATCGCGACCATTTCCTGTCGGATGACGACAAAGCCGCCAACAGGTCGATCATGGTCTGCTGTTCGGGGTCGAAAAGTGCCAACCTCGTCCTCGACATCTGATTGCGATATTCCGGTTTTTCAATGTCACGCCGACAAATGAATGAAGCGGCCGCAAACGGCCCAGGCTCAAGGAGACGATCTTGGCGGTCGCCACGATAGAAGGCAGCAGCAGCAGTCCGGCGGGATCAGGGGGCATGTTGGATGACATACCCATGTCGTCCTACCAGATCTGGTCCGTGCTGATGATCGCCGCGACCGTCATTCTCGACGGCCTCGACAATCAGATGCTTGGCCTCGCCGCCCCCTCGCTGCTCCAGGAATGGGGCATCGACCGGACGGCATTGGGGTCCGTGTTCGCGCTGGGCTTTGTCGGCATGGCCATCGGCACGCTGACGTCGGGCTGGGTCGGCGATCGCTTCGGACGGCGCGGCGCGCTCATCATCGGCGTCGCCATCTTCGGCGTTGCGACCCTCCTCACCGGCTTTTCCACGACATTGTGGCAAGTCGCTGCGCTCAAGACGCTGGCGGGCGTGGGCCTTGGCGGCGTCCCCGGTACCGCCAGCGCCATGATCGCCGAATTCACCCCCGTCCGCTGGCGCAGCGTCGCCGTGACCTTCGGCGTGGTGTGCGTGTCGATCGGCGGGATATTGGGCGGTGTCGCGGCCGCGCTGATCCTGCCGGGCCTTGGCTGGCGCTGGCTCTTCTATATCGGCGGCAGCGTGACGATGATCTTCGTCGCGTGGCTCTGGTTCATCCTGCCCGAATCCCCCCGCTATCTGGCGGAACGGCCCGATCGCGCCGCTGAACTGGACCGTATATTGCGCCGCATCGGCCACCCTGATCCCGCCTCTGTCGCCCACATCCCCCTCGCCGCCGGGGAAGCGCCCCGCTACGAACCGATGCGCAACCTGTTCGGCACGGCCCTGCTGCGCGACACGCTGGCGCTGTCGGTCGCGATGTTCTCCGGCATGTTCATGATCTACCTCATGTTCAACTGGGCGCCGACCATGCTTACCAGCGCGGGCTTTGGCCTGCAGACCGCTAGTCTTGGCCTTACCAGCTTCAACATTGGCGGCACCATCGGCGCGATGATCGCGTCGCTGGCCATCATCCGCTTCGGATCGCGCCCGGTGCTGATCCTGATGGCGATCGTCGGGACGGCCGTCTGCGCCACCCTCGCCCTCCTCCCCATCAGTGGCGCGCGCAACGAAGGCGCTGTCCTCGCTTGCCTCGGCGCGCTCGGCCTCTTCGCCAGCGCCGCGCAATCGGCCATGTTCGCGGTCGGTGCGCACGCTTTCCCGACCGGACTGCGCGCGCGGGGCCTGGGTCTGATGGGTGCGGCTGGCCGCATCGGCGCGATCGTCAGCGCGGTGGCGGGCGCCGTCCTGATCGATTGGGGCAATCTCGGCTTTTTCGGCGCGCTCGCGGTCTTGATGCTGGTCAACGCCTTGGGCTTCATCGCCGTACGGGGCCATGTGCCCGCGCTCGGCCGCAAGGACGCAATTCTATGAGCGACAGCTTCGACTATATCGTGATCGGCTCCGGCTCGGCGGGCAGCCTGATGGCCAATCGCCTGTCGGCCGACCCGGCCAACCGCGTCGCCCTGATCGAAGCGGGGCCATCCGACAAAAAATGGCCGGTCAACCTCAAGACCGCGATGCCGGTCGGCAATATCTTCCTGCTGCCGCACGAAAAATATAACTGGAAACAGGCGCTGACCGGCAACGCCGCCGTCAACAACCGCACGATCAACTTTCCGCGCGGCAAGCTGTTCGGAGGATGCAGCGCCATCAACGGTGGCGTCTATATTCGTGGGCAACGGGCGGACTATGACGGCTGGTCCGATGCGGGCAATGATGGCTGGGCCTATGACGATGTCCTGCCCGCGTTCAAGGCGGTTGAAAATTACGCCGGTCCCGATACGCCTTGGCACGGCAAGGGCGGCGAACTGGACGTGCAGAAACCCAAAAGCTGGAATCCGGTGAGCGCCGCTATCGTCGATGCGGCGGAACAGGCGGGGCATCGCCGCAATGATGATTTCGCCAGCGATCGCCAGGACGGATTTGGCCGCTACGACCTTAACCAGCGCGACGGCACCCGCCTGTCGAGCGCCCGCGCCTTCCTCCATCCCGCGCTGGATCGCGCTAACCTGACCGTCATGGCGGACACCATGGTCCGCCGCATCCTGTTCGACCGGGGTCGCGCGGTGGGGCTGGAAATAGGGACGGACGGGGGGCGCAGCACCATCGCGGCGCGGCGAGAGATCATCCTGTGTGCGGGCGCGACCAATTCCCCGCACCTGCTGATGCTGTCGGGCATCGGGCCGCAGGATCATCTGCGCGAGATGGGCATCGACCTTGTCCACCATTTGCCCGGCGTCGGCGCGCATTTGCAGGACCATCCCACCGTCCATGTCGCGATGGAAAACCCGTCGGCGGAATCCTATGCCGTGTCGGCCAAGGTCTTGCCCCGCATCCTGGCCAGCCCATTCAAATATCTGCTGAAGCGCGAAGGCATGCTGGCCTCCAATGTCGCGGAGGCGGGCGGCTTCCTTTGCACCGACGGAACGGGTCGCCCCGACATCCAGATCACCTTCCTCGCCGGGCTGAAGCTGGACGCCCGCTCCGTCCCCCGCCGCCACGGCTATATGGGCCTCATTCAGCTACTGCGCCCCAAAAGCGCGGGGTCAGTCCGACTGGCCAGCAACCGACCGGAAGACAAGCCAGTCATCGATCCCAATTTCTTTGCCGATCCCTATGACATGCAAACGCTGATCGCCGGCTTCCGCGCCTGCCGCCATATCTTCGCGCAGCCCGCGCTCGCCGCCATGACCGGCGCGGAAATCGAACCGGGCACGCAGCATCAAAGCGACGCCGAGATCGATGGCGCCCTGCGCAAGATCGTCAACACTGCCTATCACCCCACCGGCACCTGCAAGATGGGGCCGGACAGCGACCCGATGGCCGTCGTGGACAATCGCCTGCGCGTGCGCGGCGTATCCGGCCTGCGCGTCGTCGATGCGTCGGTCATGCCGGATATCATCAGCGGCAACACCTCCGCCCCCACCATGATGATCGCCCAGCGCGCATTTCAGTTCATCCTGCAAGACGCCGTCACATCCAACATCGCCGCCCGAAAGAATCCTTCATGACCCAGCTCATCATCCCCCCGCGCCCCGCCCTCCTCGACACCCCGCATCAGGACATGCTGATCGGCGGCCAGCGCGTCCCCGCTTTGTCGGGGCAGCGGTTCGAGACCCGCAATCCCGCCGCCGGCGATCTGCTCGCCACCGTGGCGCAGGGCGGCGCGGAGGATGTCGACCGCGCGGTCAAATCGGCCCGCGCTGCGTTCGAGGGGCCATGGCGGCGGATGAAGCCGGTGGAGCGACAGCGCATCATGCTGCGCCTTGCCGATCTGGTGGAGCAGCATTTCGAGGAACTGGCGATGCTCGACACGCTGGACCTTGGCGCACCCTATAGCCGCACGATCATGGGCAAGGCGCGCGCCGGTGCGCTGCTGCGCTATTATGCGGGGCAAGCGACGCTGATCGCGGGCGACACGATCGACAACAGCGCCATGGGCGACGTCCTCTCCCACACGCTCAAGGAACCCATCGGCGTGGTCGCAGCGATCAACCCGTGGAACGGCCCGATCGGCATGTCGGTGTGGAAGGCGGGGCCGGTGCTGGCCACCGGCTGCACCCTCGTCATGAAGCCCGCCGAACAGACGCCCCTCTCCGCGCTGCGCTTTGGCGAATTGTGCCTGGAAGCGGGCGTGCCGGACGGCGTCATCAACATCGTCACGGGCCTTGGCGATGCAGGCGCGGCGCTCTCCAGCCACCCGGACGTCGACAAGATCGCCTTCACCGGCTCCACCGGCGTCGGCGAAAAAATCCTGCACGCCGCCGCCGGGACGATGAAGCGTGTAACGGTGGAACTGGGTGGCAAGTCGCCCAACATCGTCTTTGCCGACGCTGATCTCGACAAGGCAGTCCCCGCCGCCGCCATGGCCGTGTTCGCCAATGCCGGGCAGATTTGCAGCGCGGGCACGCGCCTGTTCGTGCAACGCACAATCCACGACGAATTTATGGAGCGCCTCGCCGCCTTCACGAAGACGATCAAGGTCGGCGACCCGCTGGACCCGACCACCCAGATGGGTCCGGTCGTTTCCCTGCCCCAGATGGACAAGATCCTCGGCTTCATCGAAGGCGCGAATACAGAAGGCGCCCGCCCGCTGACCGGCGGCAATCGCATGAGCGGCGCTGGCTATGATGCGGGTTATTTCATCGAACCCACCATCTTCACCCATGTCGCTGACGACATGACGATCGCGCGGGAAGAGATTTTCGGTCCGGTCCTCTCCGCCTTCACTTTCGACACGATCGAGGAGGTTCTAACCCGCGCCAACGCCACCGAATTTGGCCTGGGAAGCGGCGTATGGACCCGCGACCTGGCCACAGCGCACCGCATGGCGCGCGGCATCCGCGCCGGGTCCGTCTGGGTCAATTGCTACCAGATGCTCGACCCCGCCGTCCCCTTCGGCGGCTATCGCATGAGCGGCTTCGGCCGCGAGTCCGGCGCGCACCATATCGAGGATTATCTGGAGACGAAGGCGGTCTGGATCAACCTGGACTGAGGCGCGCATCGTGCAGCAGAACAACAGCAATGGCGTGCATCTGGAGGAGGAGATGATCCTCCAGATGCAAAGGCTGGTGGCTGGCCGCACCGACGAAGCGCTTAACGCCCGCTTCGGCATCAGCTACAATACATGGCGCAAATTGCTCGCCGGACAGCCGATCCGCCCTTCGCTTGCTGATCGTCTGAAGGGCCGCATCGCCGCGCTTGAGGCCAGCAATCCGCGATAGCCTCACACCCAGCCCGATTCCCGCAAGTCCGGCGGCGCGCCCGCCACCCGCTCGCCCTTGGCCGCCTCGCCCAGCATTTCCAGAAAGCGCCGCTGCGTCGCGGTCGGGCGCCAGCTGCGTCGCGTCGTGATCCCCACCACTCGCTTGCTGTCCTCCAGCGGCGGACCGACCTGTGTCAGCAGCCCGCTGCGGATCTGCAACGCCACCTGATCGGGCGACAGCAGGGTCAGGAAATTCCCCTCCGTCAACAACCGCCCGATGATCATCACCGACCCGCACTCTACCGGCGTGGCCGGTACCTTGCCTTGCCCGAACAGCTTTTCCCACTGTTCGCGCAACGGCGAATTGGCGGGCGCGACGATCCAGGGATAGCTCGCCAGCTGTTCCATCGTCGGCTTGGCCACCTGGGCCAGCGGATGCTGGCTCCCCGCCGCGATCACCAGCCGATCCTCCGACAAGGGCAATTGGTACAGGTCGGCAATCTCGAACGGCCGCAGCGCGCCGACCACCATGTCGATCACCCCGTCACGCAGCGGCTCGACCAGTTCGCGCCAGCTTCCCTCCAGCACCTTGAACGCCGCGCGCGGATCGCTCCGCGCCATTCGCGCCATCGCAGCGGGCACCAGATAAGGCCGCGCCAATGGCAGCGCGCCGAACGCGATCAGTTCGCTCCCGCTCCCGCTATCGCGACCGATGTCCGCCAGCGCCGCGACAATCTCCGCCACTGCCAGCCTTGTGCCCCGCGCCAGCCTTTTGCCCGCCGGATTGAGCCACACCGCCCGCCCCCGCCGCTCGACCAGCTTCCCGCCGATCATCTGCTCCAGGTCGCCGACCGCGCGATGCACCGCGGTCTGCGACAGGGTGCTGCCGTGCGCCGCCGCCGCGAAACTCCCCGCCTCCGCCAGCGCCAGGAAGGCACGCAGCTGCGTCATCGTCATTAGCCGCTCAGGATAGTGGAACACGCCCGACAAGCCCTTGGCCGCCTGCGACAGATGATCCAAAGCTGCCCGCGCCCGCTCGATGACGATCTCGCCCATGGGCGTCGGCACCATGCCGCCCGATCGCCGCTCGAAAAACGTATAGCCAAATTGCCGTTCCAGCTTGGCCAGCCCCTGCGTCAGCGCCGGTTGCGACAGGCTGACCACATCGGCGGCGGCGGTGATGCTGCCATGTTCGCGGATCGCCAGCAGCGCGCGCAGGTGGCGCAGATTAAGGTCGAACGGATCGGTCGCCATGCCGCTTACTCTTGTTACCCTCTACCCGCGCGCTGTGGTGTCATCGGGCGGCCCCATCCTTAAAGGACAACTGCCCCAAAGGACAGCGGCCCCTTGCCCCGATCAGCCGAAATTCTAATGGACTGACCATTACTGCAATGGTAGGACCATTAGCGAGAGGTGCGCACGGCGCCCCACGGATTCGGATAAGAAGGAGGCACAAGATGGACTTTGAACTGCCCGACGACATCAAGGAATTTTGCGACGTCACCCGCGCCATCGTGCGCGACCTGCTCCCTTATGAAGCGGAATTTCAGGCCACCGGCAAAGTCCCGCCGATCGTGCGGCAAACGCTGGTCGACAATGGCTATTTCGGCCTGTCGCTGCCGGAAGAATATGGTGGCCTGGGCCTGGGCGCACTCGCGCAGGCGGCGGTGCAGATGGAACTCGCCCGCCTTCCCCCCCAATTCTGGACCGAATTGCGCCCGCTCATGGGTCCGGGCGCGCGCAACATCGTCTATCATGCGTCGGAAGCACAAAAGCAGCAGCTGATCCCCGGCATGGTTTCGGGCGAAATCGGCATCGCCTTTGCCCTGACCGAACCCAATAGCGGGTCCGATCCGGGGTCGATGCGCACCACAGCGACCCGCAACGCCGACGGCTGGGTCATCAACGGCTCCAAAACCTATATTTCCAACGGCAAGAACGCCAAATATGTGATCGTCTATGCCTATACCGACAAGGCAGCGGGGCCGCGCAGCGGCATTTCCGCCTTCCTGATGCCAGCCGACACGCCCGGCTTTGCCGTCACCGGCACGATTGAGTTGATGGGCACCGCAACGCCCGGCGTCTATGAACTGAGCTTCGATGAATGCCAGTTACCGCCCGAAGCCCTGATCGGCGAAGAAGGGCGCGGCTTCCACTATGCGCTGGAAGGCCTGAACGAGGGCCGCATGAATGTCGGCGCGACCGCCGTCGGCATGGGCGAATATGCGCTGGAACTGGCGATCGCGGAATCGAAACAGCGCCCAGCCTTTGGCGGCGTCATTTCGGACTTCCAGGCGATCCGCCACTATATCGCCACCATGGCCACCGACATGCGCGCTGCCCGCCTCATCCTGTTCGACGCTTGCTGGCGTTACGACCAGGGTGAGAAAAAGCGTGAGCTGGCGTCCATGGCCAAGCTGTTCGCCACCGAAGCCGGCAGCCGGACGGTCGACACGGCGGTCCAAATCTTCGGCGGTTCAGGCTATTGCCGGGGCTTTGCAGTCGAGCGGCTGTATCGCGACATTCGCATCACGCGGATTTACGAGGGATCGTCGGAGATTCAGAAGAACACGATTGCGCGGGAGTTGTTGCGGTGACAAGTGTGGGAGCGGGAGTGATGCAGACCGCTTCCGCCTAATGTCTGGTTTGCGCCATTTCCTGACATTTGATGGTCGACAGCGGCGTCCGGAAAGCCGACGGTCGCCTATACCAAAGTGTTGCTTTTGGCGAAGCCTGTAAAATATGCGCACAGCTGGGATCGGCAATTTGCGATACTATTGGCATTCGATCGTGTCCCAGACGGTGGTGTGGTGTAGCTGGGGTCGATCACCCGCGCGTTCCGGCGTCAGCCTTAGCCGATCATGTCCCGGGCACTGCCAAGCGCACGATGATCGAATCATCGCCGAGCGACGCCATCGTTTCAAGCGTCATGTAGCGCGCCCGCTGGACCGCCCACTCATCGCTTTATTCCATGAGGATGGCACCCATGATTCTGGTGATGGCGGGTCGTTGGGGAAGATGCCGACGACCTCTGTCCTGCGCTTGATCTCGCCGTTGAGTCTCTCGATAGGATTCGTGCAGTGAAGCTTTGTGCGATGTTCCTTGAGGAAAGTCATGTAGGCAAGCACGTCGGGTTCGGCGTCGTCCATCAGGGTGGTCAGCTTGGGTAGTTTGGGTCGCACCTGATCGGCCACAGAACGCCACTGCTGGCTTGCCGCTTCGGGCGTTTCCTACGCGAAGGCGGTGGCGATAGACGCGGAGACGACGCGCCTGCCACTCTTGCCGGCATGGGCCAAGGGATTGCGCATGAAGTGGACGCGGCAGCGCTGCCAGGTGGCACACAGCAGCTTGGAGACGGCCGCCTTGATGCCTTCGTGGGCGTCGGAGATGACCCGTTTCACGCCGCGCAGGCCCCGTGCGCAGGAATGCTGTCCAGAAAGGTTCCGCTTCTGAATGGCCAATGTCCATGCCCAGCACCTGCCGGCGGCCGTCGCTGTCGACGCCGACCGCAACGATCACGGCGACCTAGACGATCCGCCCGTTCTGGCGGACCTTCACATAGGTGGCGTCGATCCACAGATACGGCCAGTCCCCCTCGATCGGCCGGTGGAGTAAGGCGTGAACACGCTCGTCGATATCTTCGCAAAGCCGACTCACTTGGCTCTTGGAGATGCCATCCATGCCCAAGGCTTTGACCAGATCATCGACCGAGCGGGCCGAGATGCCCTAGATATAGGCTTCCTGAATGACGGCGGAGAGAGCCCTCCGCCATCCGGCGCGGTTCGAGGAAGCCCGGAAAGTCGCTGCCTTTCCTGAGCTTGGGAATGCGCAGCTCTACCGTTCCGGCGCGGGTCTTCCAGTCGCGCTCGTGGTGACCATTGCGCTGGACGAGCCGGGAGGGCGACTTCTCGCCGTATGGCACACCGGTCAGGCCACCAACCTCCATCTCCGTCAATCGTTCGGCGGCAAACGAGATCATGTCGCGCAAAATATCGGCGTCGGGGGGCTTTTCCACCAGTGAACGCAGGTGAATCATGGAATCGGTCATCGTGGTTCCTTCCGCAGGTTCGAGCTTCGCGACCCAAACCTATCCGGAAATCATGGTGACCACCTCAACACCCAGCTACACCACCACATGGGACGATCCACGGGTCACGCCTGATCAGCTCATAGGTAGCTATGACCGCCGGCTCCGGGCCTTCGACAACCTCAAGAAATCGACGACCGCCTACCTCCAGCAATCCCGTCCGGTCCGCATCGGAATTCGCCTTGCGGCATCTTTTCGGCAAGTTTGCACGTGCGTAAGGAGTTTTGTGCTTACGGAGCCTGCAAGGCACCGTCTTCGGCCTTCTTCGCAACCTTGTTTGATCCTGAGTTGTTGTAGTTCCACAAACCGAGGAGATCGCTATGGGAACTAATAATCACACCCTGAAACAGCACATGTGGGAAAAGCTTGATAAAGGCCCGTTTATCATGGTCGGCCTTGCCGACGGAAGCGTTACCCACTCGGAACCGCTGACCGCGCAGCTCGACAAGGATCAGGTCGATACAATCTGGTTTTTTATCGGCAAAGACAATCGCCTCTCAACGGGTGGAGTCGCGATGGCCCAGTTTGTCTCGAAGGGACAAGATTTCTTTGCTTCCCTATCTGGGAAAGTGGCTATCGATAACGACCCGGCAATGATCGAGAAACTTTGGTCCAAGCCTGTCGAGGCCTGGTTCCCCGGTGGGAAGTCCGACCCAAATCTGGCACTGCTCCGCTTTAACATCGATGAAGCGGAGCTGTGGGAGGCTGACATGTCTCTAACGGGGAAACTAAAGATGCTCTTTGGCGGAAAGATTGAGGCCGACGAAGAGGGCAGCCACGCCGTGGTGTCCAACACGATCGTTTAGGCCTGCGATTACAGGTCGGCGGGATTCGCTCGCCGACCTGTATGCGCAACTCGTTGCCGTCCGGCTGCTCATTCTCATCTCCCGGAAGCAGCCATTCGTTCAGATTTGACTGGCCCATCAGGTAAGGGAAATCTGCCGGTCGACCGCTGACCAAAATGCGACCTTCAATTTTGCTGATGACCTCTTCAGAAATGGATATGCTGCCGCGTATCATTCAGCAGGGCGCAACATTTTTGATGTTCGAGAGGACCATTAGACGGGAGAACAGACGCGCACCCTGTTGGCACTTCACCTCCAAGGGATGATGGCTAGTTCGCCATTGGGCAGCGTATTCGCCCTCGATCTCACGGGCTTACAAACACCAGATATTACTGCCTGGACATCTTGGGTTGTGGGACGCGTCGCCGCAATAGGCGCATTGAAGATGCTTTCGCACGAAGTTGCCGAAGTGAAGTCGATGCGAACTTATCCTGATTTCCTGAGGATGGGTAATGGCGGTGTGATTTTAGAGAGGATCATCGCCGCAGCCATTGCCCAGAGTTTTCGCCATCTTAGCTTGGAAACAGGAAGCTGGGCGGCATTTGATACTGCGCTCACTTTAGTAAGGGCGGCGAGAGTTCACAAACGGGGCGGCCTTCAGCGGCTACGAGCACGGCGACTTCAACAATTTCTCCACCTCGACCTTGTTCGTCCGAACGTCAGCGCTCGATAAACCTCAGTTTCAAAGCCATCCTTTCGCTTCCCCCCCCCCCCCCCCCCCGCAATTTATTGGCGCTAAGGAAGCAGCGAGTCGCGCCGATGCTGCCGACCTCGCTGGATAACCGACAGCATTTCGAAGGGATGATGTGGATCAACCGGACAGTCTCGCAATGGCGACACCTGCCAGACCGAGATGGCAAGTGGAAATGTGTTTTTCGCTGCTATCGGCGTTAGATGACGACTGGCATGTTTGAGGCCTGCTTGAAACGCTTGCCGAAATGGTGGAGCGAGATGCCCGCGCCGATATGATCGAAAGCACCGTCGTCCGGGCACATCATTGTGCAATCGGCATAAAAAAGGGACTCGCGAAACCGAGGCGTTTGGCCCATCGCGCGGCAGCTTCAGCACTAAACTCCACGCGCGGTGTGACGCCAAAGGCCGCCCGCTCGGCTTCGTTCTACGCCAGGACAGGTCCACGATTTTCAAGCAGTCGGTCCGCTGTTTCGCATGATCACCGACAAGATCGAGACGCTACTGGCCAACAAAGGGTATGATGCCGACGCCCTCCGTGAAGAGTTGGAGAACGCTGAAGTTGAAATCGTCATCCTGGCCAAGAGCAACCGACGCGAACCCATCCCCCAAGACCGCGAAAATTACCGCTGGCGCAACCTCGTCGAGCGCCTGTTCAACAAACTCAACGACTGGCGGCGTATCGCCACGCGTTACGACAAGACCAAAAATTTCAACCTCGGCTTCGTCAGCCTCGTGGCAGTTCTGCAATGGATACTGTTTGTCCACGAAACCTAGCTGTATTTGCAAGCAAACATAGGGTATGAAAATATAAACAAGCGACAAGGGTTCTCGTGAAAGGTCTGAATTTGACCCAAAAACCCTATGTTGTGACTCGAGAGGATTTAAATATGACAACTGCCGCAAGCAGAGACAAGAAGCTGCATTATGATCTAACAAATGTTGGACTAAGGGCCCAAGCCACAGCGGCAGGTTTAGTGCAGCTTTGTGTCGAATTGCG
Organism: Sphingobium sp. Ant17; assembly: GCF_000588875.1. Classification (GTDB taxonomy): domain Bacteria; phylum Pseudomonadota; class Alphaproteobacteria; order Sphingomonadales; family Sphingomonadaceae; genus Sphingobium. Next base: position 278,314 of record NZ_JEMV01000001.1, read on the forward strand.
GCGCGCAGGCATCATCGATAACGATGCTTTGGACCGGATTAAAATCTCAATAGCAGACGAGATTGTTGTTTGTGCGCCTCGTCCGGTAGACAGGTCAGGTTATCGGCGAGACATACGGGATCGGCTTGATCGGTTGTTTGCGGGCCTAGAGCGCCTTGGCTCTGGTGACGAGCTTAATCCCAGTGCGACAGACTAAGCGGCGAGTTCCAGCGTCGCGTCTGGCCCAATGCGCAACATGTGGAAAGTGCACATCTGGAAGGTGGTCAAAAATAGAGGGTTCTCCAACACGCATACCGCGCTTTCATATGATCCCAGGGGGGCAGGCCTGCCCAGGAAATGGCAAACCAGCTATAATTCAGAATCCTTGACAACAAGTTTGGTATCAGATCGAGACTGACGGGGTTTAGGAAAGAAACGTCCAGTTCGGAACGGCCGATTATGATCGACGGTTGACCGACAGCTTTACAGGGTGGCGCTACTGTGAATCTGTGTTTAAATAATGTACAGGCACCCAGTAAAAAATTTTTGGTTAAAGCAGGCTGCCTTTGGCAGCGATTTTTAAGGCCTTAATAGACAGGCGATACTTTAGATAAACTAGTCCCATGGCGTAGGAGACAGATAGTGCAGGGTATGGGTGACGGCAGTTGTCCGTTCAATTTCAACACCGATCCAACGAGTTTCAAGGTCGGCGACAGCGTGAGTTACCGCGTGACCGGCAGCCTGGAGGGCTTTCCGTTCGCGGGCGCCTGTTGGAAGTGCATAACGATCATGTCGTGCTGACGTCCGACGTCGAGGACAAGGCGAGCCGTATGCGAGCAACCCGGGAGGGGCGGCCTGTTGTCCTCGAACACGATGTATGTTGACTGGACATAGCAGTTTTGCGGAAGGTGCGGATGAGACTGTCAGTATTTCCATGTGTGGGTGGGCGGTTGATCTGCAGGCCGCCATGGCTCTGATGACACGTTGGCCGAAGATCACGGCAAATTGTGCCTTCGCCCTGATCCACTCACGTGGCGGCATCTTCCACTCTTTCTCCGACCGATTCAAGGTGAGATAGAGCAGCTTGGTGGCGGCCCGTCGCTCGGGAAGTTTCCCCTTACCCTGACAGCCCGCCTGAGTTTCGAGTTCAAAGCTTCGATCGCGTTCGTGGTGTAGATGATCCGGCGGACCTCGTCAGTGAACGAAAAAAAAGGGATCACATCGCCCCACCCGCGCCGACAGCTCTGGCCGATGGCGGGATAGCGCTACCCCAACGGCGTGAACTTCGCAGCCTTTGCAGCGGGGCTGGTCAGCCCAGGTCGCCACGTGCCCGCAGCGCCGCAACCGCGTCCGCGCTGATGCCCAGCGCGCCGAGCACGGCCGCGCCATCCTCGCCTAGCCGCGCGACATGATCCCGCGCCTCGGCCCGCGATCCGCTCATGCGGAAGGGCGGGTTGGGCACTTTGAAGGCACCCGCGCCGTCATGCATCTGCGCAAAGGCTCCGCGCGCCGCCAGTTGCGGATCGTCCAGCAACTCGCCAATCTCGCGATAGCGAGCGCAGGGCACGCCATGGCGCGACAGGATCGCCTCGGCCTCCGCCGCGCTGCGCTCCAACGTCCATATTTCGGTCAGCGCCAGCAAGGTCGCCCAATTGGCATTGCGGTCCGCATTGGTCAGGAAGCGCGGATCGTCGCGCCATTCGGGATGGCCGACCGCGTCCGACAATTGCTCGAAATTGCGCGGACTGGTCGCGCGACCATGATGAAGCCGTCATTGGTCTTCAGCGGCGTATAGAGCGGCCGCCGCGCGTCGCCGGGAAATTGCGCCTCCTGCGTTTCGAACACCAGCATGCCGACCATCGCCTCCAGCATCGACAGGTCGATATGCTGCCCCTGCCCCGTCCGCTCCCGCTGATACAGCGCCGCCTGGATCGCGCCGAACGCATGGGTGCCACCCAGCACGTCGGCGATGAAGATGCCGCTGGTCGCGGGCCGGTCTGACCCGTCCTGATAGCGCAGGTTCACCATGTCGAATCCGCTGGCAGCATGGATCACCGGCGCATAGGCCGGGAACAGCGCCTTAGGCCCGGTCTGACCATAGCCGGAGATCGAGCAATAGATGAGCCGCGGATTGATCGCCGCCAGCGCCGAGAAATCAAGCCGAAGCGTGCCATGACGCCCGGCCGGAAATTTTCCACCAGCACGTCGCAGGTGGCGACCAGTTGCTTTATAAGGTCGATAATGGCAGGCGATTTGAGGTTGCAAGCGATCGACTGCTTGCCCGCGTTCAGATTGCCGAAATAGGCGCTATGGCCATCCCGCTTGGGCGGCCGCGCACGGACCTGATCGCCCTCAAGCGATTCCACCTTGATCACCTCCGCGCCAAGGTCTGCGAGCATCCGGGTGGCGAACGGCCCAGCCATGACGCTGGTGAAATCCAGCACTCGCACGCCGTCCAGCGCGCCCGCCATCATTATCTTGCCATCATCCGCCATGCCGCACCTACCTATAAAGCCATATATTCAATGGTCCTACCTATTGCATGGCAAAGATGGCGCGGTCAATCAGCCCTTGACGGCGGCCTTGCTGTTCTTGCGGACATGGCGATGCACCCGCTCCAGATGCTTGCGCATTTCCGCGACGGCCGCCTCCTCATCCTTCGCCCGCAAATGCCGCACCAGCTTGAACCGGGATTCGATCAACGAATGCTGTAAAGTTTCATAGTCCGGCCCCCGCACAAATTCGTGCAGGATCGCCGACAGCGAATCCACGAAGATACCGAAAATGCGGTTCTTGGTTGCCCGCGCCAGCACGGCATAATATTCCACCGCACAGGCATAACGCGCCTCCACGCTGGTTTCCCGCTTGGTCCGCTCGGCAATCGCCTCCAGTTCCGCGAGGTCGGTCTCCGTGGCGCGCGCGCACGCCAGGCGGACGATGATATCCTGCAACGCCAGCCGCGCCTCGGTCAGTTCGCCCAGCGAAATATCGCCCAGATGGACATAATCCTGCATCGCCTGCACGATCCGGTCCGGCTCGGCGGTCTGCACGAACGCCCCGCCCTTCGCGCCCTTCACATTGCGGATGATCCCCGCAACCTCCAGACTGCGCAGCGCCTCCCGCAACGCGCTGCGACTGACCTGAAATTCGACCGCCAATTCCCGTTCGGCAGGCAGCTTGTCCCCAGCCTTGAGCGTACCCGACGCCAGCTGCTCACGGATCTGTTCACAGATCACTTCGAATGCGCGCCGCGTCTTGATAGGGGCGAAACTGGGTTTGGGGGACGGGGACGATGCCATAGGGTGCGCTCCGATAGGAATGCGCAAATGTATAGCCGACGCCCAGAAAGGCGCAATGGCCGGACCGAACAGGATTGACAGACGTCTACCATCCTTTAATGGTCCGACCATTATAAAGATGGAGCAAGTCATGAAGATCCTTGTGCCCGTGAAGCGGGTCATTGATTATAATGTGAAGCCGCGGGTGAAAGCGGACGGCACGGGCGTCGATCTGGCGAACGTCAAGATGAGCATGAACCCGTTTGACGAAATCGCCGTCGAAGAAGCTATCCGCCTGAAGGAAAAGGGCGTGGCGACTGAGGTGATCGCGGTGTCCATTGGTGTGGCCAAAGCGCAGGAAACGCTGCGGACGTCGCTGGCGATGGGCTGCGATCGGGCGATCCTGATCCAGACCGACGATGAAGTCGAGCCGCTGGGCGTGGCGAAATTGCTCGCCAAGGTGCAGGAAGAAGAAGGCGCTGGCCTGATCATCCTGGGCAAGCAGGCGATCGACGATGACAGCAACCAGACCGGCCAGATGCTGGCGGCGCTGCTGAACCTGCCCCAAGGCACGTTTGCGTCGAAGGTCGAGGTCGAAGGCGACAGCGTGTCGGTGACGCGCGAAGTCGATGGCGGGCTGGAAACGGTGAAGCTGTCGACCCCGGCGATCATCACCACCGACCTGCGCCTGAACGAGCCGCGCTACGCATCGCTGCCCAACATCATGAAGGCCAAGTCCAAGCCGCTCGCGCAGAAGACGCCAGCCGATTATGGCGTGGATATTGGCGCACGGCTGGAGACGTTGAAGGTGGTTGAACCGCCCAAGCGCACCGCTGGCGTCAAAGTCGCCGATGTCGATGAACTGGTTGCCAAGCTCAAGGCCATGGGAGTTGCCGCATGAAGACGCTTGTATGGGTTGAACATGAGGGCGGCGCGGTCAAGGACGCGACGCTTTCGGCCATCACCGCCGCTGCGAAGCTGGGCGAAGTGCATCTGCTGGTTGCTGGCGAAGGCGTCGATGGCGTTGCCGCCGAAGCCGCCAAGATCTCCGGCGTGGGCAAGGTGCATGTCGCTGACGATGCCGCCTATGGCCATGCGCTCGCCGAGAATATCGCGCCGCTGGTTGTCGAACTGATGGGGCATCATGACGCCTTCATCGCGCCCGCCACAAGCAACGGCAAGAATATCGCGCCGCGCGTCGCGGCCCTGCTCGACGTGATGCAGATCAGCGATATCCTGTCGGTTGAAAGTGAAGACACGTTCACGCGGCCAATCTATGCGGGCAATGCGATTGCCACGGTCAAGAGCAAGGACGCCAAGAAGGTCATCACCGTCCGCGGTACGGCGTTCGAGAAGGCGGCTCGCGAAGGTGGTTCGGGGACGGTGGAAGCGGTGGCTTCGACCGGGGACAAGGCGCTGTCGTCCTTTGTCGGTGCCGAGATCGTCAAGCTGGRGCGGCCGGAACTGACCAGTGCGAAGATCATCGTGTCGGGTGGCCGGGCGCTCAAGGATGGGCCGACGTTCGAGGAAGTCATCTATCCGCTCGCCGACAAGCTGGGCGCTGCGGTCGGGGCCAGCCGGGCGGCGGTCGATGCGGGCTATGTCCCCAACGACTATCAGGTCGGGCAGACCGGTAAGATCGTTGCGCCGGAAGTCTATGTGGCGATCGGTATTTCCGGGGCGATCCAGCATTTGGCGGGGATGAAGGACAGCAAGACCATCATCGCCATCAACAAGGATGAGGATGCGCCGATCTTCCAGGTCGCGGATATCGGTCTGGTGGGCGATCTGTTCAAGATCGTGCCGGAACTGACCAGCAAACTCTAAGAGCTGGGCAAGATACAAAAAAGGGCGCGGACCATGTGGTCCGCGCCCTTTTTTTGTTCGTTGTCGTCGGCGGGGTTATTCGCAGTTGACGTCGTTCTTGTCGATGGCTCGACCGGCCAGAGCGCCAGCGCCGCCGCCAAGGATGGTGCCGAGCGTCTTGGAGCCGCCGGGGGCGATGACGTTGCCGAGCACGCCGCCGGCCAGAGCACCGACGATCGTGCCGGTGGTGCCGTCGTCGCGCTTGCAATAATAGCGGCCGTCGCGGTCGCGGTAGATTTGGTCGTTGTCGCGCAGGACGCGGCGTTGACCGCGGGGCGGGCCGCGACGGTCGCTGGGACGGTCGTAGCCGTAGCCGCCGCCGCCATAATTGTCCGTCGCACAGGCGGCGAGTGGCAGCATGCTGAGGATTGCAGCGGCGAGAATGGGTTTGCGCATGGGGTGGCTCCTTCTTGGGATGGCCGGGCAGATGAAGTGGCCGCCCGTCCGAGCCGCTAGAGGGAGCGGCGGCTCAGGACGGACGGCAACCGGCGGCGAACGGGGGTGAGCGGCCGCCGGTATCCTGAAAAAATCAGTTGAAGTTGGTCGCCGATGCCACCGAAGGGCTGGTCATGGCAGGGGTGGTCGGCGTGCGCGACGCGTCGGCGGTCTTGTCGGCGAGTTCCGCCTTGGCATCGCCGTAGCGGGCGACCAGGTCGTCCTTGAACTCGGTCAGCTTGCCGTCGTCATACAGCTTCTTGCCGACATAACCTGCGATGGCGCCGAAAATCAGAGTGCGGATCATGGTATACTCCTTGGGGATGGGGTTCGCCAGTCATAACCGGCGGCGGCCCAAGGAGTTCCGCTTCAATGCGGATTGGCAGGACGGGGGATTGTCAGGCGGCGTCGAGCACGGCCTTGTCGCGACGGGCGCGGCCCGCGTCGGTCAGATCCTGGCGGCCGGCCATGGCGAGCCATGCGGCTTCAGCGCGCAGGCAGCGGTCGCGGACATTGTTGAGGGTGGCGGCGTCGGCGTCGGTGCGCGCTTGGCAGCGAGGGTGCGGTAATCAGGGGCGGCCATGTCGGGTCTCCTCTTGGGGAAAGGGAAAGTGGGGCGGGCGCGGCGCTCTTTTGCAAAGCGCCGCGCCCGATCCGAAGGCCGTCTGAATTACTCGGCGTGCGAGATATTCACCGCAGCATCTTGCCGCGCTTGTCCTGCTCCAGGTCATAGGACACGCGGTCCTTTTCACGCAGGGTAGCCAGGCCAGCACGCTCGACGGCGCTGATGTGAACGAACGCGTCCGCGCCGCCATTGTCGGGGGCGATGAAGCCATAGCCCTTGTCGGCGTTGAAGAACTTGACGACGCCAGTGATGCTGCTCATAAATTATTCCTTCTTTGCTGTCGGCGAACCCCGTGTGGACGCGCCGGGTTGCTAAGGGGCAGGGAAAGAAGGAAGTAAGGTGCCGCAAAGCGCCAAAAACCGTCGATTTGCGACTGTAGCCCCCCTTATGTAGGGCAAGGCGCAGCAAAAAGCAAATGGCGTGCGCGCGGCCCAGCCGATGGCCCCTTTCGTGCGATCGCAAATGCCGCGCGACTGGCCCCAAACGCGCCGCGTTCAGCCCGATGCGGCGGCGCTGGCGGTGCCGAAATAGGCGTCCCGGGCGCGGGCGGCGGCTTCCTCATAGGGGCGGCGATCGGCGGCGACGCGGGCGTTGACGGCATCCTCCTCCTCCGGCGTCAGGTCACGCTCATAGGCGTCGATCTCATAGACGCTGTCGCTTTCCTCGCCAACGAAGCCGGGCGGAGGGGGATAATCGGTGCGCCATTGTTCGAGAAATTCATCCCACCAGATGCCGCGCAGGTGGGTGACGGCCTCTTCGGGCGGCAGGGTGGTGAGGTCCAGCTCCGGTTCGCGGGGCGGATCGGGCGGAAGTTCACACCGTTCCTGGAAGGCGGAAAAGGGCGGATACGCGGCCTTGGCGGTGCCGGTCATCAGCGTCATGCGCGCGGCGACGAACAAAGCGGCGGAGGCACCGGGTGACAGCGCGGTGGCGGCGGTTTCGACCGCTTCGGGCGTGGCGGGGCTGGTGCCGTCGAGCAGGCGGGCATCGTCCATGTCGCGCGCCATCGTTTCGGCACCGGGGCGGGGCAGGCCGAGCTGGTCGGCCTCCGCCTGCGCCTCGTCGGCCGGGCAAAGCATGTCGAGATAGGCGGCGAAATCCTGCGCGACGACGCGGGCGAGCGCGGCGTCGCTGCCCGGTGTCGGGCAATCGGCCATGCGATCGAGCCGGGCGAGCATCGACATGGCGAGGCGATTGTCGTGGCGGTGGCGGGTGACTTCGAAATTATCCTCATCTTTGCGGATGGTTTCGGTCTGGCCGACGATGGCGCGGGCCATCAGATCATCGGCGAGGCGCGCGCGGGCGATGAGGATCGCCGCGTCCCAGCCCAGGCGAAAGGCCGCGCCGTCCTGACGAATGCGCAGATTATAGGCCGAGCGCGCCGTGATGCGGACCGCTTCGCACGCGAGGCGGATGACGCCGGTGGCCGCGAGGGTTTCGAGAAAGCGGCGTTGGCGCGCGGGGGACCAGCCATCGGCGCGGGTTTCGGGCGACGGGGTGAGGGTGGGGAAGTGGTACGACATGATTGCGCGCGCTCCGGCAGTGGGGTTTGCGGCAAGGGTAGGCAGAAAGGGGGGATGTAGGAAAGAACAAAATGGGAACGGGCGGCTCAGGTGATCACAATGCGCATGCGTGGTCATTTCAAAGCAAATGCCAAAATGAATGCAATTGATGAGGACTTAACCAAAATGATTGCTATAACCGAAACGATATCAAATAGTGTTCTTTTCCATATCAGTCTGGCTGACGGAGAAACAAAATGCAGGGACCTCGGAAATTTGGTGCTTTAACAATAATGATAGCCTGTCTGACAGGTACATTGTTCACTGTCCCGGCCATGGGACAACCACAGGGCGGAGCGCCGACCGCACCAACGACAAAATCTGAAGGCGAGCCAGAAGACAACAGTGAGGCGCCGAAATTGAACGATGAGGTGCGGTTGCTGCCGTTCACTGTCACATCAAAGGCGTCAGGTGGACCAATTCAGACAGATTGGTATACGAGGCTGGTTGTCGAGAATGCTTTGTCGGGTGGATCGATTGAGACGAAGAAACTCTCATATGCCAAGAGAAAATGGTATTCTCGTCTCGGAATTGCGAAGAAATACAGTGCGACGGTGTCTTTGAAAGCCGATGCGGCCCGATTTTCTGCAACAACGCCACTTTTAAGTCGTGAATATGAAAGTTCGCGAAAAAAAGGAGAGAATTTCTCGCGTTCCATCAACTATGACAGTCTAGACTTTCCGCTGTTTCTGGTTGGGAGCGATTCCCGCAATGGCGTAGGGCGTTTCAAGCTGACTGTTGACGTTTCCGAAGAAACCGATCTCGATATCGCGACCCATTCGCTGGCGCTCGTCACCAAGGCCCTCAATGCTGTTGCACCAACGTCGGGCGTTTTGACGTCTTTGTCCGAGCAAAGCAGCAAGGATGTGGCGGAAGCATTAGATAAGGCGATTGGCTCTCTCTACGCAACCAGTATCAAGGAAGCAGTGGATTTCGACATCGATCTGAAAAACGGCGGCGTGTACACTATAGAGATATATGGCCCTCGTTTTGAAGTAAACGAGACCTATGCATCGGTACTGATTGGCAAATGGACGATCAAATTCGCCGATGCCCGCCCGTCGATCTTTTCCACAAAACGGAACGAAAGGGAAGCTATCGCCGAAGCGCAGGCAAAATATCCCGCCATTTTGTCGTACGAGCTGGTCAACAAACTGGGCGAATATGCCAGCATCGGAGGGTATCTTAAACAGCAGGATTGGTGGGCCAGCGACCTGACCAAGCTGAGCGATGACAAAACGGACCGGGCCGCCTTCTGCAGGAAGATCCGTAGTGCAATAGCGACCCTGGGGCTCAATGATCTGGACGGCCGCCTGATCACGCAGGCGGCGCTGCATTCCGAAAATGTGCCATCCGACATCGCGGCGAAGATTGATCTGTCCGCATTTCCTGACTGTATGGCGTCCTGAGGCAGGATCAGGTGTTGATTTGAGCTTTGGCAGAATTTCGCGTTATCTGAGGTGGCATTTCCGTGTCTATCGGAAGCGCATCAGGCGGCTTGCACGACCGTATGATCGACGGCTCGTGCGCCATACGCCAGGCAGGCATGGACGTCTTCACGGGTGAGATAGGGGAAGTCGGCCAGCAGTTCCTCGATCGCGACGGAAGAGGCCAGCGCGTCAAGCACGTCGCTGACGCGCATCCGGGTTCCAGCGACGATGGGTCGTCCGCCGCAGACATTGGGGTCGATGACGATGCGTGTGGCCATGGGCGGATTATGTGGGGGAGGGGGGGCAAGTCGCTCAACGGGCGCTGTCTTTCTGCTCCCGCTGACGCATTTAGTAAACAGCCACCGTTCGGTGCGCAAATGCAATAAGCCGAGCGTTGGGGACCTGGTTGGAGCCGCAATGGGAACAGACGGGGGCATCGACAGATGGGGCATGCGGTTGGTTAAGGTACGATAAATTATCGCGGCAAGCTTCCCGATTGCAAGATATTAAAAATCCTAGTTAGTCTATTTCCTCCGCATCCATGCCTTGCTACGTCGCATCATGGTCAACTGGGTTTCTCCGCAATTTTCTAAGAGCCTGATCCGAAACTAAGTTGAGTGGTATCAGCGGGTTAGCTTGACGCTAGCCCTGGCCATTGATTCAGGTGGTTTTGCGAAGACTACCGGAGATCAACGATGTGGACCGACACCACTCGGGCGCAGTATGCCCGTGCGGACTTGGCTTTGCCAAGCGATTTGACCGATAACGAATGGGCTTTGCTGGAGCCGTTTCTGCCGCCGCCATCGCATGTGGGCCGCCCGCGCAAGTGGCCGCTCAGGCGGATTGTCGAGGCGATCCTGTATTTGCTGCGCGGGGGCCTGCCGTGGCGGATGCTGCCGCCGTGCTTTCCGCCGGTCTCGACGGTGCGGCGCTGGTTCTACCTTTGGCGGGACAACCGGCTCTGGTTGTCACTCAATCATGCCCTGTTGCTGATAGGGCGCGAGGTAACCGGGCGCGAGGCCTCGCCCAGTGCCGGGGTGATCGACAGTCAGACTGCCAAAACCACGGAATCCGGCGGTCCTTGCGGCTATGATGCGGGCAAGAAGATCAAGGGCCGCAAGCGCCATATCCTGACCGATACCGAGGGCAATCTGGTCCACGCCGTGATCCACACCGCCGACATCCAGGACCGCGACGGTGCGCCGCTGGTGCTGGCCGAGATCATCCGCCGCTTCCCGTGGCTGCGCCATGTGTTCGCTGATGGCGGCTATGCGGGCGACAAGCTCCGGCAGGCGCTGCGCCGGATCGGCAAATGGACCATCGAAATCGTCAAACGGTCCGATACGGCCAAGGGCTTCGCGGTCATCCCGCGCCGTTGGGTCGTTGAGCGCACGCTGGCATGGCTCAACCGCAACCGCCGTCTCGCCAAGGACTTCGAGCAAACCATCGCATCGGCAACCGCATGGCTGTTCATCGCATCGATCCAGCTCTTCGCCCGCCGCATCGCAAGGCTATGAAAATACACCGCATAATTATGAATCAGGCTCTAAGAGCCGCGTCAATCGGGCTGGCAAAGCCATTGGTGAAGGCAAGGCTACCGCAGAAGATATTGAGGTTATGGAAAATTGGCGTGCATCACACGCTTATGTCCTCAATACTTTTCAGGCTACGCTGAGGAAAAGAACAAAAAATAGCCTTGCTGTTGTTGGGACACGCTTGAAGCGGCGTCCCACAATCGAAAACAAGGTGAGGAGATTCCCTGACATGCAACTAGCTGGACACCCGCAAAAACTCTGGCGGATTTAGGTTATTCGTGATTCATTGATTGGGCAGCCATTGGAGGTGACGAGCCATGGACCCCAAGTCTCTTTTCAGCCTGAACGACCATCTTGAGATGCTGAGCTGCCACGGCGATCCGCTTGAGATCCTGGAACGGACAGTGGATTTTGAGTATTTCCGGGTCTGGCTGGTCGAGGGACTGGGTTATGGCGATGGCAGCAAGGGCGGTCGCCCGCCGTTCGATCCCGTTGCCATGTTTAAAATCTTGATCCTGCAGACCCAGCATAATCTGTCCGATGCGCGGATGGAGTATATGATCCGGGACCGGCTCAGCTGGATGCGGTTTCTGGGCTTTGCGCTGGGTGACCGCACCCCCGACGAGAATACGATCCGGCACTTTCGCAACCGGATGACGGAGACCGGGACGCTCAAGCGGGTGATGAAGGCCTTCGACTGGCAACTGCACAAGAAGGGCTACATCCCTATGTCGGGCCAGATCATCGATGCCAGCCTGGTGCCAGCGCCCAAGCAGCGCAACACCGATGACGAACGGCAGGCCATCAAGGATGGAAAGTCGGCGCAGGATATATGGCCCGATGATCCGGCCAAGGCGGCACAGAAGGACACCGATGCGCGCTGGACGCTCAAGATCGGCGGGAAGGTGCGCTACAAGGATGGCAAGCCTCTACCGATGATTGCCTTGCCGGTGTTCGGATATAAAAGCCATATCAGCATCGACCGCCGGTACGGGTTCATTCGCGCCGGGGAGGTCACATCGGCGGCCCACGCCGATGGGCGCATGTTACGTCATGTGATCGCGGAAAATAGCAGCAGCGAGGTCTGGGCCGACACTGCATACCGCTCCAGAACGAACGAAATATGGCTGGCCGATCGCATGCTGACCAGTCGCATCCACCGGCGAAAACCCAAAGGAAAGTCCATGCCCAAGGCCACCGCCCGCGCCAATGCCGCAAAGTCGGCGATCCGGGCTAGGATTGAGCATGTGTTTGCGCATCAGAAAAACCGGTTCGGGCTATTTATCCGCACCATCGGCATCAAGCGGGCCGAGGCGAAACTCACACTGGCTAATCTGGCCTATAACTTCGACCGCCTGATCTTCCATGAACGACGCGCCGTCACAGCATGAGTCTGCCCTGAACCCCGGAAAAGGTCATGAAATGTCCCATCCGGCGACCGAAAAGCCGCCCGCCAAAGCGCCCTGTGCCCCGGTCATGCCGCCATTACCCCAACGGAAGCATCAAAGTGCCGGTTTTTGCGGGTGTCCAGCTATCTAACCATTATGGCGGACGCGGAACAGGAATTGGCTTTGTTGCATCTGCTGGCCCCGGTCGCGCGCGGCTGGCGGCAGATGGGCGATGCCGCGCTGGCGCAGTTCGGCGTGTCGAGCAGCGCGGGATGGTGCCTGATGCATCTGAGCCGATTGGCCGAGCCGCCCCGGCAGGCGGAATTGGCGCTGTTGCTGGATATCAGCCCGCCGTCGCTGGTGCGGACGCTGGACCAGTTGCAGATCGCCGGGTGGATCGAGCGGATCGCCGACCCTGATGATAAACGGTCCAATCGGCTGGCGCTGACGGACGCGGGCAAGGCGCTTGCGGAAAAGATCGCGGCGCGGCTTGCGGAACTGCGCGCGGGGTTGCTCAGCGGATTGCCCGATGGCGCGGTCGAGGTCGGGGTCGAGTTGTTGGGGTTGCTCAGTTTACGGATGGCGGAGCAGCGGGCTGGGGTGGAGTGACCTCACCGTTTCGCCTCGGTTTTGGGTTGGGAGATGGGTCCCCGCTTTCGCGGGGATGACGGAGCGGTGGGGCGTTCTTACTATGAAAAAGGCCCGCCAGTCAGGGGACGGGCGGGCCATTCTATCAGCGCGGAGGAGCGATCAATATTGGATCGTTACCGTTACCGCGCGGCGGTTTTGCGCCCAGGAGGTTTCGTCCGAGCCAAGCGCGGCGGGGCGTTCCTTGCCATAGCTGACCGTGGTGATGCGGCCCGAATCGATGCCCAGCGAAGCCAGATAGTTTTTCGCGGCGTTGGCGCGGCGTTCGCCGAGCGCGATATTATAGTCGCGGGTGCCGCGTTCGTCGGCATGGCCCTCGATCGTGACGCGGACGGCGGGGTTCTGTTGCAGCCAGGCGGCCTGGCTCTGCAGCGTCGCCTGATCCTGCGCATCGATGTCATATTCGTTGAGCGCGAAGAGGATGCGGTCGGACGCGACCGAGGCGACGAAATCTTCCTGGCTACCCTTGACCGGGCCGGTCGGCGTCATCGGGCCGCTGGGCATGCTGGTGTCGGTGCCGCCGGGGGCGGGGGGGAGTTCGGCCGGCGGCTTTTTCGAGCAGGCGGCGAGCGCGATGATGGCGGTGGCCATCAAAAGGGTGCGGGACATTTTCATTGCGTGTCTCCTTGTTTCAGCGCGACCTGCGCCCGGATCGGGACGCGGGCAGGCTCCGTGAAGTTCGTTACGCTGTCAAGACGAATGGGTTCCATGCCGGACAGGTGGGAAGGGCGATAATCAGGGCAGCAATGGCCCCCAGGCGGGATCGGAGCCGCTGAGCGGCGTGGGGATGCGCCGTTCGTTGACGCCGGTCAGATCGACCTGCCACACTTGGCTGGCCCCTTGACGACCGGGCGTGGTGCGGAAGAATTGCAGTACGCGGCCATTGGGCGACCAGGTCGGCTGTTCATCCTGCCAGCCATTGGTCAGGATCCGCTCATTGTCGCCGCTGGGCGTCATGACCGCGATCTTGAAGTCGCCCGCCAATTTGGTGAAGGCGATGAGATCGCCGCGCGGGCTCCATTCGGGCGTCGCATAGCGGCCGCCGCCATGGCTGATGCGGCGCTGGTTCGAGCCATCGGCGTTCATGACATAGAGCTGCTGCCCGCCCGACCGATCGCTTTCGAACACGATCCTGGAGCCATCGGGCGAATAGCTGCCGCCGACATCGATGCCGGGCGAGGTGGTGAGGCGCACCGGCGTCCCGCCATTGGCGCCGATGCGATAAATGTCGGTATTGCCCGCCACTGCCATCGAGAAGAGGATGTTGCGGCCATCGGGCGACCAGCGCGGCGCGAAGGTCGGGTTGTTGCTTTCGGTCACCAGACGCTGCTGCCCGGCCCCGATGTCATAGACATAGAGGCGCACCCGGCTGCCCAGATAGCTGACATAGAGGATGGATTTATAATCGGGCGAGAAGCGCGGGGTGAGCGCCATCGACTGGCCATTGGTGATGAAGCGGTGATTGGCCCCGTCCGAATCCATGATGGCGAGGCGTTTGACGCGATTCCCCTTCGGCCCGCTTTCGGCGATATAGGCGATGCGGCTGTCGAAGAAGGGGCTTTCGCCCGACAGGCGGGCATAGATGGCGTCGGCGCATTTATGCGCAGCGCGCCGCCAGTCGCGCGGCGCGACTACATAGCCTGACGGGTGAGTTCCTGCTTGAGCGCGACGTCGTAGAGGTAACAGCCGACGGTGATGTCGGCCTCGCCGCCGCTGGTGCGAACGAAGCCCTGGACCAGCGCCTGATAGGCGCCCCATTTGTCGAACTGAGGGAAGGTGACTTCGGCAAAGGGGATGACCGGCAGGCCGCCCGGACCCGATGGGTCGAACAGGCCCGAGCCCTTGAGGTCGGACGCGATGACTTCGGCGATCTTGCGGCCCAGTTCGGTGGCGGACCCGGCGGGTGTCGCGACCTCCTGCTGCGCGGGCATGGGCGGCACCGCGACTTTGACATTGCTGTCGATCTCGCCGGTGACATCGACCGACAGCTGGGCGTGGGCGGGCAGGGCGGTGAAGGCGAGCAGCGCGGCGGTCGCCAACTGCAGGCGGCGGAGCAGGGTGGGTTTCATCGGTTCAGCCTCGCGTCAAAGCGGAGTGGCCGGAGCCATTTCCATTGGTCGTAAAATTCGGGTGGCATGTTGCGGAAGGGGGAAGCGAGCTTCACCGCCTGGATCGCGCGTTCGGCGTGGAGCTTGGCCTGCGGCCGGTTGCTGGCGGTGACGCCGAGCTGGTCGATCACCTGGGGCGTGCCGATGACCGCGCCGCTCTTGTCGAGCCGCACTTCGAGCAGGGTGACGAGCTTGTCGGCGTCGGTGCCGGAGGGCGGACGCCAGTGCGGCTTCAACTGGCGGCGCAATTCGGCGTCGAGCGCCGATTTCTGCGCTGCGCCCATGGCGGCGGCGGGCGCGGGGGCAGGGGGACGACGCGGCGCGTCGGCGCTGGTGTCGATCCCTTTTAGGAAATCCTTGCCCAGCAGCGAGCCTTTGGGCTTGTCCGCCTTGCCCTGGCCGGAGGCGCGGGCGTCGGCCTTGGGCTTGGCGGTGGGCTTGGTCGATGCCTTGGTGGCGGGCTTCGACGGCTTGGACGCTGCCTTGGGCTTGGCGGGGGTGGCCTTGGCCTTGGGCGCAGGCTTTTCGGGCGCGGCCTTGGGCTTGGGCTTCGCCTTGGCGACGTCCTTCTTGGCGGGCGCAGGCTTGGGCTTGGCGGGCGCGGGTTTCGCGACCTCCTTGGGCGGGGTCGGTTTG
>NZ_JEMV01000002.1 GCF_000588875.1 Sphingobium sp. Ant17
GACGCTCGGCTTCGCCTCACTCCCCCTCCCCTTGATTGGAGGCACGTGACTCCAATCAACCCTCCCCGCCGGGGAGGGGAGACAAGTCACAGTGGCGCGTGGCGCTACGGGAATGCCCCCCTAAAGCAGCACCAACTGCGCAACTGGCGCAAAGCTGCGCCGATGCAGCGGGGTCGGCCCATGTGTCCGCAGCGCCGCGAGATGCTGCGCGCTGCCATAGCCCTTGTTGCTGGCCCAGCCATAATGGGGATGCCGCCCTGCCGCCTCCACCATCATCCGGTCCCGCGCTTCCTTGGCGAGGATGGAGGCCGCGGCGATCGACAGGCTCTTGGCATCGCCGCCGACGATCGCGCTCGACGCATACGACCAGTCCGGGCAGCGATTGCCATCGACCAGCACATGCGCACAATCCCGCCCCAACGCCGCGACCGCACGAGTCATCGCCAACATCGTCGCCCACAGGATATTGAGCCGGTCGATCTCCTCGACACTGGCCACCCCCAGCCCCCAGCACAGCGCCCGATCCTTGATCTCCACTTCCAGCGCCGCCCGCCGGGTCGCCGACAATTTCTTGCTATCGTCCAACCCCTGCGGACAATCCTCAACGCGCAGGATCACGGCGGCCGCCACCACCGGCCCCGCCAACGGCCCCCGCCCCGCTTCATCCACCCCGGCGACAAGGCCCGGATGGTGCAGGCTTTCATGCGCAAAATCAGGCATGGAAAGTGAACGGTGCCCCCATCGGCCCATGCCCACCGCCAAAGCCCGGCGCCAGCCTCAACGCCGCCCGCACATAGTCCCGCGCCTGCGTGATCGCGTCAGGCAAAGCCATCCCCTGCCCCAGTCCGGTCGCAATCGCACTGGCCATGGTGCAGCCGGTGCCATGGGTGTGCGGCGTATCGATCCGCGCATCGCTCCAGCTATTGGTAACCCCGTGGGGGCCGATCAGCCGGTCGGTGAGCATCGCCCCCTCACCATGCCCACCCTTGGCGAGGACATGGGTGCCAAATTGCGCGGCAATTGCCTCCCCGCCCAGCGCGACAAGTTCAGGAATATTGGGCGTGACCACAGTGGCGATCGCCATCAGCTTGTGGAAGGCCGCAATCGTATCCGCATCCGCCAGCAGCGACCCACTGGTCGCGACCATCACAGGATCAAAGACGATCGTCACGCCATCCAGCCCCGCGAGCCGCTCCGCCACCGCTATCGCCGTCTGCGCCGAGCCGATCATGCCGATCTTGACCGCATCGACGCCGATATCGCTGATACAGCTTTCCATCTGCGCCAGCACCATGTCGGTCGGGATCGGGTGGACGCCCTGCACCCCCAGCGTATTCTGCGCCGTAATCGCCGTGATCGCGGTCATGGCAAATCCACCCAGCAACGTCACCGTCTTGAGGTCCGCCTGAATCCCCGCGCCCCCGCCGCTGTCGGACCCGGCAATGATCAGGATGCGCGCCGGCGTCATGGCTTATGCCTGCGCACGGTGGCGGCAGGATTGGCGGCCAGCGCCTTGCCCGTTCGCGTCGGCCGGTCCATCAACTCGCCGCCGCAATTGGGGCAACGATCGTCCAGCGCCTCGGCGCAGGTCGCGCAAAAGGTGCATTCGAACGAACAGATGAAAGCGCCCGGCGTATCGGCGGCCAAGTCCGCGCCGCAGCGCTCGCAATCGGGGTGCATGTCCAGCATGGATCAGGCCGCCGCCTTCTCGACGGCCGCGCAGATGCGTTCCACCACGTCCTTGACCTGGTCCGCGCTGTCCCCTTCGGCCATCACCCGGATGACCGGCTCGGTCCCAGATGGGCGGATGACGAGGCGGCCCACACCGACCAACTCCGCCTCCGCCTGCGCGATCACGTGCTGCACATCCGCATGGTCCAGCGGCTTGCCCCCGGCAAAGCGCACATTTTTGAGCAATTGCGGCACCGGATCGAACTGGTGCAACATCTCGCTGGCGGGCCTGTCCGACCGGACCAGCGCGGCCAGCACCTGCAACGCCGCGACCGTGCCGTCGCCGGTGGTGGCATAGTCGGACAGGATCATATGGCCCGACTGTTCTCCGCCCAGGTTGAAGCCACCCTCTCGCATCCGCTCCAGCACATAACGGTCGCCGACCTTGGTGCGCTCCAGCCCGATGCCCTGTCCGGCCAGAAAGCGTTCAAGGCCCAGGTTCGACATCACCGTCGCCACCAGCCCGCCGCCGCGCAACGTGCCTTCGCGCGCGAAATTGGCCGCAATCAGCGCCATGATCTGGTCGCCATCGACGATCTGACCCTTTTCATCGACCACGATCAGCCTGTCCGCATCGCCATCCAGCGCAATGCCGATATCCGCACCCGACGAGACGACCGTTTCCTGACACAGCAAGGGCGATGTCGATCCGCAGCCATCGTTGATGTTCGTGCCGTTGGGGTTGACGCCGACCGCCACGACAGTCGCGCCGAGTTCCCAAAGCGCAGAAGGCGCGACCTGATAAGCGGCCCCATTGGCGCAATCGACCACGATCTTGAGGCCGTCGAGCCGCAGATCGGCCGGGAAGCTGGACTTGACCGCATGGATGTAGCGCCCGCGCGCATCCTCGACCCGGCGGGCACGACCGATATCCTTGGAGGGTGCGAGCGGAATCTCCTGCCCGATCAGCGCCTCGATCTTCAGTTCATCTTCATCCGACAATTTATAGCCGTCCGGCCCGAACAGCTTGATGCCATTGTCGAAATAGGGGTTGTGGCTGGCCGAGATCATGACGCCCAGGTCCGCCCGCATCGAATGGGCGAGCAGGGCGACGGCGGGCGTCGGGATCGGCCCGAACTGCACCACGTCCATGCCGACGGCCGTAAAACCCGCCACCAGCGCATTTTCCACCATATAGCCCGACAGCCGCGTATCCTTGCCGATCACGACGCGATGGCGATGGTCGCCGCGCAGAAAATGCGTTCCTGCCGCCATGCCGACCTTCATCGCCAGGTCAGGGGTCATGGGCCATTGGTTGGTGCGGCCGCGGATGCCATCGGTGCCGAAATATTGCCTGCTCACATATGTCTCTCATGCTTTGGGAATGACCCCAATAATTCCGTTCGTCCTGAGTAACCGCTGAGCGAAGTCGAAGCGGTGTATCGAAGGACATGTGCAGCGCGAGACCCTTCGATACGGGCCTTCGACTTCGCTCAGACCCTACTCAGGGCGAACGGAGGGGGAAAGAGCAATCTTTGATCGACTTTCTCGGTGGCGCGCGCCATCGGCGCAGGATAGAAAATTTCAACGCCATCGTCGATGCCATCTCCGCGGCCGTGTTCTTCAAGCTGCCGATGCTGGGCACGCAGATCGAACTGATCGTGCTCTACCTCGCGCTGCCGATGCTGTTCTTCACGCTATGGCTTGGCTTTCCCAACATCACCCAGGTCGGCCGCGCGATCCGCATCCTGCGCACCCAGCCTGACAAGGGCGAAGCGCAAGGCGATGTCAGCCAATGGGCAGCGCTCAGCACCGCGCTGTCGGGCACGATCGGCCTTGGCAATATTGCGGGTGTCGCCGTCGCGCTGACAATGGGCGGGCCGGGCGCGATCCTGTGGATGTTCGTCATCGGCTGGTTCGCGATGACGGTGAAGATGGCGGAGGTTACGCTCGGCCTCAAATATCGCGTGTTCGACGCCCAGGGCCATGTCCATGGCGGGCCGATGTATGTCCTCAAAGCGGTCGGTGCGGCGCGCGGTTGGCCCAAGGTCGGGCTGGCGCTGGGCGGTGCCTACGCCTTTTTCGCGCTGTTCGGGGCGATCCCGATGGTGCAGGTCAATCAGAGTTTCGCGCAGGTGAAGGTCGTCACAGGCCTGACCAACGGATGGGGTTATGGCATTTTCCTGGCCTGTGCCGTGGCGCTGGTGACGCTTGGCGGCGCGGCCTGGCTGGGCGAGGTGGCCAAACGGCTGACCCCGCTCAAAGTCGCGGTCTATCTGGTCGGGGTGTTCGCCATATTGGCGCTGCATCTGGGGGCAATCCCCGGTGCGCTGGCGCTCATCTGGGACGGGGCATGGACCGGCAATGCGGCGACCGGCGGCGCGGTGGGTGCCTTCGTCGCGGGCATGCGCCGCGCGGTGTTCGCCAGCGAGGCGGGCGTTGGCTCGGCGGTGATGGCGCACAGCCTCGCCCGCGCACGGCATCCCGTATCCGAAGGTCTGGTCGCGCTGCTGGAACCGCTGCTCGGCACGATGATCGTGTGCGGATTGGGCGGGCTCGCGCTGGTCGTGGCGGGCACATGGAATAGCGGGCTGGAGGGGATCGCGATCACCTCGGCCGCCTTCGCGCAGGTTTCGCCCTGGTTTCCCTGGCTGCTCGCAGTGGTGGTGTTCCTGTTCGCTTATTCGACGCTGGTAGCGTGGGGCTTCTATGGATTGCAGGCTTGGGGCTATCTGTTCGGCCATGGCGCGCGCGCGCAATGGACCTACAAGATCCTCTACGTCGTCGCCCTGCCACCTGCCGCCGCGATCGACCTTGGCCGGGTCGTAGGCATTGTGGATTCCAGCTTCTTTCTGATGGCCATTCCCAACGTCATCGCGCTGTATCTATGCGCGGGTGAACTGCGCCGTGACGTCAAAGCCTATCTGGCACAAAAAGAAAGCCCCGCCGGGTAAGGGCGGGGCTTCCTATATCCTTGTAAGCGGTAGCGTTAGCGTCAGACCTTGTCGCCGAACGCACCCTTGACCGAACCGGCTACATCCTGACCGGTGCCCTTGACCTGCTGGGCTTTGCCCTCGGCCTCCAGACGCTCATTGTCGGTCGCCTTGCCAACGGCTTCCTTGACGTTGCCGGCCAGCTTGTTGCCAGCGGCTTTCATCTTGTCGGTTGCTTCACCCATGTTCAGTCTCCTGTTGGTTGGTGTTGCCTATTCAACCAACCATCAGAATAAAGGTTTCCGTCAAATCGATCCCGTAATGAAATCGGGATAGTCGTTGCGATGATCACGCTTGATGCCGAACCGCGCATAGTCCGCGTCGATGCGGGGGTTGAGCCTGCGCGCGATAGCGATGTCCAAGTCGCCCTCCGCACCGCGACCGAGCCGATGCAGCACGATGCCACGCATGAAGCGGCTCTGCTCCTGCCCCGGCCCCTGATCGATCACGGCATTCAAATCCTGCAACGCATCCTGATGGCGCCCCATGCGGAACCACACCATGGCGCGACTATCCAGCGCAGCCACGGTGACCGTGCTAAGTTCGATCGCACGGGTGCAATCCTTGAGCGCGCTATCCAGCATGATGTCGCGCGTGCCCTTGATCCAGCAACGTTCGTTGAGCAGTGCCGTCAGGCCGGGCTTTTCCGCGATGTGCGCGTCGAGCAGTTCGACCGCCTTGGCTGCATCGCCATAAGTGCCCAACAGACTGGTCTTGAGGCGGCGATAGGCGTCGCGGGTTTCGCCGCCAATCGCGATCCGCTGATCCACCATCACCAGCGCCTCGTCCAGTTTGTCGCTTTCGGCAAGATAGGTGGCAACAGCATTGATCGCGCCAAAGGACGAGGGGTCGAGTTGGCGCGCCATCCTTGCATCCGCCAGCGCGCCGGGCACATCCCCCAGCTTGAACCGCCGGTCAGCGCGGCCGAGATAGAGATCGATATCCGGTTCGATGGAAATCGCCTTGTCGAGATCGGCCAACGCCTTCTTCCGGTCACCCACACCCCAACGAAAATTGGCGCGGCTGCTATAGCCCGATACTTCCTCCGGGTTGTCGGTGATCGCCTTGGCGAAAGCCTGCTCACCGGCTTTGACCTGTGGCCACTTTGCCACCACCTCATAAGGTGCATCCCAGTAGAAGGTCGGTTTGGCCGGTGCGATCAAGCGCGGGGCCAACGCCTGCGCCGTGGCAAGCCGATCGCGTTCGTCGGGCACCTGGACGGCCGAAATCTCGACCCCGGTCGAATCCATCCGCTCGTCCAGTTCGAGCAGCCCGTCGCGCAACTGGACGTTCCGCTTGATCGTGAAGCCCGCGATGGACTGGCTGACATTCTGGTCGCCTTCCAGCACATAGCCCTTGCCGCCATCGGGCAAGCGCAGTGTGAGCCGATAGCGCACCCCGGACGGCGGCGGCGTCGCCACCGGAATATCGATCCACGCCGGACGCCCGCGATCGGGCGCGAAGCTGATGTCGTTGACACCCCGACCAATGCCGCGGCGATAGCGATTATCCTCCAAGCGCCAGGGCGTCGTCGTGACGCCATGCGCCTTCAGCGTCGTGGTCGCCGTGGCGGCATCCATCGCCACGCTGACATCGCTGAACTGCGACTGACCCATTTGCCGCACGAAAAACCCACGCACCATATCGGCACGCTGCTTGGCATCGAGTTGCCCCAAGGCGACATTGATCATCGACGCCGCCGGACCGCGCAGCACCGCTACCGCATCGAAGACGCTGGGCAACCGGATGCTCCCGCTCTCGTCGGCCTCGATCGCGATGTCGATGATAGGCCGAGCGTTGGCGTGGGTCTGGATCGGCAACAGATCCGCGCCCGCCGTCCGCACCGGCAGCACCGTGCCGAAAGGCGGCGTATCGCTCAGATCATCGATCCGCGCACCGCTGCCCGTGCCGTCCATCCACAGCGTCTCGCCATCGATCGTCGCGCGCACCAGCACATGGTCGAACGCAGCGACGCTCGGCAAACGTTCCGGCACGAAATCGCCCATGGTGGAACTGGCCAGCACCGGCTCCGCCTCTATCCCGATGCCGCGAAGCAAAGTCAGCAGTAGCAGCGTCTTGGCCTTGCAATCGCCATAGCGCAGCGTCCAGGTCTGCGCCGGGGTCTGCGGCACATAATTGCCACCGTTCATGCCGATCGCCAGATAGCGGATACTATCCTGCACCAGTTGCAGCGCAGCGGCCGCCTTCGCACGCGGCGACCCGCTCAAGGCCTTGAGCTTGTCGAGTTCCGCGGCGAGCGGACTGCCCGCTGCGATCAGCCCTTCGGTCGCATAGAGCGGTGCCATCGTCTTGGAGACATCCGCCCAGGAGGCGAAGGTGGAGAGCTCGAACAAGGGCGGATGCCGATAGCGCAGCGGCGCATCCTCCGGCATCTCCGGCTGCTTGATCAGCGGCAGGGCGACGGTCAGTTCGTTGAACCCGCCCTTCTTCTGCTGCTTGACCACTGCATCCTTGGCCAGCAATTTCCACTTGGCCCCGCTGCGTTCATCCCATTGCACACGCAGCCGCCCCTGCCCCATCCGCAGCGGTGCCGCGAACAACGCCATCGCACCCTGGACGTGCCCCCCAAGCGCGTCATCCTTCATCGACGTCGTATAGCGCAGGCGGACGATATCGCCGACCTGCACCCCTTCGACCGCCAGCGTTGCGGTAAGGACGCCGGTAATCTGGCGCGCCTCCAGATTTTCTTCCCGGCGCAGCACGGCGAAGCGCTTGTCGCCTGCCAGCGCATCGATCACCTGGTCGCCGCGCAGGATCGATACTTCATGGATGATGAGGTCGCCCTTGTCGGGTGCCCATGGCAGGGTGAGCGAGGATAGCTGTGCCAGCGCCTCGGCCGACCCGGCGCGGGTCGCGACGTCCGCATAGCTCCACAGGCGGCCATCCTCGACACGTTGCTGACTGTCGAACAGCAGCATCATCGGCGGTTCGCCCTCGAAGCTCGACAGCGGCGGCACGCTGGCCTTCTCCACCCAAGCGGGTGCCGCCTGATAAAGCGGCGTTTCGCCCGCCAGAGCTGGCACGGCAACCATCATGCGATCGGCATCGCCATTCCCATCATCTGTCTCATAACCCCCCGAACATCCCCCGGCATCAGCCTGTCGATACGCAGGCTATTGCATCGGGGCGGGGCACTCAAGCGATCAGACGAAGCATGCGCACGAAAAAAGGGGCCGGAAAACCGGCCCCTTTCCTGAACTTGCAGTCGGTATCGACTTAGCGCTTCGAGAACTGGAAGCTCTTGCGCGCCTTCGCCTTGCCGTACTTCTTACGCTCGACGACGCGGCTGTCGCGGGTCAAGAAGCCTTCGGCCTTGACCGCGCTGCGCAGCGCAGGCTCGTACTTGGTCAGCGCCTGGGCGATGCCATGCTTGACTGCACCGGCCTGGCCGGACAGACCGCCGCCCTTGACGGTAGCGATCACGTCATACTGACCATTACGGTCGGTGACGCCGAAAGGCTGGTTGATGACCAGACGCAGGGTCGGACGCGCGAAATAGATTTCCTGGTCGCGGCCATTGACCGTGATCTTGCCGGTGCCGGGCTTTACCCAAACGCGGGCAACGGCATCCTTACGACGACCGGTCGCATAGGCGCGGCCCAGATTGTCGATTTCCTGCGCACGCAGCGGCATGGTGGGCGCTGCAGGCTCGACCGGAGCGGCAGGCGCTTCGGCTTCGACGTCAGCGGCCGGAGCAGCAGGCGTAGCGGCCGCTTCGGCAGCGACGGGCGCAGGTGCCGGAACGGCAGCCGCTTCGGCGGCGATCTGCGCGAGGTCGGACAGGGACTGGCGGTTATCGGACATTATGCACCCACCTTGTTCTTGCGGTTGCGCGACGCGAAGTCGAGCACTTCGGGGTTCTGGGCTTCATGGGGATGCTCGGCACCGGCGAAAACGCGCAGGTTGCGCATCTGCTGGCGGCCCAGCGGGCCACGGGGGATCATGCGCTCGATCGCCTTTTCAAGCACGCGCTCAGGAAAACGGCCTTCCAAAATCTTGGCAGGCGTGGTTTCCTTGATGCCGCCGGCATAGCCGGTGTGCTTGTAATAGATCTTGTCGGTCAGCTTCTTGCCAGTGAACTTCACCTTGCCCGCGTTGATGATGATGACATTGTCACCGCAATCGACATGGGGCGTGAAGCTGGTCTTGTGCTTGCCACGCAGGATATTTGCCACGGTCGAAGCGAGACGGCCAACGACGAGGCCTTCCGCGTCGATCAGGACCCACTTCTTATCAACCGTTGCCGGGCTTGCCGACTTGGTCGTCTTCATCAGCGCCTTCATGGTGCCAATACTCCAGAATGAATTAAAGAACCGCAGGCCGTTACCGACCCCCGGAAGTGGGGCGCTAATGACTGGGGAAGCCGTCCAAGTCAAGCGATATGGCGGCTTTCCTGACGGGTAAAATAATACCTGCGTCTAAATCGCGCTCAATCCGGCGTCCGCCAACCCCCGCCACAAGTGCAAGGCCTGCACGCTTTCCTTCACGTCATGGACCCGCACCATCTGCGCGCCGAGTTGCGCCGCACGGAACGCCAAAGCGATGGAACCGCCCAGGCGATCGGCAGCGGGGGCTTCGTTGGACAGCGCGCCGATCAGCCTTTTGCGGCTCCCCGCAAACAGCAACGGAACGCCCAGCGCCTGAAACGTCGCCAGGCCATTTACCAGCGCAAGATTGTCGGCCAGCGACTTACCAAAGCCGAGCCCTGGATCGACCATGATCCGATCGCGCGCGATGCCAGCCTCAAGGCAGGCCGCAATCCGCCCTTCGAGATGATCGAACACGTCCGCCACGACATCGCCATAGCCCGCAGGATTGTCATGGGGATCATCGCCGGCCGACGGCGCATGCATCAGGATAACCGGGCACCCTGCCCCGGCCACGACCGCCAGACTGCGCGGATCATGCGCCAGCGCGCTGACATCATTGACGATCTTCGCGCCCGCCGCCAACGCCGCCTCCATCACCGCCGCCTTGCGCGTGTCCACCGACACCGGCACGCCCGCCGCCGTCAGCCGCTCGATCACCGGAGCGATGCGGGCGATCTCATCGCCTTCCCACACCTTGTCCGCGCGCGGCCGGGTGGATTCGCCGCCCACATCGATCAACGCGGCACCCGACGCCGCCATCGCGAAACCGGCATCGGCCGCCGCCTGCGGATCGCCGACATGCTTGCCGCCGTCGGAAAAACTGTCGGGCGTGACGTTCAGGATCGCCATCACCTGCGGCGCATCGAAACGGATGGTGCGCTCGCCCAGCATCAGCGGCGCGCGCATCGCGGAGATATTGGCGGCCAACCTCTGCGCCCGCTCCGCCAGCCTATCGGGCAGGCTGGCGATCATATCGGCAAAGCCAGCCACCGGCACCATCACCCGCGCCACCCGGCCCCGCCCGCCAAAGGCGCTGACTTCATAGCCCTGGAACCAGATCAGCCCATTACCCATCCGCGCCACCGACCCGTCCGGCAGGCCGATCGGCGACGGCACGAACCATGTCGGCCGCAGGTACAGGCGCGCTTGGGGGGGGATAGTGGGTAGAGTCATCATTTATCCCGTTCGCCCTGAGCGAAGTCGAAGGGCTATGCTGAGCGGAGCGAAGCCGCTTCCCTTCGGTCAGCGGAGGGCTTCGACTTCGCTCAGCCCGAACGGATTTGCAAGGATCACGCTTAAGGCTCGTTCGCCAGCAAATAGGTCTGGCGCAACGTATCGATCGGCTTCAACCCACCCTCGGCCTCATGATGCCAGAAAGTCCAGCCATTGCAGCTCGGCGCATTCTGCAACGTCGCGCCGATCTTGTGGATCGACCCAGTGTCGCTCCCCACCGCCAGCGACCCATCGGCGCGCACCACCGCCTGCCAACGCCGCTTGGCATCGGTCAGGATCGCGCCGGGCTTCAAATAACCCGTTTCGACCAGCGTCCCGAACGCGACCTTGGGCTGCGACTGGGCGCTTTGCATGATGGTAAGCGCGGATTCATCCAATGGCAGCGCCGCCTCGATCCGCTCCAGCGCGACCTCGATATAGGATTCCTCCCGCTCAATGCCGATCCATTTGCGTCCCAGCCGCTTGGCCACCGCGCCAGTGGTGCCGGTCCCAAAGAAAGGATCAAGCACCACATCGCCCGGCTTGGTGCAGGACAGCATCACGCGATAGAGCAGAGACTCCGGCTTCTGCGTCGGATGCGCCTTGGTCCCGTTGCGCTTCAACCGCTCCTGCCCGCCGCAGATCGGCAGCACCCAGTCGGACCGCATCTGCAACTCGTCGTTGAGCGTCTTCATCGCCTTATAGTTGAACGTATATTTGGCGTCCTCACCCTGGCTCGCCCAGATCAGCGTCTCATGCGCGTTGGTAAAGCGCGTGCCCTTGAAATTGGGCATCGGGTTGGCCTTGCGCCAGATGATATCGTTGAGGATCCAGAAGCCTCATCCTGCAACGCCGTGCCGACGCGGAAGATGTTGTGATAGCTGCCGATCACCCAGATGCTGCCATTGGGCTTCAGGATGCGGCGGGCCTGTTTCAACCATGCCTTGGTGAAGCGGTCATAGGCGCCCAGCGTATCGAACTTGTCCCAATCATTATCGACCGCATCGACCCGCCCGCCTTCGGGCCGGAACAGGTCGCCACCCAGTTGCAGATTATAGGGCGGATCAGCAAAGATCATGTCGATGCAATTGTCGGGCAGCGCCGCCATCTGCGCGATGCAGTCACCCCGCAACAGGCAATCGGTCGCAATCTCGGCCGCCGCGACCTCTACCGGTGCGATCATCTTCTTCCGTCGCGCCGGTGCGACCCGCTCCATGACACCCATGCGTAAAAACCCCCGTTCGTCTTGAATGCCAGCGATGAGTCCTCGGGAGTCCGGCGTCAAGCCCGGCACCTTGGCCTGCCCGATGCGGAACGACACAGATGTCGGGGAGAACGAAGCGGGGAACCACAAGATATGGAGTCTGGCGAGTCGCGTGGGACTCAAGATAGGGCGGTGTGACTCAAAAGACTCACGCGCTTGTCCACCCAAAGTTTTTTTGGTTAACGGTCCGCAACTGCTCCCATCAGCGGGAATGGTTGACCGATTAATAACCTTAAGGTTATGGCTGGCCGATGACAGCTGAATTACACGAAGACCAGCGTGGCGCGACGATCGACGCCCAATTCAAGGCCTTGTCGGACGGCACCCGCCGCGCGCTGCTGGAATATCTCGTCCGCGAAGGCGAACAGAGCGTCCATGCGCTGACCGCGGTCGCGGGCGTATCCCAACCGATGGTATCGCGCCACCTGGGTAAGCTCAAACGCGCCAAGCTCGTGACGGCGCGCAAGGCTGGCCGCGAAACCTTCTACAGCGCCCGCGCCAAGGGACTGGCTCCGGTGGTGCAATGGATGGCGGTCTATGGCGCGCTCTGGTCGCAACGTTTCACCGCGCTGGAGGATATGGGGGCTTAGGAGCAGCAACATCTGCTCGAACAGCCCTTCTCTGTTCCCCGGCGCAAGCCGGGGAACAAGGGTCACCGAGACGCTTTGCCTCAAATCATCGCCATGCCGCCATTCACATGCAGCGTCTGGCCGTTGACATAGCCCGCCTCGCGGCTGGCGAGATACACCACGGCCGCGCCGATATCCGCGCCATCGCCCAGATCGCCGACCGGGATCTTCTGCAGGATCGCGCCCTTCTGCGCGTCGTTCAGCGCATCGGTCATCGCCGATCGGATGAAGCCCGGCGCGACGCAATTGACGGTGATGCCCCGGCTGGCCAGTTCCTGGCCCAGCGACTTGGACATGCCGATGACCCCGGCCTTCGACGCGCAATAGTTGGACTGACCGGGATTACCGGTGACCCCCACGACCGAGGTGATCGAAATGATGCGCCCAAAGCGCGCCTTCATCATCGGCTTCGCGACCGCGCGGCACAGGCGGAAGGCGGCTTCCAGATTGACCGAGATCACGGTCGACCATTCCTCATCCTTCATCCGCAGGATCAGATTGTCGCGCGTCACGCCGGCATTGTTGACCAATATGTCGAGCTTGCCGCCCAGCGCCTCGACCGCCTGCGGTACCAGCGCATCGACCGAAGCCGGGTCCGACAGGTTGCACACCAGCGTCTTGTGATCCCCGCCCAGTTCAGCCGCGAACGCCTTGAGCTTGTCTTCATTGCTGCCCGACAGCGCCAGCGTCGCGCCCTGCGCGGCCAGCGACCGGGCAATCTCGGACCCGATCCCGCCCGAAGCGCCCGTCACCAGCGCGGTCATTCCTGTGAGGTCAAACATGAAGATGGCCTTTCATACCATTCGCCCTCCTGTCATCGAAGGGCTGTTGTCATCTCGAAAAGTGGGACGGGTCTTTTGCGGACACCGCCCGGCAAAGAGTGAATCTTGTCAGAGCGCGCCCAGGGCCGCCTCGATATCGTCCATCGTCACGATGCTGCGCACCGTGGCGTCAGGGGCGATGCGCTTGATCATCGGGGTCAGCACCTTGCCGCCCACTTCCACAAACTCGGTAACGCCTGCGTCCCACATCGCCGCAACGGACTCGCGCCAGCGCACCCGGCCGGTCACCTGCTCGACCAGCCGCAACTTGATCTCGTCCGGCGCGGCGATCGGCGCGGCCAGCACATTGGCGTAAACCGGCAGCAGCGGGGCGACCAGCGCAACATCGGCCAAGGCCAGCGCCATGCGTCGGCGGCAGGCTGCATCAATTCGCAATGGAACGGCGCAGACACGGGCAGCAAGATGCCGCGCTTGATGCCATGCTCCTTCACCATCGCCACGGCGCGGTCGATCGCCGCTTTGTGGCCCGAAATCACGACCTGGCTTGGGTCATTGTCGTTGGCGACGGCGCAGACCTCGCCCTGCGCTGCCGCATCGGCCAAGGCCTGCGCCTTTTCGATGTCGGCGCCCAACAGCGCCGCCATGGCCCCTTCGCCCACCGGCACCGCCGCCTGCATCGCCTGCCCGCGCAGGCGCAAAAGCCGCGCGGTGGTGCCAGCGTCCAGCGCTTCGGCCGCGCACAGCGCGCTATATTCGCCCAGGCTGTGGCCCGCAACGAAATCGCCCTTCTGCGCGATCGAAAAGCCGCCCTCGCGCTGCATCACCCGCAGCGTGGCGATGGCATTGGCCATGATCGCCGGCTGCGCATTTTCGGTCAGGGTCAGTTGATCCTCCGGCCCCTGCGTCATCAGGCGGAAGAGATTGAAGGACAGCGCGTCGTCCACCTCCTGAAACAGTTCGCGCGCGACCGGACTGGCGTCGGCCAGTGCCTTGCCCATGCCGACCGACTGGCTGCCCTGACCCGGAAATACAAATGCGCGCATCATCCATCCTCTACCAATCGGCGAAAAAAAGTGCCGATATTCAATGCCGTTACACTTTGAGACATAAATGCCATTGAGACGTACATGACCCTGCGGCAGTCAGGGCGCGCACGCTTTCCCGCCAGATGCTCTGGCGCGTGGCGGCCCCTTTAACGATGACGGAGTGCAAGGAAAAGGTGCGATATCGCTTTGCAGGGATATGCGGGACGGCGCTCAGCCTGTCGGCATGCGCCGTCGGCCCGGACTATCGGCCACCGCAAGCCACCTCGCTGGGGGTGCCCGCCACCTATTATCAGGGTGCCGACCTTCAGGGCGTAGCGCCGACCGTCGGCGATTCCGAACTGGCCCAATGGTGGACCCGCCTCAATGATCCGACGCTATCGGCGCTGATCGATACGGCCGTCGCCAACAATCTGGACATCGTCCAGGCACAAGCCCGGCTGCGCCAAGCGCGCGAGAGCCTGGCGCAAACCAACGCCGCCTTCCTGCCGCAGCTCAATGCTTCGGGCAATGGCGGCAAAAATTACCGCAGCCAGGCAGGCGGCACCCGCGTCGATGACAGCGGCAACGTGATCAGCACGGGCGCAAGCAACTGGTCGAGCAGCTATTCCGCCAACACATCGGCCAGTTGGCAGATCGACCTGTTCGGCGAACTGTCCCGATCGGCCGAGGCCGCGCGGGCGGAACTGTCAGCGTCCGGCTACGACCTGGCGACGGTGCGGATGACGATCATTTCCGAGCTCGTCACCAACTATGTCCAGGCGCGGCTCGCGCAGGAACAATTGCGCATCGCCCGCGAAACGCAGCAGGTGCAGCAGGATAATTTCGACATAGCGGGCTGGCGCTTGCAGGCGGGCCTTGTCTCTTCGCTCGACGAGCAACAGGCTCGCGCGCAATTGGCGCAAACCCGCGCGTCCATTCCCCAGCAGGAGGCGAACCTGCGCGGCAGCCTCAACCGCATCGCGGTGCTGACGGGACAAGCGCCAGGTGAGACGACCCGCGCGCTGGAGACGCCTGCTCCCATCCCCACCGCCACACCGCAGATCGCCATCGGCATCCCGGCCGATACGCTGCGCCAGCGGCCCGACATTCGCAGCGCCGAACGGTCGCTGGCCGCCGCGACCGCGCGGATCGGCGTGGCGGAGGCGCAACTCTATCCCTCGCTTGGGATCAGCGGCAATCTCGGCACCACGTCCAACGCGTTCAGCGACCTGTTCAGCCTGATCACCGGCGGTGTCTTCGCCAACGTGTCGCAAGTCATCTTCGATGGCGGCCGCCTCGCCTCGCAGGTCCGATCGCAACGGGCCGCGACCGACGCCGCTTTCGCCGCCTACAAGCAGAGCGTGCTGACTGCGCTGGAGGATGTCGAGAATGCGATGGCCTCGCTCGCCAGCGCGCGGACGCGGCAGGCCGAATTCACCATCGCCTATGATGCGTCGAACAACGCCGCCCTGCTGGCGCGCAGCCAGTATCAGGCCGGCATCATCGACTTTCAGATTCTGTCGAATACCGAAACCACCCTTTTGAACGCCCGCAACAGCCTCGCTACCGCCCGTTCGGACGAAATTCTCGCCATCGCCCGGCTCTATGATGCGCTGGGCGGCGGTTGGCAGAGCATGGACAACCGCCCCATCGATGAGCAAAAATCATGAGCAATGACGTGACCACCGATCCGGCCCTCGACGAATTTCTGGGCGCCAAGCCCGCCAAGCCGTGGCGCAAATGGGCGATCCGGGGCGGCATCGGCGTCGCGCTGCTGATCGTCATATTGCTCGTGTCGCAATGTTTTTCCGGCGACGACAAACCCAATTACGCGACCCGCGAAGTGCGCAAGGGCGACCTAACCGTGGCGGTCTCCGCGACCGGCAACCTCAAGCCCGTCAATCAGGTCGATGTGGGCTCCGAACAATCGGGCAAGATCACCGCCGTCTATGTCGACGTCAATGACCGCGTCACGCGCGGCCAGCGGCTAGCCGAACTCGACACCCGTCGTCTGGTCGATTCCGTGAACCAGAACCGCTCGCAAGTCTCGGCCTCCCAGGCCAGCGTCGCGCAGGCACAGGCCCAGGTCGCGCTCGCCAAGGCAACGCTCGACCGCCAGCTCAACGTCTATCAATTGTCGGGCGGCAAGGTGCCCGCCAAAACGGAAATCGACACGGCCCGCGCCAATTATGAGGGCGCAGTAGCCAGCCTGCGATCGGCCCAGGCGCAGGTCGATGTGTCCCGCGCCCAGCTCTCGTCCGCCCAAACCAATCTGTCGATCGCGCAGATCGTCTCGCCGGTAACAGGCGTCGTCCTTTCACGCGATATCGAACCGGGCCAGACCGTCGCGGCCTCGTTCAATGCGCCGGTGCTGTTCACCATCGCCGAAGACCTGACCCAGATGGAGGTCGAGGTGTCGGTCGATGAAGCCGATGTCGGCCAGGTCAAGGATGGCCAGAGCGCGACCTTCGCGGTTGATGCTTTCCCCGGCCGCACTTTCCCCGCGACCGTGTCCCGCGTGAATGTCGGTTCGAACGCCAGCAGCACCTCTTCATCCTCTACCACCACGACCAGCACGACCGGCACCGTGGTCGCCTACACCGCCGTTCTTACGGTGAATAACGAAGATGAAACGCTGCGCCCCGGCATGACCGCGACCGCCGATATCGTGACGCAGGAATTGCGCGATGTGCTGCTCATCCCCAACAGCGCCCTGCGCTTCAAGCCCAGCGCCGGCGCGAAGGGCGGCGGCATCACCAGCGTCCTGCCCGGTCCCGGCCGGATGCGGCGCGGCGGCAATGCGCGCCAGGTCAATTTCGGCGCAGGCAGCAGCCAGACCGTCTATGTGCTGGGCGAAGACGGCAATCCCAAGGCGGTGCAAGTCACCATCGGCGCGAGCGACGGATCGCGCACGGCCATCACCGGCGGCGAGATCAAGGAAGGGATGCGCCTCATCACCGGTCAATTGGCTGCGGGCCAGGAAGCCCCGGCCGAAGACCAGCGCCCCGCTGCGACCGACGCCAAGGCCCCCGATCGCCAACGCAATCCAGCAACGGACGGCAGGCCCGCCAGCGTCGGCTCGCTCGGCAATTCAGGCGACAAGGCCCCCGAAACCGCCCCGGTCGCCTCCACCGAAACGCGCGGCACTGGCCGACCGAGCGGGACGTAAAGCGCATGGCGATCGAACCGATCATCTCGCTGCGCGGGGTCACCAAAGTCTATGGCGAAGGCCCGACCGCCTTTCAGGCCTTGAAGGGCATCGACCTCGACATCGAACAGGGGGATTTCGTCGCGGTGATGGGGCCGTCCGGCTCCGGCAAATCGACGACGATGAACATCCTGGGCTGCCTCGACGTGCCATCGGCGGGCACTTTCCTGTTCAAGGGGCACCATGTCGAAACGCTCGACCGCGACCAGCGCGCCTTGCTGCGCCGCCGCTATCTTGGTTTCGTGTTCCAGGGCTTCAACCTCCTGTCCCGCACCACTGCGCTCGAAAATGTGGAACTGCCGCTCATCTATCGCGGCGAGGACAAGAAGACGCGCTATGATCTTGGCATGGCCGCGCTCGACAAGGTCGGCCTCAAGGAATGGTGGGACCATACCCCCGCCGAACTGTCGGGCGGCCAGCAACAACGCGTCGCCATCGCCCGCGCCATCGTCACCAGCCCCGACGTGCTGCTGGCCGACGAGCCGACCGGCAATCTCGATTCGGAACGATCGGTGGAAATCATGGAATTGCTGACCGATCTCAATCAGAACAGCGGCATCACCGTGCTGATGGTCACCCACGAACCCGACATGGCCGCCTTCGCGCGAACCATCGTCCATTTCAAGGACGGCCTGGTCGAACGCATCGACAATGAGGTGACGGCGTGAGCATCAACGCAACTTCCGTTCGCCCTGAGCGAAGTCGAAGGGGTCGTCTGAGCGGAGCGAAGTCGAAGGGGTCGTCTGAGCGGAGCGAAGACACCTCGCTGCGCTCGGTCGAGGGCTTCGACAGGCTCAGCCCGAACGGGTTTTGGATTTTATCTGCCATGTTAGGCACCACCATCACCCTCGCCTTCCGCGCGATCAATCGCCACAAGCTGCGCAGCTTCCTCACCACGCTCGGCATCATCATCGGCGTCGCCGCGGTCGTCACCATGGTCACGCTCGGCAATGGCGCGACCGCCGCCGTGCGTGAGCAGATCAGCTCGCTCGGGGCCAATGTCCTGCAATTGCGGCCGGGCCAGGGCTTTGGTCGCGGCGGCGGCGGCCCGCGCCCGCCCGACTTCAAGCCCGCCGACCTCACCGCCATTCAGAATCAGTTGACCGGCGTGCGCGCCGTCGCGCCGCTGGTGCAATCGAGCGGCACCGCCATCTATGAAGGCAATAACTGGTCCACCACCGTCTATGGTACGACATCGGCCTATTCCGAGGTGCAGCAATGGACCACCGACGTCGGCCGCCTGTTCCTGCCCGAAGAGGAAGAGGCCGGGCGTCCGGTCTGCATCATCGGCAATACCGTGCGCACCAACCTGTTCCAGGGCGCGGACCCGGTGGGCAAGCGGATGCGGATCAAGGGCGTTTCCTGTCAGGTGATCGGCGCGCTCAAGACGCGCGGCCAGGGCGGCTTTGGCGATCAGGACGATGTCGTCGTCATGCCGATCAAATTCGTCCAGCGCCGCTTCACCGGCGATCGCGACATCAGCCAGATCATGGTCGCGGTGGACGACGCCTATGACACCAGCACCGTGCAGACGAGCCTGGAAGAACTGATGCGCGAACGGCGCAAGATCAAAGCCGGGTCCGAAGACAATTTCAACGTCTTCGACACCAAGCAGATCAGCGACACGCTGACCGGCACCACCACCATCCTGACCCAGATCGTCGGCGCGGTGGCCGCCATCTCGCTGCTGGTCGGCGGCATCGGCATCATGAACATCATGCTGGTGTCGGTGACCGAACGCACCCGCGAAATCGGCATCCGCCTCGCCATCGGTGCGGTCGCACGCGAAGTGCTGATGCAATTCCTGGTCGAGGCGATCGTGCTGTCCTGCCTTGGCGGCCTGATCGGGCTGTTGCTGGCGCTGGCCGCAACCGCCGCCATCGCCCCGCTGATGCAGGTGCCCTTCCTCTTCGACATCAAGGTCAACCTGATCGCCTTTGTCTTCTCGGCCGCGATCGGCGTCGTGTTCGGCTATTTCCCGGCCCGGCGCGCAGCAGCCCTCAACCCCATCGACGCCCTCCGGCACGAATAGGAAATCCGATCATCCTCCCCCAGCGGGGGAGGTGGCTGGCGCAGCCAGACGGAGGGGTGTCCGGCTATCCATCTAGCACTCAAACCCCTGAAATCCTGCCCTTCCTGAACGGCCATTCAGCCCAAACACCCCCTTGATACAATTTCCGACACTCTTTGCCCCTTCTCGGCACACCCGCGCGACAAGCGGGGCCTATCTCTGTCTTCGACGCCGCAGAGGCGCCCGAAACACAGGCAAAGGAGCAAGCACATGTTCAAGAAGATCATCATGGCCCTGGCCACCACCACCCTGGTCGCCAGCCCCCTCATCAGCGCGCAGGCCCAGGCACAAAGCTACGGCGCGCAGCACCGCCAGGAACAGACCCGCACGGTCGTGAAGCAAAAGCCCAACGGCCGCACAGTGGTTAAGCAGAAGACCGTCGTGAACAAGCCCGGGGTGCGCAACAATGGCAATGTCGTCTATCGCGGCAACGCCTATCGCCCGAACCGCAACGCGGTGGCCAATCATCGCTGGGCCAAGGGTCAGCGCTTCGACCGTCGCCAGGCGACCAACTATCGGGTGATCAACAACTATAGCGGCTATCGCCTGAACGCCCCGCCGCGTGGCTATCAGTGGGTCCAGTCCGGCAACGACGCGGTGCTGATCGCCCTCACCAGCGGCATCATCAGCGCAGTCATCGGCGGCGCGATCCGCTAACCCAGATGCCGCCCACCAGCCGGAGGGTCGCACGGATGCCCTAGGGATTCTCTCCCCCTGGGGCATCTTCGTGTCTGATCCAGGTTAAACACCGCATATTAAGGGATTTTCCCTTATAACAGGCGCAGGGCCGAACCGGGAACGTCCATGTCACTGCATCAAATCATGTATATCAGCACCGTCGTCGATACGGTTACCCCGCAGGAATGCGCCGCAATCGCGCGGCAATCTGCCGCGAATAACCAGCGGGATGACGTGACGGGCCTCCTCCTGTTCAACTCGCGCCGCTTTCTTCAGGTGCTGGAAGGGCCGAAGGACGCGGTGGAACGTATTTTCACCCGCGTCTATGGCGACCCCCGTCACCGCGCCGTCGTCAAGCTGCGCGAAGGCGCGATCGACACACGCGAATTTGGCCAATGGGCGATGGCTTATGACGACCCTGCCCGCCCATCGCATGCCTTGAAGGACAAGGTCGCCGCGCTGCTCGAACGGGCCGGACCTTCAACCCGCGCGCATTTTATGGGATCAGCGGACCTGCACCGCCCCGTCGCCTGATAGGGGATCACACCAGCCCGGTCAGATAATAGACTGCGATCACGACAAAGACCGTCAGCGTCTTGATGAGCGTCAGTGCGAAAATATCCTTATAGGCCTGTCGATGGGTCAGCCCCGTCACCGCCAGCAAGGTAATGACCGCCCCATTGTGCGGCAGGCTGTCCATGCCCCCCGACGCCATCGACGCGACCCGGTGCAACACCTCGCGCGGAATGCCCGCCGTATCGCCCGCCAGCATGAACTGGTCCGCCATCGCAGCGAGCGCGATCGACAGGCCACCCGATGCCGATCCAGTGATCCCGGCCAGCGATGTCACGGTGATCGCTTCATTGATCAACGGATTGGGGATCGCCTTGAGCGCTTCCTTGACCACCAGGAAACCAGGCAAGGCGGCGATCACCGCGCCGAACCCATATTCGACCGCCGTATTCATCCCCGCCAGCAAAGCGCCACCCACCGCCGCCTTCGACCCTTCGGCAAAGCGCTTGGCCACGGTACGGAAAGCAAACACAAGGATCGTCGCGATGCCAAGCAGCAACGCACCCTCCACTGCCCATAGCGCGGAAACCTGCGCTACTTGCACCTCCACCGGCGCGACCATCCCCACCAGCGACAGGGTGACGACATCGCCGCTCACCCAGCGCGGTATCGCCATCGTCAGCAACAGATTGCCCACCCCCACCACCAACAGCGGCAGTAGCGCGATCAGCGGATGCACCGGGGCTGCGTCCTCCACCGGCTCCGGTTCGTTCACCAGCGTTTCGGGCGCACCATAGCCCTCGCCCGCCGCCTTCAGCGTCCGTCGCCGCCAGCCTAGATAGGCCAACCCCATCGCCGCGATGCAGATCGATCCGATCGTCCCCAGCACCGGCGCAGCCCAGGTGGTCGTGCCAAAGAAGCTCGTCGGAATGATATTCTGGATCTGCGGCGTGCCGGGCAACGCATCCATGGTGAAGGTGATCGCGCCAAGGCCGATGGTCGCGGGCACCAATCGCTTGGGAATGTCGGCCCGGCGAAACATCTCGCGGCGAAAGGATAGACGGCGAACACCGCAACGAACACCGACACGCCGCCATAGGTCAGCAGCGCCGTCACCAGCATAATCGCCGGGATCGCCCGCCCCGCGCCCACCACGCCGATCACCGCCGTCACGATCGCGCGGGAAAAACCCGAAATCTCGACCAGCTTGCCGAACAGCGCGCCGAGCAGGAACACCGGAAAATAGAGTTTCAGGAAACTCGCCACCTTTTCCATGAACAGGCCGGAAAAGGCGGCAGGCACGGCGGCCGGATCAGTCAGGAACACTGCCAGCATCGCCAGCAACGGTGCCATGATGATGACGCTCATCCCCCGATAGGCCGCGATCATCAGCAGGATCAGTGATAGTGCCGCAATGCCGACTGCCATAGGCCAACCCTCTCAACCGTTCGCACTGAGCCTGTCGAAGTGCTGTTCTTCTTTGGATCACGGATAGAAGAAAG
The DNA here is from genome assembly GCF_000588875.1 of Sphingobium sp. Ant17. GTDB lineage: Bacteria > Pseudomonadota > Alphaproteobacteria > Sphingomonadales > Sphingomonadaceae > Sphingobium. Next base: position 21,940 of record NZ_JEMV01000002.1, read on the forward strand.
GATAGGGCTTCGACAAGCTAGGGGCCGCACGGAACCGCCAAGAACTCCATCCTTGCCTTTCCCCCGCATTTCCGCCATAGGCCCGCCTTCGCGACGGACCGGGGTGACTCGCTCTAGTGCGAAGATACGGAACGAGACGACAGCCGGAGGGGCGCTGCACATGGGGTGCGCGTCAGCAATCGGCCAACAGAAAAGGCATTATCATGGCTCTGTACGAGCATGTGTTCCTTGCGCGCCAGGATCTGGCACAGGCGCAGGTGGACGCGCTGGCGGAAATCGCCACCAAGATCGTCGAAGAGAATGAAGGCAAGGTTACCAAGGTCGAGACCTGGGGCCTGCGTTCGCTCGCCTACAAGATCGCGAAGAACCGCAAGGCGCACTACGTCATGCTGAACATCGACGCGCCCGGCAATGTGATCGCGGAACTGGAGCGCCAGACCCAGATCAACGAAGACATCATCCGCTACATGACCGTCAAGGTCGATGAGCTGGAAGGTGGCCCGTCGGTCATGATGCGCAAGCAGGAGCGTTCGGAACGTGGTGATCGCGGTCCCCGCGGTGATCGTGGCGACCGGGGCGATCGTGGCCCGCGCGAAGACCGTGGTGATCGTGGCCCGCGCCGCGACCGCGACGAAACCGCTGGCGAATAAGGAGACCTGAACCATGGCACGCCCATTTTTCCGCCGCCGCAAGAGCTGCCCCTTCGCCGCCAAGGATGCGCCGAAGATCGATTATAAGGATGTTCGTCTGCTGCAGGGCTTCGTGTCCGAACGCGGCAAGATCGTCCCCAGCCGCATCACGGCCGTTTCGGCCAAGAAGCAGCGCGAACTGTCTCAGGCCATCAAGCGCGCCCGTCATCTGGGCCTGCTGCCCTACATCGTGAAGTAAGGGAGTAAGCCCCATGGAAATCATTCTGCTCGAACGCATCGAGAAGCTCGGCGCCATCGGCGACGTCGTGACCGTCAAGGACGGCTACGCCCGTAACTTCCTGTTGCCGAACAAGAAGGCGCTGCGCTCCAACAACGCCAATAAAAAGGTGTTCGAGGCCAACCGCGCCCGGATCGAAGCCGACAACGCTGCCCGTCGTGCCGACGCGGAAGCCGCGGCCGATGGTGTCAACGGTACCCAGATCGTCCTGATCCGCCAGTCGTCCAACGCTGGTGCGCTCTATGGTTCGGTTGCGGTTCGCGACATCCTCGAAGCACTCAGCGCGCAGGACATCACCAACGTGACCAAGTCGATGATCGTGCTGGAACGCCCGATCAAGACGCTGGGCGTGTTCGACGTCAAGGTTGCGCTGCACCCCGAAGTCGTGACCACCATCCAAGTCAACGTCGCCCGCTCGCCGGAAGAAGCCGATCTCCAGTCGCAAGGCGTGGACGTGATGGCCGATCTGTTCGAAAAGGACGAGAGCGGCTTCACCGAAGACTATGATCCCAATGCTGAGCCAGGCGAAATCGCCATGGACAAGGCTGAAGACGAAGCCCCGGCCGAAGAGGCCTGAGCCTTCGCTTTTGATCGAACGAGAAAGCCGCCCCGCAACGGGCGGCTTTTTTGTTGGCACACACCAACGGGTTGGCCCTTGGCACCCAAGTAAATGCTGCACTGCGGGATCGAACCGGTGCGCGGCCCGTTACCCTGTTCTGGCTTGCATCTAGGTTGGCCTACAGCCCCCCGCCAGCAAGGTATGTCGCATGAGAAATCCGTTCGCGTCGGCAATGAAGGCCGCAAGACTGATGCAGAGGGGCCGTCCGATGTCGGCTGCGCTGGCTATGCATGGCGTGTTGACCACCCCTGCCAAGCCCAAACCCAAGCCCAAGATAAAGGTGCCGACCCGCAAGCCCGCCGCCAAGCGGATCGCCAAGCCAGCCCCGGCCGCTCGCCCCCTGCCCGGCAGCTTCACCGACGGCCTGTTCGAGAGCAAGCATGGCGCGATCCGCTACAAGCTCTACACGCCCACCGGCTCCGCGCGCCGCCGCATGCCGATTGTCGTCATGCTGCATGGCTGCTCGCAATCGGCGGGCGATTTCGCGACCGGCACCGGCATGAATCAGCTTGCCGACGAACGCGGCGTCATCATGCTCTATCCCGAACAATCGCGGTCGGCCAATATGGCGCGTTGCTGGAACTGGCATCGGCCCGGCGACCAGTTGCGCGGCAAGGGCGAACCGGCGCTGATCGCCGGGCTCACCCGCCACGCCATCGCACTGTCCCGCGCCGATCCCACGCGGGTCTACATCGCGGGCATATCGGCGGGCGGCGTCGCTGCCGCGATCATCGGCCAAGCCTATCCCGAACTGTTCGTCGCGGTCGGCATCCATTCCGCGCTGACCCGTGGCGATGTCAGCACCGTCAGCGGCGCTTTGGCAGCGATGCGCGGACGCCCGACGAGCGAAGCGCCGACCGGCCGCACGCCCCGGCCCCGTCCGACCATCGTCTTCCACGGCGACGCCGACACCGTCGTCCACCCCTCAAACGCGGACGGCTTCCGGTCGCTGCTCGAACGGTCGACCCACGGCCCGCTGGTCAGCCGGTCGGAACAGGGCATGTCAGAGGGCGGGCGCGCCTTCACCCGCACCGAACATCGCGATGGGAAGGGCGACGTCATGCTCGAAAACTGGACCATCCACGGCAGCAGCCATGCCTGGTCGGGCGGTGCGCGCGTGGGTTCCTACACCGACCCCGCCGGCCCCGACGCCTCGCGCGCAATGCTGCGCTTCTTCCTGGCCCGCCGTCGTAAGCCGGTGCGCAAGGTCGCGTCCTGACGCCACGGAACGCCGCCCCGCACGGCGCGTTGCGCCATCATGAAAAACCGCGCTTTGATCGAAAAACTCGCCCGCCATCTCGCCATGGATGCGCCTGACAACTGGCAGGCCCGGGTTGAGGACGCGGCTTGCATCCTCGCCCTGATGAAGGAGCCCGACGACGCCATGCGCGACGTGGGCGATACCGCGATCTGGGAAGCGATGGTTGACGCGGCCCTGCGCCAGCGTTGGACTGTCGCGCCTGCCGCCGCGAACGAACACGATTCGGGCGGATCGGACGAGGAAGGGGAAATCCGGCTGACATCCGAAACGATCGGCCATGACCCGGCCGACTGGGTTCACATTCATCACGAGCGGGAGAAGCAATCATGAAGGGGCTGATCAAACTGGCCATCGTCACCGGCCTGGGCGCGATGGCGCTCAAAGGCTGGCGCGAATGGATGGGCGACGGCAAAACGCCCGACGATCGCGGTGCCATAGGGTCTTCGGGAATCGTGCGCGACGCCGGGCCGCAAGAGGGTATTGCGCAAGCGGATTGGGACAAGGTCGACGAACAATCGGACGAGAGCTTTCCCGCCAGCGACCCACCGGGCAATTACTGAACCAAACGCTCCATTGCTCCCCCGCCACGCGCCCTCTAAGAAGCGCGCGCGAGGGGCGGCCGATTACCGCCCAGAACAGGGGAATAACCGTCCATGCCTTCGGGTCTGATTGCGCTGCTCGACGATGTCGCGGGCATTGCCAAACTTGCTGCGACTTCGCTCGACGACGTCGCCGCCGCTGCTGGCAAGGCAGGAACGAAGGCGGCGGGCGTGGTGATCGACGACGCCGCCGTTACCCCCAATTATGTGATGGGGCTGGCGGCCGAGCGGGAATTGCCGATCATCTGGAAAATCGCCAAGGGGTCGGTCCGCAACAAACTGCTCTTCCTGCTGCCCGCTGCGCTGCTCATCGCCGCCTTTGCGCCCTGGTTGCTTCCGCCGCTGCTGATGATGGGCGGCGCGTTCCTCTGTTTCGAAGCCGCCGAGAAACTCCTTGAGGCGCTGCACGGCGGCCATGACCTCGCTGAAGAGGCGCTGGCAACGCTCGATTCCACCGAACTCGAAAACCAGAAAGTATCGAGCGCCATCCGCACCGACTTCATTCTGTCGGGCGAAATCATGGCGATCTCGCTGGGCACGGTGGCGGACAAGCCCATTTGGGAACAGGCGATCGTCCTGTTCGTGGTCGCGATCGCGATCACGGCGGGCGTCTATGGCGTCGTCGGCCTGATCGTGAAGATGGACGATATCGGCCTTAACCTGGCCCAACGCGCTTCCACCATCACGCGCGCGATCGGCCGTGGCCTCGTCAAGGCGATGCCGATCCTGATGAAGATATTGAGCGTCGTCGGCACCGCCGCGATGCTCTGGGTCGGCGGTGGCCTCATCGTCCACGGCCTGCACGAATATCATCTCGACCTGATTCCCGACATGATCCATCATTTGGCGGAGGGCGCGGCGCAGGCTCTCCCCGCCATCGGCCCGGTGGTCGACTGGGTGGTCAATGCGATCGGCGCAGGCATTGTCGGCCTCATAATCGGCGCCATCATCGTCGCCGTGCTGCATCTGTTCAAGAAAAAGCACTAAGCCAACGGTCTGGGCTCCTGCGCAAGCAGGAGCCCCTATCCGATCTTCTGGACCATGCCGTGACCCACCCCTCCCCCTGGCGCATAGAGGCGAGCGCCCTCATTGCCCTCGCGCTGCCGATGATCGCGGGCAATATCGCCTGGTCGGCCATCGCCGCGACGGACCTGCTGCTGCTCGGCCGCCTGGGTGCGGAGGCCGTCGCGGCGGGTGCGCTCGCCATCAACCTGTTCCACGCCTTCCTGCTGTTCGGCATGGGCCTCGTCACCGCCGCGTCGCCCCTGATCGCCAGCGAGCGCGGACGTCGCCGCCATTCGGTGCGCGACGTCCGCCGCACCGTGCAACAGACGCTGCGCGCCGCCCTTTTCTTCGTCCTCCCCGCCTGGGTGATCCTGTGGCAGTGCGAGCCGATATTGCTCGCCATGGGCCAGGATGCCGACCTGTCCCGCGATGCCGGACGATTGATGCACGGCATGCAATGGGCGCTGCTCCCCTTCCTGGGCTTCACCACCCTGCGGACCTTCATTGCCGCGCTCGAACGGCCGATCTGGGGTTTGCTCATCATGCTGGGCGCGCTGCCCTTCAACCTGCTGATCGGTTGGGCGTTGATCTTCGGCCATTTGGGCTTTCCGCCACTTGGCCTGTTCGGTGCCGGGCTGGCCAGCACATTATCCTCCGCCTTCCTCTTCTTCGGCCTGCTCGCCGTCATCCTGATCGACCGGCGTTTCCGCCGCTATCGCATCATGGGTGGCTTCTGGACCCGCGATCGCGAGCGCCAGCGGCAAGTGTGGGCGCTCGGCCTGCCGATCGCGATCACGCTCGGCTTCGAAACCACGGTATTCAACGCCTCGGCCCTGCTCATGGGGTTGATCGACCGCGATTCCCTCGCCGCCCATGCGGTCGCGATTCAGATTGCGGCGCTGGTGTTCATGGTGCCGATGGGCATAGGCCAGGCCGCCACGGTGCGCGTCGGCATTGCCCATGGGCGGCATGATCGCGCGGGGATCGGTCGCGCTGGCTGGCTGGCGCTGATCCTGGGCACCGGCTTTGCCGCCACCGCCGCCGCTGCGCTCATCCTGATGCCCCGCACCCTGGTGTCCGTCTTCCTCGACCTCCAGGATCCGGCCAATGCCCGGACGATCAGCCTCGCCGTCAGCTTTCTCGCCATCGCCGCCCTGTTCCAGCTTGTGGACGCCGCGCAAGCGGTCGGCGCGGGCGTCTTGCGCGGGTTGCAGGACACGACCATCCCCATGATCTTCGCGCTCATCGGCTATTGGGTGGTGGGTATCGGTGTCGGCAGCCTGCTCGCCTTTCCGCTGGGCATGGAGGGCATCGGCATCTGGCTGGGGCTGGCCAGTGGCCTCGGCGTGGTCGCGATAATGCTGGTCGTCCGCTGGAGCCTGCGCGATCGGCTGGGCCTCGTTCCGGCCTGATTGCGTCGCGCGCCCATGGTGCGGCGCACAAAGCAATTGAAAGAATCGGTAAAATCGGTCATGAATCGGACATCATGCAAGCCCCGACCGAGATTTTTGAAGCGATCGCGCTCCAGAAGTGCCTGAAGGTGACCTATAATAAAATGGTCGTCACCCTGGCTCCCCACATCCTCTACACGCGCCATGACGAGCTGTTCATCGACGCGGTAACCGTCGATCGCGACGGTACGCCGCCGCGCGAACTCAAGCTCGGCACGTTCAAGCTGGTCGGCCTGTCCGACCTCAAGGTGCTGGAAGACCCGTTCGAAGCGATGCACGGCCTCTACGACCAGAATGACGACAAATATCGCAACGTCACCCTGTTCGCCGTAGCCCCGGAAAGCGCCGCCGCCTGATCGGCGGCTTTGCCATCTCAACCCCGTTCGCCCTGAGCCTGTCGAAGGGCCAGGCTGAGCGAAGTCGAAGTCCTTCTCTTCGCTCAGTCGGCATCGGCGACCGTTCCGGCCGCCTCACTTCTTCAAACGATACCCCGTCCTGAACATCCAGGCGATGATGGCGATACACAAGGCCAGCATCCCCGCGACGAAGATCAGGCTGAACTCGATCCCGACATCGCCCTTGCCAAAGAAGGTCCAGCGAAAGCCGGAGATCAGATAGACGATCGGGTTGAAGAAGGTGATCGTGCGCCACGGCTCGGCCAGCATCTGGACCGAGTAAAAAGCCCCGCCCAGAAACGTCATCGGCATGATCAGCAGCATCGGGATCACCTGCAACTGCTCGAAACTCTGCGCCCATACGCCCAGAATGAAGCCGAACAGGCAGAAGCTGATCGCGATCAACACCATGAACCCGGCCATCGCAAAGGGATGCGCCACCTGCACATCGACGAACAGATGCGCGGTCAGGAAGATGATGCTGCCCACGATCAGCGACTTGGTCGCCGCCGCGCCGACATAGGCGATGATCGTCTCGGTCGCCGACACCGGGGCCGACAGCAGTTCATAAATGGTGCCGGTGAATTTGGGCATATAGATGCCGAAACTCGCGTTGAAGATGCTCTCGGTGAACATCGACATCATGATGAGGCCAGGCACGATGAAGGCGGCATAGGGAATGCCGTCCACCTCCGTCATCCGCGATCCGATCGCGCCGCCAAACACCACGAAATAGAGCGATGTCGTGATCACCGGCACCAACAGGCCCGTCATCAGCGTGCGCCGGAACCGGTGCAATTCGAACAGATAGATCGCCGCGATGGCACGCAAATTCTGGAGCATCACGCCGCCTTCTCCTGATGAACCAGGCTCACGAAAATATCCTCCAGGCTGCTCTGCCGCGTATTCAGATCCTTATACGCGATGCCGAGGTCGCCCAGCCGCCGCAGCAGCGACGACACGCCGGTCCGCTCCGCCTGCGTATCGAAAATATATTCGATCTCATGGCCATCATCCTTCAGCGTCACGTCCCACTCCGCCAATTCGGCGGGGACAGTCCCCAGCGGCTCGGCCAGCACGACGCTCAGCGTCTTCTTGCCCAGCTTCTTCATCAGCGCGACCTTGTCCTCGACCAGCATCAACTCGCCCCGGTTGATCACCCCCACCCGGTCGGCCATTTCCTCGGCCTCCTCGATATAATGGGTGGTCAGGATGATGGTGACGCCGGTCTCGCGCAATTCGCCGATCAGCGTCCACATGTCGCGGCGCAACTCCACGTCCACGCCAGCGGTCGGCTCGTCCAGGAACAGCACGCGCGGCTCATGGCTCAGCGCCTTGGCGATCATCACCCGGCGCTTCATGCCGCCCGACAATTCCAAGATCTTGCTGTTCCGCTTGTCCCATAGCGACAGCTCGCGCAGCACTTTTTCAATATGGGCGGGATTGCGCGGCTTGCCGAACAGCCCCCGGCTGAACGTCACCGTATCGATCACCCGCTCGAACTGGTCGGTGGACAATTCCTGCGGAACCAGCCCGATCGCCGACCGCGCCCCGCGATAGTCGCGGACAATGTCATGCCCCGCCACTTTGACGCTGCCGCCCGTCGCCCGCGCAATGCCGCAAATGATCGAGATCATCGTCGTCTTGCCCGCGCCATTCGGCCCCAGCAGCGCGAAAATCTCGCCTTCCTCGATGGTCAGGTCAACGCCCTTAAGCGCCTCAAACCCCGACGCATAGCGTTTGGTCAGGCCTTCGATCTCGATGATGGATGCCATGGATGGCTATGCCCCTTATTGCGTTGCGGCAAAGATAGGGGGCCGATTGCCAAACGCAACCTATTCACCCCGTCGCGTGAACCGAAAGACCGTCGCGGGCGGAAAATTCCGCACCGTCTGGCCGACCCGCACGACATCCAGCCCCAGCGCCTCGATCACCTCGCGGTTAACCGGGTGCCGCATCGAATAGGTGAACTGCACGAAGCTGCCCCCCGGCTGCAACATGCGGAAGGATTCGGACAATATGTCGTGATGCATATAGCGGTCCATCGCCAGCAGCGGCAGCCCGCTCACCACCACCTGATAATCGCCCGGCTCGCCCGCCGTCGCGGTCGACACGATCTGCGCCGGGGTTTCCAGCACCGATACCTGCGGAAAATGCCGCCGCAACCCGCGGGCAAAGGCGGGGTTGATCTCCACCACCTCCAGCTTTTCGGGCGGCAGGCCAGTCTTCAGAATGGCGCGCGTGAACACGCCCGTGCCCCCGCCCAGTTCCAGCACCCGGCCATCGGTCGGATCGATCTGCGCCACCATCAACCGCGCGAGATAGCGGCTGGACGGCACGACCGACGCGGTCTGGCGCGGCTTCTGGACCCAGGCGGCCAGGAAATCGAGATATTCGGTGGCGCGGGCGCGAAATTCCCCGCTCGGCAAAGCGATTGCCCGGCTGCGCTTGGGCTTATGCTGCATGGGCGAAATACGACCGCTCTCTATCCATCGCGACTCCCTTAGCGAGCCGGAGCCGTTCCGTCGATTGGCTTTATGAGCGATTTCGAGCCGGGTGGCATCACCCGGCGGCTCGGAAGTCGCGGTAACCAGAAAGCGTATCGATGCGTTCTTGCAGCCAATCGGCCACCGCCGCGATCCGCGCCAGCTTGCGCAGGTCGCCATGCATCACCAGCCAGAAGCTGCGTATAATCTCCACCCGCTCGGCCATCAATGGCACCAACCCCGCGTCACGCCGCCCGATAAAGTCCGGCAACACGCCGATCCCCGCCCCTTCCGCGATCATCCGCTGCTGCATGATGATGCTGGTCGACCGCAGATGCGCTTCCAGCCCCGCCTCCACCTCGTCCAGATAATCCAGCTCCGGCGAAAAGATGAACTCGGGCACATAGCCGATCAGCGTATGCCCGCGCAGGTCAGCGGGCGTCTCCGGCCGCCCCGCCCGCGCCAGATAGTCGGGCGCGGCATAAAGATGCAGCCGATAATCCCCCAGCCGCCGCACCATCAACCGCCCTCGCTGCGGCCGCGCCAGCATCACCGCCATATCCGCCTCGCGCTTGGACGGATTGAGGAAACCCGATGCCGTGATCAGGTCCAGCCTGATGCCCGGATGCCGCCGGTTGAAATCGCCCATCCCCGGTGCCAAAACCCAGGTGCCGAACCCTTCCGCCACCGATAGCCGCACTTGCCCGGCCAGCTTGCGCTCCTGCCCGCGCATCTCCTCGACCGCCGCCAGCGCCGCGCTCTCGGCCGCCTCGGCATGGCCCAGCAACTCCTGCCCCCGCGCCGTCAGGCTGCGCTCGCCCGCACCCATTTCGAACAGTTCGGCATCCAGCGCCTTCTCCAACCGCGCCAGCCGCCGCGCGATCGTCGTCGCGTCGATCCCCAGCGCGCGCGCCGCCGGGGCCACCTTGCGCGCCCGCGCCACCGCCAGAAATACCCGCAGGTCATCCCAATCGAACATGCCGCCCCAACCCTGCAAAATTGCAGGCTACCCATGCATAACTTCCCCATTGCTTGCAATAACGCAAGAAGCCTAGAAGGCGGCAACAATTTGAGAGGATGCCTTCCATGCGTGAGATTTCGCACAAGCTCGCCTTCACCCATGACGCGCCAGCGACACGCTATAGCGACGTGTTCGATCCCAATAATGGCGGCGTCCAGGCCCGCGTGGCGCTGGGCGATGCCGCCCTGCTCGACCTCGCTGTCGCCGCCGCCAAGAAGGCGCAGCCCGCCTGGGCCGCCGTCAACCCGCAACGCCGCGCCCGCGTCATGTTCAATTTCAAGGCGCTGGTCGAAGCGAACATGACAGAGCTGGCCCACCTGCTCAGCTCCGAACATGGCAAGGTGATCGCCGACTCCAAGGGCGATATTCAGCGCGGCCTCGAAGTCATCGAATTTTGCTGCGGCATCCCCCACGTCCTCAAGGGCGAATATACGCAAGGGGCGGGCCCCGGCATCGATGTGTACAGCTTCCGCCAGCCGATCGGCATTGGCGCTGGCATCACGCCCTTCAACTTCCCCGGCATGATCCCGCTGTGGATGTCGGGCGTCGCCATCGCGACCGGCAACGCCTTCATCCTCAAGCCCTCCGAGCGTGACCCCTCGGTGCCTGTACGCCTAGCCGAACTGTTCAGCGAAGCGGGCCTGCCCGACGGCATCCTCCAGGTCGTTCAGGGCGACAAGGAAATGGTCGACGCCATCCTCGACCACCCGGACATTAAGGGCGTCAGCTTCGTCGGCTCGTCCGACATCGCCCATTATGTCTATAATCGCGGGGTCGCCGCCGGAAAGCGCGTCCAGGCGATGGGCGGCGCGAAGAATCACGGCATCGTCATGCCCGACGCCGATCTCGACCAGGTGGTGAACGACCTGTCCGGCGCGGCCTTCGGTTCGGCCGGCGAGCGCTGCATGGCCCTCCCCGTCGTCGTGCCGGTAGGCGAAAAGACGCCATTGCGCTCCGTGAAAAACTCATCCCCGCGATCGAAGCCCTGCGCGTCGGCGTCTCCACCGATGCCGAAGCCCATTATGGCCCGGTCGTCACCGCCGCGCACAAGCAGAAGATCGAAAACTGGATCCAGACCGGCGTCGACGAAGGCGCCGAGCTGGTGGTCGACGGCCGCGGCTTCACGCTGCAAGGCCATGAGGAAGGCTTCTTCGTCGGCCCCACCTTGTTCGACCATGTCACCACCGGCATGAGCGCCTATAAGGAAGAGATTTTCGGCCCCGTCCTCCAGATGGTCCGCGCCGACAGTTTCGAAGAAGCCGTCGCCCTCCCCAGCCAGCATCAATATGGCAATGGCGTCGCCATCTTCACCCGCAACGGCCACGCCGCCCGCGAATTCGCCGCCCGCGTCGATGTCGGCATGGTCGGCATCAACGTGCCAATCCCGGTCCCCGTCGCCTATCACACATTCGGCGGCTGGAAACGCTCGGCCTTCGGCGACACCAACCAGCACGGCATGGAAGGCGTAAAATTCTGGACCAAGGTCAAGACGATCACCCAACGCTGGCCCGACGGCGGAGTAGGCGACGCCGCCAACGCCTTCGTCATCCCGACCATGGGGTGATGGGTTGGGGGAGAGGCACCACCTCTCCCTCGTCATCCTGACGAAAGTCAGGATCCATTGGCGCTACGTCAAAGGCGGAAAGCCCAGTATGACAGCCCGATCTTCCCAGAACGGATTATCCCTCTCGATGAGCGCGACCTTCCACTCCCTCTTCCATGCCTTCAATTGCTTTTCGCGCAGGATCGCCGCCTCCATCGTCTCGGCCATTTCATAATGAACCAGCCGCTTCACATTATAGCGCGATGTGAAGCCGGGCACCGCGCCGGTGCGATGTTGGTGCAACCTACCCATCAAATCAGATGTGACGCCGATATAGATTGTGGCATGCCGACCGCTGCTCAACAGATAGACGCAAGGTTGACGTTCCATTCCGAGGCCGCGCTAATGGATGCTGACTTTCGTCAGCATGACGGAAAATACAGTATGGACAAGCCATCATGACCCAATTCGACCTCACCGACGACCAACGCGAAATCCAGGAACTCGCGCGCCGCTTCACCGCCGACGCGATCACCCCGCACGCGGCCGAGTGGGACGAACACCATATCTTCCCCCGCGACACGATCCGCGCCGCGGCGGAACTGGGTTTCGGCGGCATCTACGTCTCTGAAAGCTCGGGCGGCATCGGCCTTGGCCGCCTCGAAGCCGCGCTCATCATGGAAGCCATGGCCTATGGCTGCCCCTCCACCAGCGCCTTCATCTCGATCCACAATATGGCCGCCTGGATGATCGACAGCTATGGCAGCGACGCGCTGAAGGCCGCCTATCTCCCCGACCTCCTCCCCATGGCCCGCATCGCCAGCTATTGCCTGACCGAAGCGGGCGCAGGATCGGACGCCGCCAGCCTCAAGACCAAGGCAGTGAAGGATGGCGACCATTATGTCGTCACCGGCTCCAAGCAATTCATCTCCGGCGGCGGCGAGAATGAAGTCTATCTCGTCATGGTCCGCACGGGCCAGGAAGGGCCAAAGGGCATTAGCTGCCTCGTCATCGACAAGGACATGCCCGGCGTCAGCTTCGGCGCGCAGGAACGCAAGCTCGGCTGGCACAGCCAACCCACCGCGCAGGTCAATTTCGACGCCGTCCGCGTCCCCGTCGCCAATCTCGTGGGTAGCGAGGGTCAGGCTTCGCCATCGCCATGGCGGGCCTCGACGGCGGCCGCCTCAATATCGGTGCCTGTTCGCTCGGCGGCGCGCAGCGCTGCATCGACGAAGCGGTGCAATATACCAAGGACCGCAAGCAATTCGGCCAATCCATCGCCGACTTCCAGAATACCCAGTTCATGCTGGCCGACATGGAAACCGAGCTGCAAGCCGCCCGCACGCTCCTATATGCCGCCGCCGTCAAAGTGACCGACAATGCGCCGGACAAGACCCGCTTCGCCGCCATGGCCAAACGCTTCGCCACCGACACCGGCTCCTCCGTCGTGGACCGCGCGCTGCAACTCCATGGCGGCTACGGCTATCTGATGGACTATCCCGTCGAACGCTTCTGGCGCGACCTGCGTGTCCATTCCATCCTCGAAGGCACCAACCAGGTCATGCGCATGATCATCGCGCGGGACATGCTGCGGGATTAGTCCAGAGCAAGAAGGATAAAACACCGTCATTCCCGCGAAGGCGGGAACCCATCTCCCAGCCTGGCACCCGTCGATAAGGCCGGAGATGGATCCCCGCCTTCGCGGGGATGACGAACGGATTTTGAGGAAAAGACATGACCGACCAAGTCCTGACCTTCATCGAAAACACTATCGGCCGCATCCGCCTCAACCGCCCCAAGGCAATCCACGCCCTGACACCGGCCATGTGCGACGCGATCAACACCGCCCTGCTCGCCTGGCGCAGCGACGACAGCGTGACCGCCGTGATGATCGACCACGCGGAAGGCCGTGGCTTCTGCGCGGGCGGCGACATCGCGCTCATCGCCAACAGCGCCAAATCCGACTGCGTCGAGGCCGAACATTTCTTCCACCTCGAATATCGCATGAACCATCTGCTGTTCGTCTATGACAAGCCGATCGTCGCCTTCATCGACGGCATCGTCATGGGCGGGGGCGTCGGCATCTCGCTCCCCGCGCGCTATCGCGTCGCAACCGAACGCACGACCTTCGCCATGCCCGAAACCGGCATCGGCCTCTTCCCCGATGTCGGCGGCGGCTGGTATCTCCCCCGCCTGCCCGGCCGGGTCGGCGCATGGCTCGCCGCCACCGGCGCGCGGATCGACGGCGCGGATTGCGCCGCCATCGGCATCGCCACCCACTATATGCCATCCGAAACAGTGGACGAGGTCAAGGCCCGCATACTCGCCGACCCCGCCAATCTCGCAACCATCCTCGACGCCGCCACACAAACGCCCCCACCATCGAAGCTCGAAGCCGCCCGCCCCGACATCGACCGCCTGTTCGCCTCGGACAAGGCGGAGGAGATCGTCGCCGCGCTCGACGCCGACAGCAGCGAATGGGCCGCCAAGCAGCGCGCCACTCTCGCCACCAAATCGCCGCAAACGATCAAGGTCGCCCTGCGCCAACTGATCGAGGGCGCGGCCCAGCCCGATTTCGCGTCCAACATGGCGATGGAATATGGCCTTGCCTGCGCGATCATCCGCCGCCCGGATTTCGTCGAGGGCGTGCGCGCGCTGATCTTCGACAAGGACAACAACCCGCAATGGACCCCGGCCACGCTGGAAGAGGTCAGCGACGCGATGATCGACGCGATCTTCGTAGCCCTCCCCGCCGACCAGCAATGGACGCCGCTCCCGGCCCTCGCCACCTGATCTGTCCTACACCGCAGGCACCTGCTATGGTCCCCATGCACCTTGCCTGCCCCACCCCGCCCGCTTTCCGATAGGATCAGGGCCGCGCACGAATATGTCCGTTTTTACGGGAAATATGCGAAGTTAAGCAGGAGAGAAGAGCATCATGACCCAGACCATCGCCTTCATCGGACTCGGCAATATGGGCGGCGGCATGGCCGCCAACCTGCTCAAGCACGGCTATGCCGTCCGCGCCTTCGACCTGTCGGAAGACGCACTGGCCAAGGCGGAATCCTTGGGCACCATCCGCGCCAGCAGCGCCGCCGACGCCGCGACCGATGCCGACGCCGTCGTCACCATGCTGCCCGCCGGCAAGCATGTCGAAAGCGTGTATTCGGGCGAAGTTTATGGCGCGGCCAGCCCCGGCGCGCTGTTCCTCGACTGCTCGACCATCGACGTCGCCACCGCCCGCCGCGTGATCGACGCCGCCACCACACGCGGCTTCGACATGGTCGACGCCCCCGTTTCCGGCGGCATCGCGGCGGCTAATGGCGGGACGCTCACTTTCATGGTCGGCGGCGCGGATGCCGCCTTCGAACGGGCCAAGCCGATCCTGTCGGCCATGGGCAAGGCGGTCATCCACGCGGGCGGCGCGGGCAATGGCCAGGCCGCCAAAATCTGCAACAACATGCTGCTCGGAGCGACCATGGTCGCCACCTGCGAGAGCTTCGCCATGGCCAAGAAGCTCGGCCTCGATCCGCAAACCTTCTATGACATCTCCAGCGTCTCGTCGGGCCAAAGCTGGTCGATGACCAGCTATTGCCCCGTCCCCGGCGTCGGCCCGCAATCGCCATCGGACAATGGCTATCAGGGCGGCTTCGCCGTCGGCCTGATGCTCAAGGATTTGAAACTCGCCACCGAAGCCGCTGCTCTGGTCAGTGCATCCGTACCCATGGGCAATGTGGCGGAATCGCTCTACCAACTCCTCGCCAATCAGGGCGAAGCGGGGCGCGACTTCTCGCTCATGATCGAAATGCTGGAGGGCAAGTAACCCAAACCCGTCATGCCAGCGAACGCTGGCATCTCACTTCCTTTGGCGGCGCAAGGAAGTGAGATCCCGGCTTTCGCCGGGATGACGGCCTTGGGGAATTACATCACGTCCCCTTCCCCGCCTCAGCCGCCGCCAGCACGCGCAACACATTGCCCGCCCAGATCTTCTGCACATCCGTCTCGCTATAGCCCGCCTTCAACAGCGCGTCGGTGATCCTGGGCAGGTCCAGCACATCCTCCATGCCCACGACCCCGCCGCCACCATCCCAGTCCGCGCCAATGCCGACATGGTCCGGCCCAACGACCTTGAGCGCATGCAGCATATGCGCCATGAAATCATCGAAGGTCGCCCGGTCGGTCTCAGGATAAAGCCGGTCGATCTCCTGCCGCTTGCTCAACAGTTCCGCCCGCTTCTCTGCCGTCAGCTTGCCGCCATCCCGCATCGACGCGAACAGCGCGCCCATCGCCTTCTGCCTTTCGGGGTTCGGCTTGGCCGCTTTCAGATAGGCCCCATAGGCGTTCATCTGAATGACGCCACCCTTGGCCGCCAGCGCCTTCAACCGATCGTCATCGATGTTGCGCGGATGGTCATAGACCGCCTTGCACCCCGAATGGGTCAGCAGCACCGGCGTCGTGGACAGTGCCAGCAGATCGTCCAGCACCTGGTCCGAACTATGCGACGCATCCGGCACTATGCCCAGCCGGTTCATATCCTTGAGCAATTGCTTACCGAGCGGACTAAGGCCGCCATAACGCGGCTTCTTCGACGGATCGGTCGAGCTGTCGCCAAACTGATTATGCGCGAAATGGGCAAAGCCCACCACCCGCACGCCCATGTCGTAGAAGGTCTGGAGCAAGCCGATATCCTCGCCCAGCGGATAGGCATTTTCGATCGACAGATAGACGACCCGCTTGCCCGCAGCCGCGATCGGCGCTGCGTCCTTGGCCTCCAATGCCAGCGCAAAATTGGCCGGGTCCGCCGCCACCATCTCGCGGATCGAAACGCCCCGCATCAGCGCGAAATCGCGCGCCTTGGCAAACCCCTCGACCGTCAACGGCCCCTGCCCCGTATAGATGGCCCAGAAACCGCCATCCAGCCCGCCCTTCTTCATGCGCGGCAAATCAACCTGGGTATAGTCGCTATGCACCCCATGTTCCTCGTCGATCGACCAGTCCGGCAGGTCGAGCGAGGCAGGCGTATCGAGATGGCTGTCGAGCGTCAGCAGCTTCTGATGCAGCTGCTGCACCTTCTTGGGCACAGCCTGCGCCGATACCGCGACCGGGAGCAGCGCGATCAGCGCTGCCCCCATCATATGTCCAACCCGCATCAGATTTCGCCCGAAATGGTGAACTGGAAGGTGCGCGGCGACAGCGGCCGGAAGAAGCCATCGCCCGTCACGGTCGAAGAAATATAGGACAGCACATCCTTGTCGAACAGATTGTCGACATTGAACCGCGCCTTCACGCTCTTGACCGGCCCCAGGCTGAAACCATCGCCGATATCGACATAGGCGCTGAATACGGTGAAGCCCGGCACGCTCGACCCCGGCGAATTGACGAAGGTGGACCAGCGGCGGCTGGTATATTTGCCGGAGATATTGCCCACCAGCCAGCTCGCCGGTTCGATCGTCACGCCGCCATTGACGATCCATTTGGCGCTGTCGGGAATGAACTTGCCATCGGTCGCATAGGTCAGCGTGGGCGTGACGATATCGTCCTTGAACTTGGCGATATTATAGGTGGCGCTCAGGTTGAAATAGGCAAGGCCATTGAGCGCGGACGGTTTGAACGTGCCGCTAAATTCCGCGCCATAGGCCGTCACCCGGCCGACATTCTGAAAGAAGGTTTCGGTGACGTTGGTCGTGCCCGGCAATATCGCGGTGATCGACTGGATGCGGTTCTTGAACTTGGTGTAATAGCCCGCCAGCGACGCATAAAATTGCCCCTGATTGGTGCGGATGCCCGCCTCGAAATTCTGCGACCGTTCCGGCGCTGGCGCGGGCACGACGCCGCGCTGCTGTTCAACGCGACCGAGAAGATGTCGTCCATCCCCTTGGGCAAGGCCATATTTTCAGCATAAGAGGCGAAAATCTGGGTCTGGTTGTCGATCTTGTAGAGGACGCCCGCCATCGGCAGGAACCCGTCGCCATAGCTGGCTCGGTTGGTCTGCGGTCCCCATCCGGCGACCCAGACAGGCGCAGCGGCGGTGCCCGCATTGCGATAATAGTCGTTGAAGTCGCGATAGCCGCTTTGACGATAGTCGATATGCAACGCCTTGATCCCCAGGTCGAAGATCAGGCTGTCATCCATCAGGGAAATGCGGTCCTTGACGAACGCCTGCGTCGTATGTCGTTCCGACTGATAATCGCGCCGCGCATAGACGAGTTCGTCCAGGTTGGGCGCGCTGGCAGGCGATCCGTCGGTCGTGTTGAAGCGCGCTGGGTGCGATTATAGCTGTCGACCTCGACCCACAGGCCCGCCTCCACACTATGCGCGCCCATATCCCAATGGAGTTTGGTGGTCAGGCCATAGCGGTCGCCACCCACCGTCGACAGGCCATATTGCGTGCCGCGCGGCGCCGTCAGCGCCAGGCCTGCCGCCGTTTGCCGCGTATATTGCAGCAGGCTGTTGGCATAGCTGTCGGGCGACACGCCATAGCCGCCCTTATCCTCATAATAGCCCGTCGCTTCGGCCCATACGCCATCGGCAATGCCCAAATGCACGGTGCCGCCATACAGCTTATCCTTCCGCACGTTGAGCGCGAGATTATAGGTGTAGGTATAGTTGCTGTTGGAAAAGGCGGGGCCGCCCGCCACCGGCGCAAAACCGGGCGTGCTGTTGGGCACCACGGCGATATAACCCCGGTCGCGGCCGGTGTTGCCGCCCACATCCGGCGTCGCGGAATTATAGAGTGTGCGGCTCAGCGTCGGCGAATCGTAATCAAAGAAATCGTTGGACACGAATTTGAACCGCGCCCAGCTGTCGCCACCCAGGTCGGCGTGGAGTTGCGCCTCCCAATGCTCGCGATCGACCGTGCCGACGCCGCGCCACAGGTCGCTGTCCAGCTTGGTGCGGCTGACATAGGCGCGGAACGGTCCGACCTGGCCGGTGCTGGCGCGAATGAAAGTTCGCTTGAGGCCGAAATCGCCAAAGCTCTGCGACACGAACAGGCCCATATCCTCCTGCGGCGCGATGCTGTTATATTGCACCACTGGCCCCAGCGTCGAATAGCTGGGCAGGCTTACATCGCCTGCGCCGACGGCCGCTTCGACCACGCCCAGATTTTCATTGTCGACATAGCGGAACACCGGACTGCCGCCGAACGCATCGCTGCGGCCCGTCGGGATACCATCGACGATGAAGCCGATCTGATCCAGGTTGAACGCGCGGGTCTGGACGCTGTTGCCGAATTCGTAGAGGCCCAGCGCCCCATCGGTCTGGACGTTGAAGCCCGGCAGTTGCTCCAGCATTTTGAGGCCCGAAATGCCCGATGGCGCAGACAGCAACGCTTCGCGCGTCACCGCCACGACATTGCTCACCTTGTCCTCGCCGATCGCCTCGGACGATTGGGAAATGCGGCGGCCAGTGACGGTGATGCTCGCCTCATCATCGCCGACCGGCTCTTGCGCATGGGCGACGGGGACCAAGGCTGCGGCGGCACAGGCCAGCAGCAGGGCGCGAGTGGACGGACGAACGATAGAATGGACGGACATGAAGAGGCTCCCTGGGTGTCATGAGCCGATCAGGGTGACGCGCAAAGCGTCGCACCTCTCCATATTTCGTTATTCAGTTTCCTTCTGAAACGAGGGTGCCGGGAAAAGCCGCCATCAATCCGTCACAAAACTAATGCCTGTTGCCGAACTGCCACAGAGGCTCAGCGCCCCTTCCAGACGCCGGGCCGCTTCTCAACGAACGCCGTCATGCCTTCCTTCTTGTCCTCGGTCGCCGTCAGAATCTGGAACATGCGCCGCTCGGTCAGCAATCCTTGGGCCAGGCCCGTCTCGAAAGCGATATTGACCATTTCCTTGTTCACCATCGCGGCCATCGGCGGCATCGCGGCAATGGTCGCCGCGGTCTTGAGCGCATCGTCGAGCAATTCGGCGGCGGGCACGATCCGGCTTACCAGCCCCGACCGCTCGGCCTCTTCCGCGCCCATCATCCGGCCGGTCAGACACATGTCCATCGCCTTGGCCTTGCCCACCGCGCGGGTCAGCCGTTGCGATCCGCCCATGCCCGGCGCGACGCCCAGCTTGATTTCGGGCTGGCCGAATTTCGCGCTATCCGCCGCAATGATGAAATCCGCCATCATCGCCAGCTCGCATCCGCCGCCCAGCGCGAAGCCGGCGACCGCCGCGATCCACGGCTTGCGGGTGGCGACCACACCCGTCTGCCAACCCGAAAAGAAATCCTGCAGGAAGAAATCAGCGCCGTCCTTGTCGACCATCTCCTTGATGTCCGCGCCCGCCGCAAACGCCTTTTCGCTGCCGGTCAGGACCGCGCATTGCTGGGTCGGGTCGGCATCATAGGCGGCGAAAGCGGCGCTCAGGTCGGTCAGCACCTGGCCATTGAGCGCATTCAGCGCCTGCGGCCGGTTGAGCGTGATCAGCGTCACTGCGTCGCGCTGTTCGACCAGGATCGTTTCATAGGTCATTGCCATCTCCCATTATTGCGTGGCGTCCGTTTTATGGGCGATGGCGACGGATCGCCACCCCCCGCTGCCTAGCATTTCCGCCAAGCCTATCGGCACAGATGCATGAAGTCCCGGTCATAGCTTTTCAGGTGCGCGCCGCCATCGACATAGAGCGTCTGCCCCGTCACCGCGGTCGCATCGGCCAGATAGAGGACAGCCTGCGCGATCTGCTCGGCCTGCGGCAACCGGCCAAGCGGCATCATTGCTTCCAATCGGGCCATCTGATCGGGATCATAATCAGGCGTTGCGATGGTCAGCCCCGGCGCGACCGCATTGACCCGCACCCTGGGCGCAAGAGCATGGGCGCTGGCCTGCGTCAGCCCCGCCAGCGCCATCTTGGACAATGTATAGGCCAGTTGGTCGCCATGCGGATGGTCGATCCGCTGGTCGAGAATATTGATGATGCAACGGTCGCCGGTGCCCGCCGGAACCGTCGCGAACGCCTTGGTCAGCATCGCAGGCGCGGCGCAATTGACCGCATAATGGCGCATCAGCTCGTCGGCCGTCACCGTGTCGATCCGATCCTGCCCGAACATCGCGGCGCTGTTCACCAATATGTCGGGCGGACGGCCGAAACGCGCGGCCACCTGCGCGATCAGTTCCTCGGCATTTTCCGGGTCGGCGAAATCGACGACGAAGCCGTCCCACTCCGTTGCCTGCGCTTCCAGCGTCAGCGCCAAATGGGAATCGAGCCGCGTGTCATGACTGCCATGGATGGCGAGCGAATGACCGGCCTTGGCCAAGCCCCGGCGATGATGCCGCCCAGCCGCCGATGTCCGCCGGTAACCAACGCCAGCCGCTTGGTCGCCAGCGGCAACGCGCCACCCGGCTCCACCAAAGGCCGCGCGCTGCCCAGCGGGCGATAGGGACGCTCTTCCTCGCTCATGCACCGATGAGCTTCAGCACTTCCTCGCGCGACTTTTCATCGTCGCGGAAAACGCCCAGCATCCGGCTGGTCTTCATGATCACGCCCGGCGTGCGAACACCGCGCCCGGTCATGCAGCCATGGGTCGCCTCGATCACGACGGCCACGCCCTGCGGTTTCAAATGCTCCCAGATGCAGTTGGCGACCTCGGACGTCAGCCGCTCCTGCACCTGCAACCGGTTGGCATAGGCATGTAGCACGCGCGCCAGCTTGGAAATGCCGACCACATAATCGCCCGGCAGATAGGCGATATGCGCCTTGCCGACGATCGGTGCCATATGATGTTCGCAATGCGACTGGAACGGAATGTCCTTCAACAGCACGACATCGTCATAGCCGCCGACTTCATGGAAGATGCGCGAGAGGTGATAGGCCGGGTCATCGCCATAGCCCCGGCAATATTCACGCCACGCCCGCGCGACCCGCTCCGGCGTCTCGACCAGGCCTTCGCGTTCCGGCATGTCGCCCGACCATCGGATCAGGGTACGGATCGCGTCCGACACTTCGGCCGGAACCGGCTCCTTGCCTTCGCCAACGGTTTCCGCATCGGGATCAAATGCCATGAACAGTGCCACTCCTTGTCAATTGCCCCGCATATGAGGATTTGATCCTGCAATGACTAGTCCTTTCGGGATGACTGGACACAGTATCGCACGGGTGGCAAATCGGCACCGAACGGGATCGCGATCGAACAATAATGGCCTTGATACAGATTTTATATGCGTACTGAACGGATCGCCGCCGTGCTTCTGGCCGCCGGCATGTCATCCCGCTTCGGCGAAGAGGACAAGTTGATGGCCAATCTGCGCGGCAAACCTTTGGCGGCGCACACGCTGGAAACCGTCGCGTCGATGGCCTTTGCCGAACTGGTCGCCGTCGTCCGGCCAATAAACGTCGCCCCGGTGCTCCACCGCAAGCTGGACCGGCGCGGCTACGCCATCATCGTCAATGATCGGCCCGAAGACGGAATTTCGGGCAGCATCATCCGCGCGGTCGAACATGTCATGCCCATCAAACATGTGCGCGGCATCCTCATCTGCCTCGCCGACATGCCGGACGTGCCGCAAAGTCACTATAACCGTATCTGCATGGCTGCCGAGGATATCCGCTCGGTCGTTGCCAGCACCGACGGCTTCTCCTCCTCGCCGCCCGCCTTCATCGGCCGCAAGCATTTCCCCGAACTGCTCCGCCTGCGCGGCGATCAGGGTGCCCGCGCGCTGTTGAGCCATGGTCTTCAAATCGAAACCGGCGATGGCATCCTGCACGATATCGACACGCCGGAGGATCTGATCGGCAGCGTACCCCCGGCGGTCGATGGGTCAGCTTGATCGGGTCGGATCGGTCATCGCATCGGCCATCTCGCGCGGATCGGGCGCGCGGCTAAGCGGCAGCGATCCGGTCTGCCGTTCCAGCATCCGATGCACCACCGGCGGCACCGGCCCGGTATGCAATGCCCAGATGGCATCGCTATTGGCGATGTCGGCGACGGTCCGCCGCTGATTATGCCGCACATAATCGAGCCAGGTCGACACATGATAGCGCTCGATCCACAGTTCCGGGTCGCTCAGATCCCGCATCAATGACCAGCCATGCGCCCCATCGCGCCGCCGGATGCGCCGTCGCTCGCTCATCGCAGTCAGGAAGGGCACGACTGATCCCGCCGGAATACGATATTCGATGGTCACGACCACCGGCCCGCTGCGCGGCTCGACCGGCACCGCCGTGTCGGGCTCCCGCCACCGGTTCTGCAGGTCGAGATTATCATCGCCGATCTGCGGCAGCGGCCGCATGATCCCGATCAACGCTGCCACGAACTGCACCACCGCCGACGCATAGAGCGCCTCGACCACCCCCTGGCTTTCCGCCAGCCAGCCGAACAGCCAGGCACCGATCGCCATCCCGCCAAAAGCGCTCATCTGGTACAGCGAGACCGACCGTGCCACCACCCATCGCGGCGCGGACATCTGCACCGACACGTTGAAGATGGACAGCGCCGTCACCCAACCGAACCCGGCTAGCAGATAGCCAAGCAGCGCCAGCCCCAGCCAGCTACTCGCCCCGGTGATCGCCGTGCCCAGCGCCAGCATCACCGCCGCATAGCGCACGATATGCTCGACCGACACGCGCGCGCGCAGATAGCGGGTCGACAGCGCGCCCGTCACTGCCCCCACCCCGAACGCACCGCTGGTCAGGCCGAAGGTCAGCGCTCCGCCGCCCAATATGTCGCGCGCGACCAGCGGCATCAGTGCCGACACCGCGCTTGCCCCAATGCCGAACACGGCTGCCCGCAACAGCACCATCTGGATATTGGGCGACATCGCGACATAGCGGACCCCCGCCCGCATCGCCAACGCCAGCCGTTCGCGCGGCAATATCTTGGGCGGCAGTTCAGGCTCCCAGCGAAACAGCACCACCAGCAGCCCGACATAGCTGACCGCGTTGGTCAGGAACGCCGCCGCCGCCCCCGCCGTCGCCACGATGACCCCGCCCAGCGCCGGGCCGACGCTGCGTGCCAGGTTGAACCCCATGGAATTCATCGCCACCGCGCTCGGCAATATCGCGCGCGGCACCATGTCGCCGACAGACGCCTGCCAGGCCGGGCCGTTGATGGCCGTCGCGCAGCCCAGCGCAAAGGTAAACGCCAGTAGCAACCAGGGCGTCATCCACCCGGCCCAGGCCGTCACCGCCAGCAATGCCGACACGATCAGCATCCAGCTCTGGCAGGCGATCATCACCTTGCGCCGGTCCAGATTGTCGGCGACCGCCCCCGCCCACAGCGACAGCAGCATGATCGGCAATGTCGTGGCTGCGGGCACCAGGGCTATCAGCATCGGCGATGCCGATAGCGAAATCATCATCCACGCCGCGCCGACCGACTGGATCAGCCCACCGAAATTGGACGCCAGGCTCGCCATCCAGATCGCGCGAAAAGTGGGGACGGAAAAGGGCGACGGCGCGGGGGGAGACTCGGCGGAGGACACAGTCCCCATGAAGCGGAATTGGACCGCAGCGTCAAACCCGCAACGGGCGCAAAGTGCCGCTACGTCAGGCCAGTAGGGGCAGAAAAACATATTTCCTGCTTGCACTTTACGTAAACGTAAATACATTCGGTATCGGTATCCGATGCGCCCGGCAGGGGCGACCCACGGAGAGGAAAACCACATGGAAGCTTATATTTACGACGCCGTCAGGACACCCCGTGGCCGGGGCAAGCCGGATGGTTCGCTGCACGAAATCACCCCCATTCAACTCGCGACGCAAGTGCTGGAAGCGATCCGCGATCGCACCGCGATCGACACGACCGACGTCGATGACGTCATTCTGGGCTGCGTGACGCCGGTCGGTGAGCAAGGCGCGGACATTGCCCGCACCGCCGTTCTCAACGCCGACTATGCTTTGACCACGCCGGGCGTTCAGATCAACCGCTTCTGCGCCTCCGGCCTCGAAGCCGTGAACATCGCCGCCGCCAAGGTGCTGTCGGGCGAAGCCATGTTCGCTATCGGCGGCGGCGTCGAATCGATGAGCCGCGTGCCGATGGCATCGGACGGCGGCGCGCTCGCGATGGACCCGGCGGTCGCCTATAAAACCTATTTCGCGCCTCAAGGCATCGGCGCAGACGTCATCGCCACCAAATTCGGCATCAGCCGCGACGACGCCGACGCCTATGCCGTCGAAAGCCAGAAGCGCGCCAAGATGGCCTGGGACGAAGGCCGGTTCGCCAAATCGATCGTCCCCGTCCGCGACGTGATCGGTCAGGTCGTCCTCGACCATGACGAACATATGCGCCCCGAAGCCACGATGCAGTCGTTGGGCGCGCTCAAGCCCGCCTTCACCGCGATGGGCGAGGACATGCCCGGCTTCGATACCGTCGCCCTGCTCCGCTACCCGGAACTGGAGAAGGTCAACCATATCCACCATGCCGGCAACAGCAGCGGCATCGTCGATGGCGCGGCGGCCGTGCTGGTCGGCGGCAAGGATATTGGCGACAAATATGGCCTCAAGCCTCGCGCCCGCATCCGGGCCATGGCCTCGATCGGTTCTGAACCGCTGATCATGCTGACCGGCCCGGAATTCGTGGCGGGCAAGCTGCTCGCCCGCGCGGGCATGACCACGGCCGACATCGACCTATGGGAACTCAACGAAGCCTTCGCCAGCGTCGTGCTGCGCTATATGCAGGCGATGAAGCTCGACCACAGCCAGATCAACGTCAACGGCGGCGCGATCGCCATGGGCCATCCGCTGGGCGCAACCGGCGCAATGGTGCTGGGCACCGCGCTCGACGAACTGGAGCGATCGGGCAAGGGCACCGCGCTCATCAACCTGTGCGTTGGCGCAGGCATGGGCACCGGCATCATCATCGAGCGTATCTAACCCCCTTCTCCGTTCGCCCTGAACCTGTCGAAGGGCCTTTCTTCTTGAAGAAAAGTGCAAGGCTTCGACAAGCTCAGCCCGAACGGAATTTTAGAGGCAGCATCATCATGCAGACCATCGCATTCACCATCGACACTGACGGCATCGCCACGCTGACGATCGACGTCCCCGACCAGTCGATGAACGTCATCGGGCCGGACTTCCTGGCCGATCTCGACGCCGCCATCACCCGCATCGCTTCGGAAGATTCGATCACGGGCGCAGTCATCGCATCGGGCAAGGACAGCGGTTTCATGGCCGGCATGGACCTCAAATATTTCGGCTCCATGCTTGCGACCAAGGATGGCAGCCGCCCGGCCCCCGCCGCCATCTTCGAACAGGTTTTCGTCCTCAACCAGCTGTTTCGTCGCCTTGAAACCTGCGGAAAGCCGGTGGCCTGCGCGATCGAAGGCACCTGCGTTGGCGGCGGTTTTGAACTCGCGCTCGCCTGCCATCGCCGCTTTGTCGGCGACAGCAGCAAGACGCAGCTTGGCCTGCCCGAAATCCTCATCGGCCTCTTCCCCGGCGGCGGCGGTTCGCAGCGTCTGCCGCGCCTGATGGGTGTGCAGGCCGCGCTCATGTACATGCTGCAGGGCAAGCTGTTCCGCCCCGCCGAGGCCGCCATGCTCAAGGTGGTGGATCAGGTCGTGCCGCAGGGCACGGCATTGGAAGCCGCGCAGGCCTGGGTAAAGGCCAACCCCACTGCCAACACCCAGCCCTGGGACGTCAAGGGCTTCAAATTCCCCGGTGGCGCAGGGGCGTTCAACCCTGGCTTCGTCCAGACAATGGTCGGCGCGCTGCCGATGACGCTCAAACAGACCCAGCGCAATATGAACGCGCCGATCGCCCTGCTCTCGGCCGTCTATGAAGGGGCCTTGCTGCCCTTCGACCGGGCGATCCGGGTGGAAAGCAAATATTTCGCTAGAGTAGCTGCCGATCCGCAGGCCGCTAACATGATCCGCAGCCTGTTCGTCAACAAGCAGGCCGCCGAACGCGGCGCGCGTCGTCCCAAGGCTGAACCCAAGGCTCCTACCATGAAGCTCGCCATGCTCGGCGCGGGCATGATGGGCGCTGGCATCGCCACCGTCGCCGCGCAGGCGGGGATGGAGGTCGTCCTGTTCGACCGTGACATCGCCTATGCGGAAAAAGGCAAGGCCCATGTCGAAACGGTGCTCAAGAAGCGTCTGGGCAAGGGCATGACGCCCGAAAAGATGGCGGCAACGCTCGCCCGCGTGACGCCCACCGCCAGCTATGCCGACCTGGCAGGCGCGGACTTCGTGATCGAAGCGGTGTTCGAGGATGTCGCGATCAAGGCCGAGGTCACCAAGCAGGTCGAAGCCGTGCTGGGGCCGGACGTGATCTACGGCTCCAACACCTCCACCCTGCCGATCACCAAGCTGGCGACCGCCTGGTCTAAGCCCGCCAACTTCATCGGCGTCCATTTCTTCTCGCCGGTCGAAAAAATGCCACTGGTGGAGATCATCCTGGGCAAGGAAACCGGCCCGGCCGCCATTGCCAAGGCGCTCGATTTCGTCGCCCAGATCAAGAAGACCCCGATCGTCGTCAATGACAGCCGCGGCTTCTACACTTCACGCTGCTTCGGCACCTATGTGCAGGAAGGCGCGGAACTGGTCGCCGAAGGGATTAACCCGGCGCTCATCGAAAATGCGGGCAAGCAGCTTGGCATGCCGGTTGGCCCGCTCGCTGTCAGCGACGAAGTCTCGATCGAGCTTGGCTATAAAGTCATGACGGCCGCAAAGAAAGAATTGGGCGACGCCTATGTCGTTCAGCGTTCCGACGATGTCATGACGCAGATGGTCGAACGCGACCGCCTCGGCCGGAAAAACGGCAAGGGCTGGTACGACTATCCCGAAGGCGGCAAGAAGATGCTGTGGTCGGGCATTGCCGACCTCTTCCCCAGCGCCGACGATCAGCCCGATGTCGAAGCGGTAAAGGAACGGCTCCTCTATCGCCAGCTCATCGAATGCGCCCGCTGCTATGAGGAAGGCGTGCTGGAGACGCCGGAAGATGGCGACATCGGCGCGATCTTCGGCTGGGGCTTTGCGCCTTATACCGGCGGTCCCTTCGCGCATATGGATACGGTGGGCATCGCCCATGTCGTTGCCGTGCTGGATCGGTTGCGGGCTGCCCATGGCGATCGGTTCGCCGCGACGGAACAGCTGCGCGCGATGGCCGCCACCGGCGCAACTTTCTACAATCCCGTTTCGGACCGCGCAGCGGCATGATGCCACTGTAAATCTCCCTGTCACTCGGCTAGGTCTCCCTGGAACATCTGGGGAGACCTTTTTTATGCGCGAAAAGCCAACGGTTCTGGTCACGGGTGGCGCGGGTTATATCGGCAGCCATGCCGTCCTCGCGCTCAAGGATGCGGGCTATGGGGTGGTCGTCATCGACAATCTTGTCACTGGCTTCCGCTGGGCCGTGCCCGACGATGTGCCCTTTGTTCAGGGCGATATAGCGGACCAGCCGCTGGTCGAAGCGACGCTCCGCGATCATGGCATCAGTGCGATCATGCATTTCGCCGGTTCCGTCGTGGTGCCGGAATCGGTCGAAAATCCGCTCAAATATTATCATAACAACAGCGCCAAGACCCGCGACCTGATCGACAGCGCCGTGCGCGTCGGGGTGCCCCATTTCATCTTTTCGTCCACCGCTGCCACCTATGGCATCCCGGACGTGGAGGCGGTGCGGGAAGATACGCCGCAACAGCCGATCAATCCCTATGGCATGTCCAAGTTGATGACCGAATATATGCTGCGCGACGTGGCCGCAGCGCATCCGATGAACTTCTGCGCGCTGCGCTATTTCAACGTCGCCGGTGCCGATCCGCAGGGACGGACAGGCCAATCGACCGCCGGTGCGACTCATTTGATCAAGGTCGCCGTCGAAGCCGCATTGGGCAAGCGGGAGAGCGTTGCCATCTTCGGCAATGATTTCGCTACCCCCGACGGCACGGGCGTGCGCGACTATATCCATGTCAGCGATCTCGCCGCAGCGCATGTGCTGGCGCTCGAAGCCTGATGGCGGAACCAGAGCGCAACCATTTGCTCAATTGCGGCTATGGCCGGGGCTTTTCGGTGCTTGATGTCCTCAACGCTGTTGACCGGGTCACCAATACGCCGGTCCGGCGCGTCATGTCGCCACGCCGGGCAGGCGATCCGCCCGCATTGATTTCGGACAATCGCGCCATCCTCGCCACCTTCCCCTGGCAACCACGCTATGCCGATCTCGATGTGATCGTCGCCCATGCGCTCGCCTGGGAACGCGCCTTGGCGGAGCGCGCATGAGCGAGGCGTCGGTTCGCGCCTTCTTCGCGGCCCACGCGCCCGACATCACCGTTATCGATCAAGGTATCAGTACCGCAACCGTGCTGGAGGCTGCCGCCGCGCTCGGCGTCGAACCCGCGCGCATCGCCAAGACGCTGTCGCTGCGCGTCGGCGAAACCGTGGTGCTGGTCTGTACGCGCGGCGACGCCCGGCTCAGCAATGGCAAGGCCAGGGCCGCACTCGGCGCGAAACCTCGCATGCTCGGCGCGGACGAGGTCGAGGCGATCACTGGCCATCCGGTCGGCGGCGTCTGCCCCTTCGGCCTGACCGCTCCGCTTGCGATATATTGTGACATATCCTTGCAGGCCTTCACGACCGTCTTTCCTGCCGCTGGATCACGCACCGCATCCGTCGAACTGACGCCCGACCGGCTCGCCAGCTTAACCGGCGCGATATGGATCGACGTCTGCACCCTCCCGGAAACAGGGGATTAATTTTATGCCGACCGAACATCTCTGCACTGACAGCGCACAAGCCGCCGCCGATATCGCCGCCCGCATCGCCGCCATATTGGAACAAGCCATCGCCGCGCGCGGCGTCGCCACCATCGCCCTGTCCGGGGGGCGCTCCCCCCGCCCCATTCTCGAATCATTGTCCGCTTCGCTGTCCGATTGGAGCAAGGTCATCGTCACGCTGGTCGACGAACGCTGGGTCGATCCCACCGAAGCCGACAGCAATGAAAAGCTGGTCCGCGACACATTATTGCAAGGGGCCGCAGCCGCCGCGCGCTTCGTGCCGATGAAGAATGCCGCCGCCGACGCCTATCTCGGCCAGCCAGAGGCGGAAGCAGACTTCGCCGCCCTCCCCTGGCCGCTCGACATCGTCCTGCTCGGCATGGGCGATGACGGCCATACCGCCTCGCTCTTCCCGAACGCAGAGGAATTGGCCGAAGGCCTGTCCAGCACCGCGCGGACCATCGCGGTCACACCGCCTGCCGCCCCGCATCAGCGTCTCTCGCTGACTGCCCACGCCATCCTGTCGAGCCGCCACATCTTCCTTCAGATCAGCGGCCCAGCGAAAAAGGCCGTCTATGATCGCGCCATGGCGGGCGGCCCTGTCAAGGAACTGCCGATCCGCGTCGCCCTATGCCAGGATGCCGTGCCGGTCGAGGTGTGGATCAGCCAGTAATCCCCGCCAATTCCACCGCCCGCGCGAACACCGCCTCGAACATCTCCGCCGTCAGCCGCCCGGTATTCTGATTGTAGCGCGAACAATGATAGCTATCGATCAGCGTGCGCCCATCGGGCATGCGATGCTCGGCCAGATGCGCAAAGCGCGCCTTGGGCAGCCTGCCGCCCAGCACCTTGACCGCTGACTGATGCGCGATCTGGCCCAGCGCCACGAACACCCGCGCCTTGGGGAGCGCCGCAACGCCCTGCGCCAGAAACGGGCGACACCGATGCACTTCGTCGGGAACCGGCTTGTTTTGCGGCGGCAGGCACCGCACCGAATTGATGATGATCGCATCCTTCAACACCAGCCCATTATCGACCCGCGCATCATAGACGCCCTCGGTCAGCCCGAATTTCGCCAGCGTCTCGAAGAAAAGAACACCCGAATCATCGCCGGTAAAAGGCCGCCCCGTTCGGTTCGCGCCCTGTTTGCCCGGTGCCAGCCCGATGATGCCGATCCGCGCCTGCACGTCGCCAAAAGCTGGCACCGGCGCATTCCACCAGTCGGGATGCTCGGCCCGGCATTCCTCGCGCAACGCGACGAGGCGCGGGCAGAGTGGACAGTCGTGGGGCGGTTCGGTTGGTTCAAGGGGGCTTTGCAGGATCATGGCGAGCAGATAGGCGCTGATCCATGGCGGACACAAGCACGCACATCTATGCCCTGGCGCTGGGATCGAACCGGCCGCTGTCCGCACGTCGCACCCCGGCGCGCCTGCTGGACGAAGCGGTCGCACTGATTGGCCTGCACATGTGCGTAATCGCCGTCGCCCCTAGCATCGCTACACCGCCGATGGGACCATCCGCGCGCCTCTATGCCAACAGTGCGCTGCTGGTCGAAAGCCCGCTGTCCCCGCCCGCTTTGCTAGCCCTGCTGCAGTCGATCGAACATCGGCTCGGCCGCCGCCGCTATCGCCGCTGGGGCGCGCGGAGCGTCGATATCGACATCATCCTGTGGTCGGGCGGCACCTGGCGCAACCGCCTGCTCACCATCCCTCATATCGCCTTTCGCCAGCGCGCCTTCGTCCTGACCCCGCTTGTGGCGATTGCACCGCGCTGGCGCGATCCGCTTTCGGGCCTGAATATCTGCCATCTGCACGCCCGCCTACAAAAGCACGCGCGAAGAGGTTGACCATCGCCATTACCCCCATTAGGGCGTCCTCCACCGCTACACGGGTCCATAGCTCAGTCGGTAGAGCAACTGACTTTTAATCAGTAGGTCGCTGGTTCGAACCCAGCTGGACTCACCACCGGAACCCTTGTTATCATTGGGTTTTCTGCCGTGGTGTTTTGCCGTCCTTAAGACATACGCCGTGTGTATATGACACTGCGCGTCATGCAGTCATCGCAGATTCGGGACGCATTTCATGGCAACCACCCCGATTTGATCCAGCGTCAGCTGGCGGCCCAGCTCATGATGACGATGCCGGGCGTGCTAAACCTTGAGAGGTTTGACAAAGTGGGGGTGCTCCGTTCGAGGCTGACCGGTCGAACGGCGGAACTCAACCGTTAACGCCTGTCTTGTACGCACGCCCATCCGTGCCTCAGCCATAGCGGCCCGGCTCCACCTCGCGTAGTGTGATGGGTTGTTCAGTCGTGCGCACGAATGGCTCTTGGATCACGGCTAGGGGATCGACAGCCCGGCTGAACAGCAGGCCACACCGATCTTCACCCTGCCAGATAACCGTGCCGCATACTTCCAGATGATCGCCGATCAACGTGACACGAACGCCCACGGGCGGAACATAAGCACTGTCAAGCAGCGCACCGAAAACGGAAATGTTGAGGATGGTCACAGGTTCGCTGACCCCGTCCCATAGCAGGGTAGCGGGCGCGTTGGCGACGAAGCGGCTTTCGCCGCGCCGGTCTGTTTGTGGATGATAAGAGTTGCAGGTCATGGCCTTCTCCCGGTTTCCCCCCAGGATGCGGCATGAGTGTGCGCCCGTTTCGTTACCGAAACCATGCGCAATTTAGTCAATCCTATATTAGCCATCGGCGGACGGGCTATCCGTCCGCCGAAGCGCGATCAGGCCAGCGCGCCATGGCAGTGCTTATATTTCTGGCCCGAACCACAGGGACAGGGCGCATTGCGGCTGATGTCGAGATTGGCGAACTCACTATCGGACGCAGTATCAAATGGCCGGCTGGGAATCGTCGTGGTGATCCCGCCCCACTGCCCGGCGTCGATGTCAGCGCTGTTATCCTCGCCCGACAAGGGATCGATATGGGTGGTGATGAAGTCGGGCAGCACCGGCAGGTCGAATTGCGGCAACGGCGCTTCGTCCATGCGGAACTGCACCCGCGCGATCGATCCGGTCACATCCTCGCGGATATTTTCCAGCATGCGCTCGAACAGGGCGAAGGCTTCCTGCTTATATTCGTTGATCGGCGTTTTTTTGCGCATAGGCACGCAGATGGACGACCTGGCGCAGCGCGTCGAGAGTCGCCAGATGCTCTTTCCAATGATGATCCAGGCTCTGCAGCAGGATCGATTTTTCGATCATGTGCCAGTCGGACGCATCGACATTACTGACCTTTTCGGCGACGGCCTCGTTGGCCATGGCAGTCAGTCGTTCCTCGATCATTTCAGGATCGATCGAATCCTCGGCCATCCAGGCGTCGAAATCGACCTCCAGCCCCAATATCTCGGACGTCCGCGTCTTGAGCTTCACCATGTCCCATTGTTCGGGATAGGTGCCGGGCGGGCAGGATGCACCGACAATGTCGTTCACGGTTTCATGGCGCATGTCGGTGACGACATCGTCCACCGTGTCGGCGTCCATGATGTCGGACCGTTGTTCGTAGATCACCTTGCGCTGGTCGTTCATGACGTCATCATATTCGACGACCTGCTTGCGGATATCGTAGTTGCGCGCCTCGACCTTCTTCTGCGCGGTCTCGATCGCCTTGCTCAGCCATTTGGACGGCGGCAACGCCTCCCCATCTTCCAGGTTGGAGCGGATCATCTTGGCGAACATCGTGTCCGGGCCGAAGATACGCATCAGGTCATCGTCAAGGCTGAGATAGAAGCGCGAGAGGCCGGGGTCGCCCTGACGGCCCGAACGGCCACGCAACTGATTGTCGATGCGGCGGCTTTCATGCCGCTCGGTCGCCAGCACGAAGAGGCCACCAGCCGCCAGCACTTCGGCCTTCTCCGCGGCGATCTCCGCCTTCATCCGTTCGATCGCGGCGTCCCGCTCCGGGCCTTCGGGCACGTCGCGCAGTTCATCCTCGACGCGCAATTCCAGATTGCCGCCCAGCTGAATATCGGTGCCACGCCCGGCCATATTGGTGGCGATCGTCACCACGCCCTTGCGCCCCGCCTGCGCCACGATATGCGCCTCGCTCTCATGGAAGCGCGCGTTCAAAACGGCGTGGGGTACGCCTTCCTGATTGAGGAATTCGGACAGCATTTCAGACTTTTCGATCGACACCGTGCCGACAAGCACCGGCTGGCCCTGTTCGGCATGCTCCTTGATCGTCCGGGCAATGCCGCGGAACTTGTCCTCGATATTCTTGTAGAAACTATCCTGCTCGTCGATCCGCTGCACCGGCTTGTTGGTCGGGATCGTGACGACATTCATCTTGTAGATTTCGTAGAATTCGGTCGCTTCGGTCGAAGCGGTGCCGGTCATCCCCGAAATCTTGGGATACATGCGGAAATAATTCTGAAAAGTGACGGAGGCGAGCGTCTGGTTTTCCGGCTCGATCTGGACGCCTTCCTTGGCTTCCACCGCCTGATGCAGGCCGTCCGACCAGCGGCGGCCATCCATCATGCGGCCGGTAAATTCATCGATGATGATGACCTTGCCGTCCTTGACGATATAATCGATATCGCGGCGGAACATGACGTTGGCGCGTAGTGCCTGGTTCACATGATGCACCACCTGGGTATTTTCGAAATCATAGAGGTTGTTGCCCTGGAGCAGTCCGGCATCCTCCAGCAATCGCTCGATCCGCTCCGTGCCATCCTCGGTTAGGGTGACGGAACGCTGCTTCTCGTCCTTTTCATAATCGGCGTCGGTGACCTGCTTCACGATCGCATCGACCGAGACATAGAGTTCGGACTTGTCGTCGGTCGGGCCGGAGATGATGAGCGGCGTGCGCGCTTCATCGATCAGGATCGAGTCCACCTCATCGACGATCGCATAGTTGAAGGGCCGCTGGACCATCGACGCGCGGTCATATTTCATATTGTCGCGCAGATAGTCGAAACCGAGTTCGTTGTTGGTCGCGTAGGTGATGTCGGCGGCATAGGCGGCGCGGCGCTGATCCTCGCTGATGTTGGGCACGATGACGCCGGTGGTCAGCCCCAGGAACCGATAGACCTGCCCCATCCAGTCGCAATCGCGGCTGGCGAGATAGTCGTTGACGGTGACGACATGGACACCCTTGCCCTCCAACGCATTGAGGTAGGTGGCAAGCGTCGCCACCAGCGTCTTGCCCTCACCCGTGCGCATTTCGGCGATCTCGCCGCGATGCAGGACGATGCCGCCCACCATCTGCACGTCGAAATGGCGCATGCCCAGCACCCGGACGGACGCTTCGCGTACCGTGGCAAAGGCTTCGGGCAGCAGGTCGTCCAGAGTCTCGCCAGCGGCCAGCCGCTCACGAAACCGAGCCGTCTGTGCCACCAGGTCCGCGTCACTCAGCGCCTGGACCGATGGTTCGAACGAGGCGATCCGATCGACGATCTTGCCCAGCGACTTCACATAGCGTTCGTTGGACGAACCAAAGATGGACTTGGCGAGTGCGCCGAACATGGACATTCCTGACTCAAAAGGGAGGCGCAGCCCGGTAACGGGCAGGCGCGCAGACATGCGCGGCGATTTAGGGATCGCTCAGCGGTTAGTCAATCAACGTGCGCCTGATGCGCGCTGTCGCACGGGCGTCATCATGGGTGTTCATGCGGCTATTGCGTCGGTGTGACGTCATGCCATGCATCGGCAGATAGAAAATAGGGTCGTTCATGAGTGCCTCTTTCGTAGCGAAGACCATCTCGCCATCGGGCGGGCGGCTTGGCTTTTTGCTCGCAATGCTGGTCATATCTTGGTTCGCCGGCCTCGCGCTGGCGTCACCCTTCGACCATGATGAAAGCCAATATGTGGCGGGCGCCCTGTTCAGCACGAAAATGCTGATCTTTCGCGATTTTCTCTATCTGCAACCGCCGCTTCACGCCTGGGCCTATGCGCCGGTCGCCTGGGCCTTCCCAACGACGATGGTCATCGCGATGCGGCTGGTGACCGCCATGACCGCGCTTGGTACGCTTGCGGCGCTATGGGCGGCCCAGCGGCGGGCGGGCGTTTCGCGAAACAGCGCAACCATCGCCACGCTGCTGATCGCCGCGACAGCCGCCTTTCAGTTCACCGCCAGCGTCGTGCGCAACGACATGCTGCCGACCCTATTGTCCTCGCTCGCGCTGTTGCTGGTCATGGCCGCCTTGCGACGCGACAGGCTGCTGTATTGGCTGGGCGCTGGCCTGTTGTTCGGGCTGGCTATTGCGACCAAGCTCAACTTCGCGCCACTGGGGCTGGCGGTGGGGCTGTTCGCGATTGCCAACCGAGGTCGGTGCGGACTGCGCGCTGCCATGATGCTGGCGGCGGGCGCGCTGATTGGTACGTTGCCCATGCTGGCGATCGGGGCAGCTGCGCCAGAGGCGTTCGTCTATGGGGTGCTGCAATATGGCGCGGTGGCACCCCATGCCTGGTATGCCGCGAACGGCGCGGGCGATGAATTGTCGTTGCTGGAAAAACTCGCCGACCTGCTCAAATATCTGGTGCGGGGACCGGCGCTGATGGCGCTGCTGCTGGTTGCGCTTTATGGCTTTGCAAACCGTCGACGCCCCCCATCGCCAGAGCGCAAGCTGCCAGAACACAGGTTGATAGTCTGGATGATAGTCGGCGCATTGATCGGCGCAGCCTTACCGACCCCGACCCAGGTCCAGTATCTCATGCCCCTGTTGGTGCCGCTGGCATTGGCGCTGGGCTATCTGCTCGACGATGCGCACCGCTGGTCACCTAC
The DNA here is from genome assembly GCF_000588875.1 of Sphingobium sp. Ant17. Classification (GTDB taxonomy): domain Bacteria; phylum Pseudomonadota; class Alphaproteobacteria; order Sphingomonadales; family Sphingomonadaceae; genus Sphingobium. The sequence goes on from NZ_JEMV01000002.1 coordinate 57,631, forward strand.
CTGGCGATACGCGCTGCTTGGACTGCTCGGCTTGGCAGCAATCCCGGGCTTGTGGGGCGCAGCCCGCGACATGACCGTCATGCTGCGCGACGGGTCCGCTGTGATCGCCGCGACGCGCGATGCGCGCTGGGCGGGCGATCGAGTGCGGGCCATGACCGGCGATGATGAGGTTCTGACTCTCTCTCCACATATGGTGGCCGACAGCGGCCTGACGATCGACCCGCGTCTGGCCACCGGGCCGTTCGTCTATCGCACCGGTTGGACGCTTGCCCCGGATCGCGCGCGCCTGCTCCATACGCTCACCCCCGCCACGCTCCCTGACCTCAACCGCGACCGGCCCGATGCGATCCTCGTGGGTTATGAAGCGGGCACTCGCAACCTGCCGCTTCGACCAGACGATATGCTGACGGCCTATGCGGTGCGGAATGGCTATCGCATGCTGACCATGCCTGACGGGATCGGGCGGCTTTTTGTTTGGACAAATCTAAGATCAGACCACGATCAGCGTCTTGAACATCCTTAAGATATGAGCATAAAAATCAGCGCGGCGTAATCTTCGTTTCAGTCACCGTTTCAACATGCGCTTTGACCGGATTACCGTCTGCATCCAGAATTGGACTGGGGCGATTTCGCTTCATCATAACCTCGCACGGATTGACTGACCGCGATAGCGCGGCGACAAATGTTGCATTCCCTACATTGTCCATAACCTTGCAGTTTTCTGTTACACCATTTTCATCGACATCAAAGGATAGGTGAAGACGCTTTGGATAATCCGCTAAGCGCAACGCGTGATTTTGCGGAATTCTCCAAGTAACACGACCGTTATAACTGCCTGGGATTGGAATATTTTCCTTATTGAGTGCCGTTTTGAAACGCGCACGCTCTTTGATCACAGTGCATGTCGTTTCGTCGAGGATGTCTGAACCGCTACTGCTAGTTATGATGCAATTTACGACACGCCCATCAACTCCGACTTCGAGCTGGAAGCCGACTCTACCCTCCGTGCCGTCAAGATTGGCAGCGACAGGATAATCCTGATCGGTCAACCAGCTTCCAGGACTTCCCAAGGGCTCTGGCTTCGTCGCATCAACAACTGGCTCACGGGCGGTGGCGGGTGATACCATAGGCAAGAGCAACAACAAGCCTAGGCCCCAGACATAACTACGCCAAAATTCCCTCATTACGATCTCCGCGAAAAACATGTTTGTTCAGTGAGAGGGTCTGCCTAAAGAAGCACCGTTCCACAATATAGCGAGACAAAAATGCAGCCCTCCCCGCTCGCCCCCGCCCACTTCCCCACGCTGCCGCCGATCGCAGGCGTGACGCTGCGCGTGGCGCAGGCGCGTTACAAGAATTGGGACCGCTGCGACCTGACCTATATCGAGCTGGATGCGGGCACGGCGGCCGCGGGCGTGACGACTCAAAGCAAATGCCCCTCGCCCGAAGTCGAATGGTGCCGTGACGCCATCCCACTGGGGTCGGCGCGGGCGCTGGTGGTCAATGCGGGCAATGCCAATGCCTTTACCGGACATCGTGGCCGCGCAGCGGTGGAAGCGATCGCGGCCAAGGTCGCCAACCATCTGGGCTGCCTGCCTTCCGACGTGCTGATTTCCTCGACCGGGGTGATTGGCGTGCCCCTGCCGATCGACAAGGCCGAAGCGGGCCTCGAAGCGGCATTCGTCGCTACACCCTGCGATTGGGAGGCGGCAGCTAGGACGATCGGCACGACAGACACCTATGCGAAGGGTGCCCATGCCTCCGCCATGATCGGCGACACGCGCATAGAGTTGGTCGGCATCGTCAAGGGATCAGGTATGATCGCGCCCGATATGGCAACGATGCTGGGCTATATCTTCACCGACGCGGCGATCGATCCAACGCTGCTTCAACAGATGCTGTCGGCGGCTAACAAGCGGACCTTCTCCTGCATCACCGTCGATAGCGATACCTCGACCAGCGACACGGTGCTGGCCTTTGCCACCGGCAAGGCGGGCAATACGCCGATGACCAGCATGGACGATGCGGGGGCGGACGCCTTCCACGCCGCGCTGTCGGACATTTGCCGCCAGCTCGCGCATCTGGTGGTGCGCGACGGCGAAGGTGCGACCAAATTCGTCGAGATCAGCGTCGAGGGTGCAACGAGTGACGAGAGCGCCCATCGCATCGGCCTGTCGATCGCCAATTCGCCGCTGGTGAAGACCGCGCTGGCGGGCGAGGACGCCAATTGGGGGCGCGTTGTCATGGCCATCGGCAAGGCGGGCGAACCGGCCGATCGCGACCTGCTCTCCATCCGCTTTGGCACGACGCAGGTGGCAACCGGCGGCCTGGCGGTCGAAGGCTATGACGAAGCGCCGGTGGCCGCGCACCTTAAAGGGCAGGACATCGAGATCGGCGTCGATCTGGGCCTGGGCGAGGGGCGCGCGACGATATGGACCTGCGACCTGACGCACGGCTATATCGCGATCAACGCGGATTATCGCAGCTGATGCGGCTCGATCTGCACATTCCCGTCGTCGATCTGATGCGTGAAGTCGCGCGCGACATCGTCATGCCGCGCTACCAGAATCTGGCGCGTCATGAGATCAGCGAGAAAGCCGCAAACGACTTCGTCACCATCGCCGACAAGGAAAGCGAGATCCGCCTGGCCGAAGGGCTGAGTGCGATCCTGCCCGAAGCCGGGGTCATCGGCGAAGAAGCCTGTGCGGCCGATCCGACGATCCTCGATCGAGCCGGCGAAGGGCTGAATTGGATCATCGACCCGATCGACGGCACCGGCAATTTCGCGGCGGGCAATCCACCCTTCGGCATCATGATCGCGCTGGCCGATGGCGGCGTGACGCTGGCGGGATGGATCCTTGATCCCCTTACGGGCCGCATGTGCCACGCCATGCTGGGCGGAGGCAGCCATATCGACGGAGAGCAAGTGCAGGCGCGCGAGAGCGGCGGCGACCTGCCGATCGCGGCGCTGGCGGTCTATTTCATGACGCCGGAGGAACGGGCGGACATTCAGCAGCGGTCGCAGGACCATTTCGCCCTGGTGGACATTCCCCGCTGCGCCGCCGAACAATATCCCCGGCTGGTGCTGGGGCAGAATGACGTGTCGGTGTTCGCGCGCACCTTGCCCTGGGACCATGCGGCCGGCACCTTGTTCCTGAACGAGGCGGGCGGTTGCTGCCAGCGGCTCGACGGGTCACCCTACCAGGTCGGCGATACGCGCCGGGGGCTGCTGGGCGCGTCCTCGCCGCGCTTGTGGGACAGGGCAGCGGACATATTGTTCCGCTAACCCTGCCCCGCATGCGCCGATGTTACAGAACGCTTTCGAGCCAGCTCTTGAGCGCGCTCTTGGGCGCGGCACCAACCTTGGTCGCGGCGGCTTCGCCATTTTTGAACAGGATCATCGTCGGAATGCCGCGCACGCCATATTTGCCGGGCGCGTCGGGATTCTCGTCGATATTGACCTTGGCGATCGTCACCTTGTCGCCCAGTTCTTCGGAGATTTCCTCCAGAGCGGGGCCGATCATCTTACAGGGGCCGCACCATTCGGCCCAGAAATCGACAAGCACGGGCTTGTCGGCGTCGATCACGTCCTGCTGAAAGCTGGCGTCGGTTACTGCCTTGGTGGCCATGTCACTATTCTCCTTGCGTTGCTTGGCTATCTAGGACGCCTGCCCGCCCGGCTCAACGGGCGGGAGCGGCAAATTCTCCTGCGCGGGCACAAAGCCGGGCTTGTGTGCGGCCAGCAGTTCGGACGGCAGGGTTATAAGACGCGGGGCGCTGGTATAGAGCAGCCCCGCCTCGATGGCCCGGTCGGGGAAGATGACTTGCAGCGCCGCGACATAGGCCGCCATCTGGCGGACATGCGCCATCGGCACCTCGGCCAGCGTCAGCGGCGCAACCCGCCCGGTCTTGAAATCGACGATCTGGACGCGATCCGCACCGACGCAAAGCCGGTCCACCGTGCCAGCAATCACGGCTTCGCCCACCACCGCCGCGATGGGCGCTTCGGCCAACGCATCGGGACTGAACAGTCCGGCGAAATCGGGCGCTTCGATCACGCGCAAAGCCTGGTCGATCACCTCCTGGCGCAGCGCGGTGTCCTCTGCCCCCTGCTGGGCCAGCCAACGGTCGGCCGCGTCCCGGCGGCGATCGACCGGCACGGCGGGCAGCCGTTCGAACAGCGCATGAAGCCAGCGGCCGCGGTCGGCGGCCGCGCGCATCGCAGGGGTGGGCGGCGGATAGGGCTGGTCATCCTCCACCGCCGCCGATGGCGCGAGCGGACGTGGTGGACGCGCTTCGACCGGCGCGGGCTGGCGCAGCCATGATGGCTCGGCGACGCTATTGCGCGCCTCGGCCACGTCCATATCGGCCTTGGCGGTCGGGAGGTTCTCGGTCCCCCGCCAACGACGCATCTGTCCCCAGATCGGTGCCTCTTCCCACGGCGCACCGAGCGATTCCATCGCCGCCTCGACCGCGCCATACCAGCTTTCAGGCTTCACCTGCCCCTTGGCCGCCGGACCCAGCGATCCCGCAACGACCAGCCGCTCCTCTGCCCGCGTCAGCGCGACATAGAGCAGCCGCCAATGCTCCTGCCGCTCGACCCGCGCCGCCTCGTCGGCGAGGGCACCGATCGGCCCCTGCCGTTCGGGCTTACGCGGTGGCAGGATTGGCAGGCCGTTCCATTCCAGCCCGTCCATCCGGTTGCCCGCATCAGGATCAAGGCAGGCGTCGGCGAGAATGACGATGGGGGCCTGCAAGCCCTTGGCCCCATGTACGGTCAGCAACCGCAACATGTCGCCCTGCCCCGCGGCATCACGCACAATCTCCACCTCGCCCCGATCGAACCAGTCGATGAAGCGCTGCAACGAAGGATGATCGTCATTTTCGAACGCCAGCGCGGCGTTCAGCAATTCCTCGATCGGATCGGCCGCTTCGGTGCCCAGTCGCCCGATCAGACGGCGACGGCCATCCATTGGCCCGGACAGGATCGCTTCGAGATAGCGGTAGGGCGTCGAAAAATCCGCCACCGCCAACAGGTCACGCAAGGGCTGGAGCAGGCCATCGTCCAGAGAACGGGTCAGGTGCCGCCACAATCCGCCGCGTCGCCCGATCAGCCGGGTCATGAGATCGTCCTGGCTCCAGCCGATCAAGGGCGACACCAGCAGCGCGGCGAGGTTGAGATCATCCTCCGGCTGCACCGCAAAGCGCAGCGCGGCGAGCAGGTCGCGCACGGCAAGCGGCGCATTGAGCCGCAGCCGGTCGATCCCCGCAACCGCGACCTTTTCCTCATAGAGGCGCGCGACGATCAGCCGCGCCAGTTCATTGCGGCGGCGCACCAAGATCATGATGTCGCCCGCGCGCACCGGACGCCCCCGGCTCTCCAGCATCAACCCATCGTCGATCCAGCTCTTGATCTGCCGCGCGATATTCTCGGCCAACTTGCGTTCCTGATCGGCGGCCCAATTTTCCTCGCCCTCGGCATCCTCGGTCAGACCCGCGATTACCGGCTTCCACAGTTGCACTTCGCCGGGGTGGAGATTGGCGCTGATGTGCCGCACATCGCCCGGTGCCAGCCCCAGACGCCCCGCGTCGAGGGTCGCGATGGTGCGGTCCACCACGTCCAGCACCGCAGGGGTAGAGCGGAAACTATGGTCCAGCGACAGATCATGGAGCCGGTGGCCCGACTGGTCGGCATCCCGCTGGAACAGAATTTGCGCGGCAGCGAAATTAGCGGGGCTGGTCCCCTGAAAGCCAAAGATCGCCTGTTTGAAATCGCCAACCGTGAAGATGGTGCGGATTTTTTCGCCGACTTCCCATTCACTTGCGAAAAACTCTTCGGCCAATGTGCGAACAATACGCCATTGGGCGGCGTTGGTGTCCTGCGCCTCATCCACCAAAATATGGTCGATCCGCTGGTCGAGTTTGTAGCGGATCCATTCGGCAATACCGTCCTGCTCCAGCAGGCGGGCGGCGCGGGCGATTAGATCCTCGAAATCCACGGCTCCCGCCAGCCGCTTACCTTCGGTATAGGCCATTGCATAGGCGCGCCCGGCATGAAGTCCTTGCGCCAGCAGCGCAGAGTAATCGGCGCGGGCCTTGGTCGCGAGCAGGCCGCCGCAAAGCGCGTACAGCCTTGCCGACAAGGCACCATAGCCATCGTCCGGCGGCACCCACCCCTTGGCCTCGATCAGATCGCCATCGGTCTTGGCCCAGGCGCGATGCAGATCGGCCAGAGTGGCCGCGCGCGTGGCGGGATCGGCAGCGCGCCAGACAGCGATCCGGTCACAACGTTCCAGCCCCCGCCCCTTGCCCCAGGCGACATTGGCGGCGACCAGCGCGGACAAGGTCCGCAGATCGAAGATATCATCGGAACATTGGACAGCAAGCCATTGATCAATATCACCTTCCGGCAAATCGAACTGCCCCGCGAGCCAGGGCGCGATGGGATCGGGCAGTGCCGCCAGCGCATCGCCCCGCGCGGCGCAGCGCAGCAGGAAATGCTCCGCCCCGCCCTCGCCCAGCCGCAGGCTGATCGCCTGTAGCGCGCCGATCAGGGCGCCATCGCCCTGCTCCTGCGCCCGCACCGCCATGTCGGCCAAGGTTTGCCGCGCCAATGCGCTCTGCTCGCGCTGGTCGAGCGGGCGGAAGCCGGGCACCAGGTCCGCCTCCAATGGAAAGGCTGTCAATAATTGCTGGCAAAAGCCATGAATGGTCTGGATGCGCAGGCCGCCGCCGATCGATTCCAGCACTTCGGCAAACAGGCGGCGGGCGCGTTCGCGGGCATCGGGGCCGGACTCTTCACCCAAAGCCTCAAGGTCAGCGAACAACCCCTTGTCATCCATCTGCACCCAGGCGGCGAGCCGGTCATGGATCCGATCGGCCATTTCCGCCGCGCCCGCCTTAGTGAAGGTCAGGCACAGGATATTTTCTGGGCGCACGCCTTGCAGCAGCAAGCGGAACACGCGCGCGGTCAGCACATGGGTTTTGCCCGTTCCCGCCGATGCGGACAGCCAAACATGGGCGTCGGGCGCAGCGGCCTGCGCCTGATTGCCGAGCAGCTTCTGGAGCGGGCGCGCCTTAGCCATCGTCGCGGCCATACCATTCCTCCAGCCGCATCAGCTGGTCATAATCACCATAATTGGCGACTTCGGGGTTAATCTGCGCGGTAAAGGGCGCGGAGCCAAGCAGATAGGCCTCGACCAATCCACTGAATTGCTCATGGGCATGAGCGGTGAAGCTCGACGTGACGATCTTGCCACGGCTGCCTGTCGGATCGACCGGGCTTTCGCGATAGCCAAATTGATCGCCCTTCTTGGCGAGGGACCAATATTCGAAGTCGGCCGCGCGCGGCTGATCGCCCAGCCCCGCAAACCCGCCCAGTTCGGCGATGACGCCTAGCAGACCGAGTTGCAACGAATAGCCCGCCTTCACCATCTTGGCGCTGGGCGGCTTGCCGGTCTTATAGTCGATGACGCCCAGCGTACCGTCGGACAAGCGATCGATCCGGTCGGCCTTCCCCATCAATGTGACGTCGGCGACCTCCGCCCGGCCCTCGCGCTCCACCGCCAATATGGTCCGCCCCGCCGCCTTGTCCTTGGCGACCTCCGCCGCGATCCAGCGGATCGCTTCCATCAGGCGCGGTTGCCACAAGGCTTTGAGCAAGGGATGGACTTCGGGCCGGTCGAACATCGCCTGCGCGCGGGCTTCAAGGTCAGCGGGGTGGAGCGTGCCCGCCTCCGCCCAATGCTGCAGGATTTCATGCACCGCCGTCCCGCGCCAGGCCGGTCCGGCATCGGCATCGACCGGATCGAGCCGGGCGAGGCGCAGGATACGTCGAGCATAGAAAGCATAAGGGTCGGCCTTGAGCCGATCGACATCGGTGACCGGGATCAGCCTTGGCCGCACGGCCAAAGGCGGCACTGGCGCGGGCCGCGCAGCCGGGTGATGGCCATCGGGCCGGTCGATCGCCTGCGCCAGCGCGACATAGCGATCAGCGCTTTTCCATTGCGGGCCGGACATAGCCTTCAACCGCAGCCAGAAACGCGAAGCGACCGCCGGGCCGCTGCCGCCGCGCCGGGCGCGAGTAATCATGACATGGGGCGCACCCAAAGCACTGGCGAAATCATGCGCCGCAAGGCCGATGCGGGTTTCGAGCCCCGGCAGACCGAGTTCGCGGCGGATGCGCGGCGCGAGCCAAGGGTCGGGCGCGGGCAAGCCCGGCCAGGTGCCTTCATTGAGGCCGCCCAGCACCATGAGGTCCGCTTGCTGTAACTGCGCCTCGATCAAGCCCAAGATCGATATTCGCGGATGGCCTCCTTGTGGCGGACGCACAGGCACGCCGCCTAGCATATGATCGAGCAAGACCGGCAGCGCGCGCATGTCGGCCTGACGCGGCCCTTCCGGTGCGGCGGCCTCCATTTCGGCGAAGAGGTCGGCGGCCGCCTGCCCCTGATGCCCGGTCCAGACAGCATCGGCGGTAAGCGCGCCTGCCTGCTCACGAATAGCCGCAAGTTGCCCCGACAGATCAGGCGCGGCAAGGAAGGCGCGCTCCAGCGGTTCCAGCAAGGCGCGCGCCTGGGGCCACCAGTCGCGCACCTGTTCACGCAAGGCACCTTGTCGATCCTCATCCTCGCGTGGGCGCAGCAACTGATCGATGCCGATCAGCCCGGCCTGCGGACGCGGCCCGCGCAGCAGCAGGTCAAGCCCGCGCGCGCCCTCCAGCCAGGCGAGACGCCCCGGCCCGCGCATTACCAATGGATGTTTGATCAGCGTGAGCAGCGCAACCGGCGCAAAGCGCTCCGCCACGGCCTGCGCCATCGCGATCAAGAGCGTGCCCGGCGGCAGGCGAGAGAGCGGCAGGCCCGCCGAATCGTCCGCCTCTATGCCCCAGCGGCGCAGATGCGCGGACACGCGCGTCGCCAATTGCCGGTCGGGCGTTACCAAAACCGCCGTGCGGCCCGGCGTTTCCAATGCCTCTCGCAGGGCGATGGCAATGGCCTGCGCTTCTTCGCCCGGCGTCGCGACATCCAGCGCTTCGACCCCGGCGAGCGAGCGATCGGCGGTCTTGAGATCGCGCCAGCCGCTGGTCAGGCGTGGCGGCAGCATCGCGTTGGAAATATTGCGCCCGCGCACCGCCCGCGCATCATGTTCGCTGCCCCAGCGCCACTGCGCCACATCATCGCGGGTCGCGCTCATGGCGTGAAGCAGGCGCTTGAGCGCATATTGGGGATGGCTCTCATGCCCCGCAGCGCGCGGCCCGTCACAGGGTCAGGATCGAACGGGCCGATCGCCTGCCAGGCGGCATCGTCCATATGCTGGTCCAGCCCGGCGAACACCACCATGCCGCCCGGCATCTCGCCGATCCGGCGCAACAGTCCCGCCACGGCAGGGGCGGTGGTCGAAATACCCGCTGCCACGACGAAGCCCGAAGGTGGCGCATCCGCCCAGCGTTTGGCCAACCGATCGAACAGGCGATTGCGCCGATCGACCAGATCGATACAGCCAAGTCGTGCCAGTTCGACTGGCCATCGCGCGATGATGATCTCGAACAAGGTCAAAGACTTCTGCCAATGACCTGATAGTTCGTCCGAAAGGCTGAGCTTGCGCAGCGCGTCGGGTGCGAGCCGCTCGACCTGCATCTGGTCCAGCACCTGCCCCAATGCCTGTCCGAGTTTCAGCGCCTGTCCGGCATCGACGCCGGGTTGGGCCTCTTGCACCAGACGGGCCAGGATCATCTGCCGCTGCATCGGCGCGATCGCGGGTGCAAGGGGATCATCCTCGCCCAGCGGATCGAGCGCCCCGCCGACCTGCTCACCTATGTCCGGGTCGCCGACCGGAATAAGCCGTGGGAGCAGCAATCCACCGCCCGATGCGCGCACGAAAGCGTCGGCGACGGCCCGCACGCCACGATTGCTCGGCAACAGGATCATGCCGCGCGACAGTGCCAGCGGATCGCGCCCCTCTCGCGCCATGATGCCCGCCACCAGCGCGTCGGCGAAGGCGCGATGCGCAGGAATTGTGAAAAGTGCGGGTTGTCCGCGATCACCCATGGGCGAGCATGGCTTCAACCACTGGAATGGCTTGCGGTGTGCCGACGTCGAACCAAAGCCCCTGGTGCGACACGCCATAGAGCCGCCCGGCCGCGATCGCGCGAGACCAGAAGATGTTGGTGGAGAAGACGTCCGAGGGCGGATCGACCAGCAGCGACGGGGATAGTATCTGTACGCCGGTAAAGACGAAGGGCGCGACATGCGCGCTCTTGCGCCGGGTCAGCCGTCCATTGGCGTCCATATGGAAATCGCCCGGTCCGCTATGGCAGTTGGCCCGCGCCAGCGGCACCAGCAGCAGCAGCGCGTCCATCCGCTCGGCATCCCAATGGCGCTGCATCAGCGCCAACGTATCCTGGGGCCCGTCGATCCACAGATTGTCGCTATTGGCGCAGACGAAGGGCTTGTCGCCCAGCAGCGGCTTGGCGTGGACCAGGCCACCGCCGGTTTCCAGCAATTTGGCGCGCTCGTCCGAGATCAGAAACTCGGCCCCGCCCTTGCGCGCACGCAGATGCGCCTCGACCGTGTCGGCGAGATAATGGACGTTCACCACCACCTTACGGATGCCGCCCGCTTCCAGCCGGTCGAGCGCATGGTCCATCAACGGCTGACCCGCCACCTTGACCAGCGGCTTTGGCCGGGTCGCGGTGAGCGGGCGCATCCGCTTGCCAAGGCCCGCCGCCATCAGCATCGCCGTGTCGATCATGCCGCCGCAAACTCCGTGAGCGCCTCATGGCGTTTGTCGGCGGGAATGTTGGCGGCGAACCAGTCCGCCACCGGAGCCAGCGCGGGATGGGCGAGGTCGCGCTCCAACAGCCCCCACATGCGCGGCAGATAGGAGAGATAGCGCGGCTTGCCATCGCGCTGCCACAGGCGGGTGAAGATGCCGATGATCTTGGCATTGCGCTGCGCCCCCAACACGGCATAGGCCGCATCGAAATCGGCGGGCGGGTTCGCCACCGCCTTGTAGTGCGCCAGCATCGCAGCTTCGACTGCCGGCGGCACATCGCGCCGTGCATCCTGCAACAGCGACACGAGATCATAGGCAGGATGGCCGGCGAGCGCATCTTGAAAATCGAGCAGACCCAGGCCATGCGATGCCGCCCGGTCGATCAGCATGATGTTTTCGGCATGATAGTCGCGCAGCACCGTAACGGTTGGGCTGGCCGATTGCTCGACCAGCGGCAGCACGGCATCCCAGGCCTTTGTATAGGCAACGCCATCGACCGACTGGCCGATGGCAGGACAATACCATTCCGTCAGCAATCCGGCTTCGCGCCGATAGACGGCACGATCATAGGCAGGCAAAGATGCGGCGGGCAGCCGGTGCAGGTCGGCAAGCAAATCGATCGCGCGGGCATAGACGGCCATTTCCTCATCGGGCCGGGCATCGAGATGCTCCTTGACGCGTAGGTCGCCAAAATCCTCGATCAGCACCAGTCCGTCGTCCAGGTCGCGCGCCAATATCCGTGGCGCGGCAAAGCCGTCGGTCAACAGATGTTCGGCGATGGCGATAAACGGGCGGGGATCTTCGTGCGGCGGGGGCGCATCCATCAAAACCGCGCGCCGGCCACTATCGATGACGCGGAAATAGCGGCGGAAGGACGCGTCGCCTGCGAGCGGAAGGATGGCGGCGTCGCCCCAACCCGCGCGGGCGAGGAAAGCGGGCGCGGCGGCGGGCGGGATCATAGCTGTGACCATCGCGCCGTCCAAGCGTCCGGCACGTCCGCTGTCAAGCACCGTCCGCCATCCGGGTCGAACGCAATGGTCAATCGCAACGCATGGGGCCATAGCGCGTCGCCCAGCCGATCTGGCCATTCGATGATCAGCAGGCTGTCCATGAGATAATCGCCCAGCGCCAGCTCATCGGCCTCGCGCGCGTCGTCCAGCCGATAGAGATCGACATGGGCGACCGGCAGGCGGACTTCGGGCACATCATAGGGTTGGACGATCGCGAAGCTCGGACTGGGCGCCTCACCTTCCAGCCCCAGCGCTTCGAGGATGCCGCGCGCCAGCGTCGTCTTGCCTGCACCCAACCCGCCATACAGCGCGATCACATCGCCGATGCGCGCCTGCCCAGCGAGGCGCTGGCCAAGGTCGAGCATCGCCGCTTCGTCGGCCAGATGGACCACGCGGTCAGCCACGCGGCAATTCGATCACGATCATCGTGCCTTGCCCTGCTTCGGATACCAGTTGCAACGTGCCGCCATGCGCTTGCGCCAGTTGCCGGGCGAGCGGCAGGCCGATGCCCGCGCGTCCCCCGGCCCGCGCCTGCCCCGCGCGCGCGGTCGGATCGAAAATCGCATCCTGTTGCGCCGTCGGGATGCCGGGGCCGTTGTCGGAAATCACGATCCGCGCCTTGTCCGCCCCGCCATCGCCGTGGAGCAGTACCCGTGCGCCCTTGCCGCAATGGGTCAGCGCATTGTCGAGCAGATGGTCGATCGCCTGGCCGATGCGCCGCGCGTCGCCCTGCACCACGCCCAGGCTGTTTTCCAGCGAGACGGCGAGGTCAATGCCCTTGGCCTTGGCATCGGCGCTCAGCCGTGCGGCGCTTTCCCGCGCCACGGTGGCGAGATCGACGGGCGCACGGTCGATCGGCAAGGTGCCTGCTTCACCTTGGGTCAAGTCCAGCACATTGTCGATCAGCATCGCCAGGCGGCCCGTGCTCTGGAGGATGCCATCGACATAGTCCTTGGCCGATGGGCTGAGTTCGCCAGCATAACCCGCGCTCATCATTTCGGCAAAGCCCGCGATGGTGGTCAGCGGGGTCCGCAGTTCATAGCTCATATTGGTAACGAAAGCGGTCTTGACCTGGTCCGCCTGCTCCAGCGCTTCATTACGGTCGCGCAACACCTGTTCGACCCGGCGGCTGTCGGTCACGTCGAGCATGGTGAAGAGCGCATTGCCGTCGGCAGCGGGATGGCGGCGAACTCGAAGATGCGCCCATCGGCAAAACCGACATGCCCTGCGCGCTGCTTGCGCTCGATCGTTGCGGCGCGGACCAATTCGCGTACCAGAGTGGCCTGCTGCGGCTTGGCGAGCCGGGACTGCACATCGCGCATCAGATCGTCAATGCGCGGATGGGTCGCCAACATCTCTTCGGTCGCGCCCCAAATGGCACGAAACCGGCTGTTCCACATCTGAAGGCGCCCGTCGGACGAAAATACCCCGATCGATTCGAACAGATTGTCAAAAGTTGCCGTCCGCACCCGCAGCAGCGTGTCGCGCGCGCTCGACAATTGCACCTGTTCGGTGCGATCCTCGAAGATCAGCAGCAGGCCGCCATCGGGCAAAGGCTGCGCATAGACGCGCAAATGCGTGCCGTCCTGCAACAGCCAGTTTTCCTCGCGCGGGTCGGGCGACAGGAACCAATCGCGCCGTTCCGCGCGCCATGCGGGAAAGTCGCGATGTTCAGGAATGCGCCGTGCATCGCGCATCTGGTCCAGCACCCGTTCGAACAGTGGCGCATCGGTCAGCCGGTCCTGATGCAGGGCGAATAGGCTGATGAAAGGCTGGTTCCAGAAACGCAACGCCCGATCAGGTCCGAAGCGCGCCACGCCCGCTGACAGGCGATCGAGCAAGTCGCGCTGTGCCGCTTCCAGCCGTCGATGTTCGACCCTAGCCTGTTCCAGTTCATGCTGATCGACTGCGTAGCCTGCAACCCCTGCTACACCGAGCGGCACATCGACAACGTGCATCGTGCGCCGTTCGCCATCAATCGTCGCGGGCACCATGCGCGCGACCGGCTCGTCCTGAGCGATGGCATCCGCAGCGGCGGCTTGTGCCGAATGGCCGCCCACCGGCTCGACCAGTTCGATGCCTTGGGCGATCACATCATGCGCGCTGCCGCCATCCACGGCGCGGACATAGGCGCTGTTGACGAGGCTAAGGCGCAGGTCAGGTGTGCGATGCCACATTGGAAAGGGCGCGGCCTCGACCAGACCGGCCAGCGCTTCGAGCGCATCGCTCAGCTGTTCGACCTTGCTCTGGAGCGAGCGGATTTCCGCCTGGCTGTCGGTTGCGTCGAATATCCACAGCACGACGCCGCCATTGGACGCCAGTTCCGGTCCGGCAGGGGCACCGCGCACCAGCAGCAACCGCGAAGACCCCAAACCCCGCACCGGCAAAGCAAAGCTCTTGCCCGCGCGCTGCGCCGATGCAATCTCGCCCGCCAGCGCGGCCGCATCCTCGCGCTCAAGCCCGCCGTCTGCGGCGGTGAGTTCGGACGCAAAGGTCGGGACGCGCGGCTTGCCCAACCATTTGGCCAGGCGATCGGCGGCTTCCAGCCGTCCGTCGGGATGGATTATGACCGGTGCGGCGGGCGCCGAGGCAAGGAGCGTGGCGAGCCGGTCGAACTTGCCCTGCGCCTGCATACCCTCGCGGCGCATGCGTTGCCCGCTGGCGAGTGCCCAGACCGCCGCAGCCAACCATCCGGCCAGCACGACTCCCAAAATGATGGCACCAAGGGGGCCGAGCGTCATCATAACGCCGTCTCCCCATTTCGCCGAACTCGCTTGTCCTTGTTCATAACTGCGCCCCGACTATCGCAAGTCGGGCGCAGCGGGAAGCGGGGATGCAAAGAATTGCACGGTTAGGGCAGAGCGGAGCGAATATGATGCTGCACGTCAAAGAAATACTCCCCCCGGCAGGAGAGGATCAACGAGAAAAGGGGGAAGGCATTGCCCTCCCCCTTTGTTGCATCAGTAGCGGTAGTGGTCGGGCTTGAAGGGGCCTTCGACCGGTACGCCGATATAGTCGGCCTGGCGATGGCTCAGCTTGGTGAGCTTCACACCCAGCTTTTCCAGGTGCAGTTCGGCGACCTTCTCGTCCAGATGCTTGGGCAGGACATAGACGTCGTTGCCGTACTGCTCGCTTTTGGTCCAAAGCTCGATCTGCGCCAGCGTCTGGTTGGTGAAGCTGGCCGACATGACGAAACTGGGATGGCCAGTGGCATTGCCCAGGTTAACGAGGCGGCCCTTCGACAGGACGATGATCTTCTTGCCATCGGGGAATTCGACCTCATCGACCTGCGGCTTGATCTCGGTCCACTTCATGTTGGCGAGGCCGGCAATCTCGATCTCGCTGTCGAAATGGCCGATGTTGGACACGATCGCCATATTCTTCATGGCGCGCATATGATCGACGGTCAGGACGGCTTCGTTTCCGGTCGCGGTGACGAAGATGTCGGCGCGGGGCGCGGCTTCTTCCATCGTCACGACTTCATAGCCTTCCATCGCCGCCTGCAACGCGCAGATCGGATCGACTTCGGTCACCAGCACGCGCGCGCCGCCATTGCGGAGCGAGGCAGCCGACCCCTTGCCGACGTCGCCGAAGCCCGCAACGCAAGCAACCTTGCCGGCCAGCATGACGTCGGTGCCGCGACGGATCGCGTCGACAAGCGATTCTTTGCAGCCATAGAGATTGTCGAACTTAGACTTGGTGACGCTGTCGTTCACGTTGATCGCCGGGAAGGGCAGCTTGCCCTTCTTGGCTAGTTCATAGAGGCGGTGGACGCCGGTGGTCGTCTCTTCCGACACGCCCTTGATCGACTGGACGGTCTTGGTCAGGAAGCCGGGACGTTCGGCCAATACGCGCTTGAGCACGGCGACGAAGATTTCTTCTTCCTCGTTCGACGGCGTGAACAATTCTTCACCGGCCTCGACACGCGCGCCCCACAGCGCGAACATGGTGGCGTCGCCACCATCGTCCAGGATCATGTTGCAGACGCCCGACTCATGATTGTGCCAGTCGAAGATACGCTCGACATAGTCCCAATATTCCTGCAGCGTTTCGCCCTTGATAGCGAATACGGGCACGCCCGATGCGGCGATCGCGGCGGCGGCATGGTCCTGCGTCGAATAGATGTTGCAAGTCGCCCAACGCACTTCCGCGCCCAGCGCGGTCAGCGTTTCGATCAGCACGGCGGTCTGGATCGTCATGTGCAGCGATCCGGTGATGCGCGCGCCCTTGAGCGGCTGCGACGCGCCAAATTCCTCGCGCAGCGCCATCAGGCCCGGCATTTCGGTTTCGGCAATATCCATTTCCTTGCGGCCAAAGGCAGCGAGGCCGATATCGGCAATCACATAATCCTGCGCCTGGGCGGCGGGTACAGTGGCCACGAGCATATCTCCGTCAGTCAAATAAAGGCTGGCACCGCTGACATGAGCCGGGCGGCGACGATGGGCCGGGCTTTACCAAGCGGCGGGCCTGATGGCAATGCAATATAAAGATGTCTTTATGTGCTTATCGCCGATGGCTTTCAGGCGGACCCGGCTCCGCCCACAAGATGCGACGAATCGATGCCCATCGCCGCGAAAATGGCCGACCATTTGCGGCGCGCAGGCGTTTCGAACAACAGGTCCTTGTCACCCGGTGCCAGGAACCAGCTTTCGCCGGTCATCTCCTGCTCCAACTGCCCAGCACCCCATCCGGCGTAGCCCAGCGCGACGAGATAGCGGCTCGGTCCCCGCCCCTCCCCGATCGCCTTCAAGATATCGAGCGAGCCCGACAGGCCCCAGCGGTCATCGACCTGCACCATGTCCTGTCCTGCCCAGTCGAGCGAATGCAACACAAAGCCCCGGCGCGGCTCGACAGGGCCACCGCGCAGCACCGGCATGTCCGGCACACCGCTGCCGTCGATATCGAAACTTTCGAGCAGGTCGCGCAGCCGCACCTCCTCCATTTCCTCGCCCACGGCTATGCCCAGAGCGCCATGGTCGTCATGAACGCACATCGCGATCACGGAATGATCGAAGCGGATGTCATCCATGCCGGGGAGCGCGAGCAGGAAATGCCCACCATAGAAACGCGACTGGTCCATGAAAGCAGCCTACAACTATCATCAGACGTCGGCAATCATGGCCGCTAACGGCATCGAACGGATATAATTCTGCCGTACAAGGCGGACGCTGGCCTTATGCCCTCTCATTAGGCACTTTTTAAACCAACATGGCCGATGACGGAGACTGGCTTCTTCTTACGGATCATTCTCGTGACCTCAGCAAGAGTATTGGGATTTACAACCCGGGCTCGTTTCAACCACCGCCGGCACACAGACGCTGATGGCAGTATCCTGTTTCTGCTCGCCCGGGGCGGGGCCGTTCGGCTTACACAAAGAGAATGGGCGAGAGTGGAGCGGAGGCACATCGACGCGATGGCGGTGATTGATCGACGTCTCTCGATAAGTTTTCTTTTTTCAATACCCATAGCCATGCTGACAATGGCGCTTATCCCGCGCACCCTAACTCAGTCGATCGACGATTTTGGCCCTGCGGCATCGCTGGCGGCGGGGCTCTTAACCCTATGTTGGTGGCCGCTCCTCCATATGTGGCTCCATTACCGATCCGTGCGCCACATTGATGGTGACCTCGACGCGCTCCTTACGCAGTTTCCGGCTGCGCCTGTTCCCAAGGGGCGGCCTCGGCTCTTCCAGGGGATTGAAATCGTCGCGATGGTACTGGCCGGCCCAGGCATTGCGATCGAGTTAGTCGCTCCACTCGTCCTCACTTGTTAGACGGCACGCCTTTAATGGGGCACCAGATTGGCGTATTTTCCGCCATCGGTCTGGCGGCTTTTCTCGTTGTGCTGGTTCGTAAGGGATGGCGACGGGACGGCGATTAAAGACCGTCCATCTTGAAAGCCTATGGAGCGAACACAATTTTGGGCGCTGCGCTTCAAGGAGAAATAATCATGACCATTGCCAAAGGCGACAGCCTGCCCAGCACGACTTTTACCAAGATGACGCAGAATGGTCCCGAACCCGTTGGTTCGGACGAATATTTCGCTGGGCGCACCGTTGCCATCTTCTCGGTCCCGGGCGCGTTTACCCCGACCTGTTCGGCCAAGCATCTGCCCGGTTTCGTTGAAAAGGCCGATGCGCTCAAGGCCAAGGGTGTTGACGAGATCGCCTGCACCGCCGTCAACGATGTGTTCGTCATGGGTGCCTGGGGCAAGTCAGCCGGTGCCGATGACAAGGTAACGATGCTGGCCGATGGCAATGGCGATTTCGCCAAGGCGGTGGGTTTGACCATGGACGGCAGCAAGTTCGGCCTCGGCACGCGCGGCCAGCGTTTCTCGATGATCGTCAAGGACGGCGTCGTCGCCGAACTCAATGTCGAGGAACCGGGCGACTATAAGGTTTCGTCCGCCGATCATATGTTGGGCCAACTCTGACAGCGATACAGGCGCGCCGGACATACCGGTGCGCCTTGTTGCGGTTCCGTCTTCCTTCCGTCACGCAAAGGCGGTAACAGGGGGCGATGACACAGAGCATCGGCAAAGCGACGGTCGCGCAACTCGACCATATCTATCAGACATCCATCGAAAATCTGCGTGAGGCGATGCGCGCCTACGCCCGGGATGGCCGCGTGCCTGCGGCTACCGCACGGAGCGAACGACTCTTCTGCTATCCCGAACTGCGGATCGTCTATCATGGCGAAAGCGACATGCCGCCGCCCGGCCGCTCGTTCGCGCGGCTGTCCAAGCCCGGCCGCTATGTAACAACCGTTACCCGCCCGGCCATGTTCGCCGATTATCTGGCCGAACAGATCGACCTGCTGGTCCGCGACTATGGCGTCGAGGTGGAGACGGGCCTTAGCACCCAGCAAATCCCCTTCCCCTATGTACTCGACGGGCTGGACATGAGCGCGCTCGATGGCACGCCGCCAACCGAGCTGGCACGGCATTTTCCGGCGACCGAACTGGCCGAGATTGGTGACGAGATCGCCGATGGCCTCTTCATCCCCAATGCCGATGGTGACCGGCCCCTGGCGCTGTTCGACGGGTTGCGCACCGATTTCTCGCTGGCGCGGCTTAAACATTATACCGGCACGCCCGCCGAAGATGTGCAGCGCTACATATTGTTCACCAACTATCATCGCTATGTCGATGAATTTGTGGCCTGGGCCTGCGCGGAGCTACAGCGGGAAGGCAGCCGTTTCACCGCCCTGTCGGGCGCTGGCGGCGTCTATGTCACGTCCGAAACCGCCGATCCCGCGCGGATGATCGCCGACAGCGCCTGGCGCAGGCATCAGATGCCCGCCTATCATCTGATCGCCCCCGACCGCAGCGGCATCACCCTCGTTAACATCGGCGTCGGCCCGGCCAATGCCAAGACGATCTGTGACCATCTGGCGGTGGTGCGCCCCGAAGCCTGGCTGATGATCGGCCATTGCGGCGGCCTGCGCCCCAGCCAGCGGATTGGCGACTATGTTTTGGCTCACGCTTATCTGCGCGACGACAAGGTTTTGGACGCGATGCTGCCGCCCGAAATCCCCGTCCCGGCGATCGCCGAAGTGCAGGTCGCGATGGCCAATGCCGCCGAGGCTGTGCTGGGTGGCGGTGATAAAGAGGATTTTCGCCGTCGCCTGCGCACCGGCACTGTCGTCACCACCGACGATCGTAATTGGGAATTGCGCTATTCCAGTTCGGCGCTGCGTTTCAGCCTGTCGCGAGCGGTCGGGATAGACATGGAATCCGCGACTATCGCTGCCCAAGGCTATCGTTTCCGCGTTCCCTACGGCACACTGCTATGCGTATCCGATAAGCCGATCCATGGCGAACTCAAGCTGCCGGGCCAGGCCAACCGATTTTATGAGGAAGCGATCGCCGGCCATTTACGCGTGGGATTGATGACCTGCGAACTGTTGCGCAAGGAGGGCGCTAAGCTACACAGCCGCAAGCTGCGTGCCTTCAACGAACCACCCTTCCGCTGATGGGCTAGCCGCGCGCCAGATGGCGACGCGGTTCTTGCCGTCTTTCTTGGCTTGGTAGAGCGCTGTGTCGGCGCGCGCGACCATATCCTCCAGGGTCGCATCGGATGCAATCAATTCGGCAACCCCAAAGCTGGCTTGCAAAGCGGCCTCTTGTGCATTCGGCACGATGAGACAGCTAATTTCCACGCGCACACGCTCCATGACATCGGCCGCAGCGGCGGCATCGGTGTCAATGAGCAGTAACCCGAACTCGTCCCCACCCATGCGGGCCACAATATCTCCGCGGCGCACCGCGCTGGTGAGTAACCGGGCGAAGCCGCGCAGCGCCTCGTCTCCGGCAATATGGCCGTGGCCATCGTTCAGCGCCTTGAACCCATCAAGATCGCATATTACCAATGCCAAAGGCCGTTGGTTTCGGTTGGCATGGCCTATGGCCCGGACCGCGGCTTCATCCAGCCCGCGCCGATTGAGGACATTTGTCAATGGATCGTGCCGCATCTGCTTGCGTAACTGGTAGGCGAGATCGCCAGCCACGACCATGATCGCCGCGACACCCAGCCCGACATAGATGGAAGGCAACCCCAGCCCCAGCAAAAACGCGATAGAATGCCAACCCCTCGCCTGGCACTCGCCCGAAATCCATAGCGGCACTGGCAACCAGTCCGACTTCGAATAGCGCCAGCGTAATACTCATACTGAAAAAGGCCAGCTCCGGCGCGTTCAGCCGCCGATTGCGCGGCCACAAGGCCACCGCCGACCAAATCATCAGCACACCAACATAGAACGGGACGATCATGCCCTGAAGCGACCTGTCGCCGATCACGGCCGCGTAAATGCCACCACCACCAGCCAGCGCGCCAAGGACGATCAAGGTAAGCCGGGGCAGTGGCCGGCCCGATCGCTGCCTAACCCCGACTAGCATTAACGTCCCGCTGACAACGATGCAGCAGGCAGTCACCGCCATCAACACGCCGCTCTGCAGCGCGACGCCACCTGCATTTGCCAGCCACTGTACTGCCGCGATGCCATACGACAGAGCCCAACTCAACACATGCCGCTGGCGACCAAAATGGAGCCACGCCACGCCCATCGCCAGCGCCATGATGACGCTGGTGAAGAACAACAAAGCAATGATGATAATCGTAGGGTCCATAGCGGGCAGCCTTTAAAGACTTTACGCCAAATTTACCAGCCGCATGACTTGCCCTTATTCTGCGTTATCAACCATTTCTGCAATGGTGCGAAGTAGGCCGTCATGGCTTTGCCGGAAATTGCGCGGCTTCCCGTGAAGGTTTGCAATGCATCGGGCCAAGGTTTGGACGCGCCCATTTCCAACATGGCATTAAGCTTGGCCCCGACGTCCTTGTTTCCGTAGAAAGAACAGCGGTGCAATGGCCCCTTCCAGCCGGCTTGCTTACAGGCTGCTTCATAGAACTGGAATTGCAGGATGCGAGCGAGGAAGTAACGCGTATAGGGCGTGTTGCCGGGGATATGATATTTGCCGCCTGCGTCGAACTTCGTTTCATCTCGGGGTGCAGGCGGTACGATGCCCTGATATTCCAGCCGCAAGTCGGTCCAGCCCTTCTGCATCTGGTCCTGCGGGATCGATCCGTCGAACACGCCCCAGCGCCATTTGTCGATCAGCAGGCCGAAGGGCAGGAAGGCGACCTTGTCCATCGCCTGCCGCAGCAACAACCCCAGATCCTTGTCCGCGCCTGGTACCTTGGCGGCATCGAGCAGGCCGATCTTCACCAAGTAATCGGGCGTGATCGACAGGGCGACAAAATCACCAATCGCTTCATGGAAGCCGTCATTGGCCCCGTCCAGATAGAGATAGGGATGCGCGTTATAGGCGCGCTGATAATAATTATGCCCCAATTCGTGATGAATGGTCACGAAATCGTCGCTGTTGATCTTGGTACACATCTTGACCCGCAGGTCGTCCTTATTGTCCAGATCCCAGGCGGAGGCGTGGCATACGACTTCGCGGTCGAGCGGCTTGATGAACTGGGTGCGGTCCCAGAAGGTCGCGGGCAATGGCGCAAGGCCGAGCGAGGAATAAAAGCCCTCGCCGATCTTGAACATCTGCTTTTCCCAATAGCCGCGCCGCTGCTGTTCCGGGGTATCGGGGCCGTCCACCTGATCGGGCCGGGTTTCGACAAAGCCCTTGGCCTTGAGCAGATCGCCGACGTCAAAGCCCAGGTCGCCAGCGCCTGCGGGTGCTACCACGTCATAGATGTTGCCCCATTCCTGCGCCCACATATTGCCGAGCAGGTCGGCGCGGATCGGGCCGGTCGCGGGCTGCACCTGCGCCCCATATTTTTCATTCAGCTTGCCGCGGGTGTAGCAATGCAATTCGTCATAAAGTGGTTTCACCTCGGCCCAGATCTTGTCGGTCAGCGCGGCAAAATCGTCGGCGGGCATGTCATATTTAGACCGCCACATTGCGCCGGTGTCGGCAAAGCCCAGTTCCTTGGCTCCGGCATTGGCGATGTCGACCAGTTGGGCATAATCGCCACGCATCGGCGCGCCGACATTGTCGTGCCAGCTTACCCACATTTCCTTGAGTTCCTGCGGGTTACGGCTTGAACCCATTTTCTCTTCGATGTCGCTGCCATTGATCAGCTGACCGTTGAGCGTGCCCTTCCCCCGGCCATAGGTGGACTGGAGCTTGGTGGAGAGATCATTCAGCTGTTGCGCAGCGCCCGGCGTGGTGGGCGCAGGCAGGGTCAAGGCGGTGCGGAGCAGGTCTAGCCGCCGCTTGGTTTCGACCGACAGACCCGGCGCCGTCGCATATTTCGCCGCCTCCAGCGCGTAATCGACAGTCATGCGGGTACCAATCGCACCGAAATGAGCAGCCACTGCATCGCTATCATCGCTGATATAGGTGGCATTGATCCAGGCGGCACGGCTCGAAATGAGCGAGTGGTCGAACATTGCCTTTTCCGCCTTGGCGAGGAAGGCGTCGGCCTCGGCCGCCGTCGGTGCGGGCACCTGCTGCGCCAGAACGGGTGAAACAACAAGAGCGGCCGCAAGCGCGGCGATCGAGACGGCGATTTTCATGGGATTCCCCTTTTAGGCGTATGCGGGGAAAGTGACCTGACCGTGCGATCCCGTCAAGCCGTCAGAAAATCCACCATTGCCTGCCCCATCTCTTTGCGGGTGACCGCATTCATATGATTGCCAGGAACTTCGACGAAATCACCGTGGGGGAGCAAGTCCGCCAGTTCCTGCGCCACGCCATTATCCTGGTCGTCCGCGCCACAGATAATCCTCGTCGGCTGCATGATCCCGGCGATGACCGGCTCGGGTGTGTCGACGAACGTATTGAGAATATGAAGCAACGCAACCGGATCGCCCTTGGTGGTCTTGAGGAAGGCTTCGGTCATCCATTGCGACGTGCCGCGTTCGAACGTGCCGAGATTGGTCAGCACATTCTTGTAATAGCCGCCATTATCGAGTGACTGCACCAGCCCGCGCAGCCCCATGCCTGCCAGGATCACTCGGCGCGGCGTCGCACCCCGCGCCAGCATCCGCACCGTCGTCCGCGCGCCCAGCGAATAGCCGCCAAGATCATAATCGGTCAGCCCCATCTGTTCGATCAGCGCCAGACCGTCATCGGTCAGCGCATCGGGCGGATAGGCGGCGTGATCATGCGGCTTGCCGCTTTCCCCATGCCCGCGCAAGTCCGGCATGATCACCCGAAACCCCGCCGCCACCAGTTTGGCGGCATGGCCATAGCGGATCCAGTTGGTGTAGGCGTTGGAGAAATAGCCGTGGATCAGCACCAGATCCCGCCCTTCCCCCGCAACATGTACAGCGATCGGCAGACCGTCATAGCCCTTTACGTCATGGCGTTCGATGGGGAGGTCGGTCATGGCATGGTCCTTTGGCTGGGGCGGTTTGCCGATATGGCGTCAGTCGGGGCGACGCAAGAGCGCGATCAATGCGAGGGCGCTGCCGACCTGTGCTGCCGCCATGTCCTTCTGCGCATCCCACACGTCGCCTTGCTGACCATTATAATAGTCCGCCGTCTCGCCCGCCGCGATGAGGGTGAGCAGCCATTCGAAAATCTCGTAGAGCGCGCTGCCCAGCGCGATGAAGGCGAAGGCGAAGGCAAGGCTCCATCCGCCGCGAAGGCTCCGAATTTACGGGATGTCTCCACCATAGGCAGGGTCAGCAAAGCCCCAAAAGCGAAATGAACCAGCCGGTCATATCCGTTGCGGGTCGTTCCGAAGAGGGAGGAGATGTCATGTCCAACCACCGCTCGTGCCCAGTCGTCATAAGGCACATAGGAATATATCCAGCGCGCGCCCAGCGTATGAAGCAAGAGGAAGGCGAAGATACAGCCAATCGCTGCGGTAGACAGTGGCCAGCGTCGCAACAGCCACGGCGCGGCGAAAAGCAGCGCAACAGTCGGCCCATGCTGAAGCGGCGCAAGGTCGGGATAGGGTTGCGCAATATTGGCCAGGCAAACCGCCACGGCCATAGCAATGATCATCCGGCGCTGCGCGACTGGAACGGCGTTCCAGGCAGCAGCAGCGCCGGCAATCATCAGGTTATCAGCCCTTCTTAAGGTGGCGACGGCCAAGCAGTTCGGCGATCTGCACCGCGTTCAGCGCCGCACCCTTGCGCAGATTGTCGCTGACGCACCACAGGTTGATGCCATTGTCGACGGTCGAATCCTCGCGCACGCGGCTGATGAAGGTCGCGAAATCACCGACGCATTCGACCGGCGTGATGTAGCCGCCATCTTCGCGCTTATCGACGAGCATGATACCGGGTGCCTCGCGCAAGATGTCCTGCGCTTCCTTAGCCGAAATCTCGTTCTCAAACTCGATGTTGATCGCCTCGCTATGGCCGACGAACACCGGCACACGCACGCATGTCGCGGTCAGCTTGATCTTGGGATCGAGGATCTTCTTGGTTTCCGCAACCATCTTCCATTCTTCCTTGGTCGAACCATCGTCCAGGAAAACATCGATATGCGGGATCACGTTGAAAGCGATCTGCTTGGTGAACTTCTTGGGCTCGGCCGGATCGCCGACGAAGATGTTGCGGCTCTGCTCGAACAGCTCATCCATGCCCGCCTTGCCCGCGCCCGACACCGACTGATAGGTCGAAACGACGACGCGCTTGATTTTGGCAACGTCATGCAGCGGCTTCAACGCCACGACCATCTGTGCGGTCGAGCAGTTGGGGTTGGCGATGATGTTCTTCTTCTTGTAGCCATCGATCGCATCGGGGTTCACTTCCGGCACGATCAAGGGAACGTCCGGGTCCATGCGATAGAGCGAGCTGTTGTCGATCACGACGCAACCGGCTGCCGCTGCCTTGGGTGCATATTCCGCTGTCGGGCCGCTGCCGACCGCGAACAGAGCGATATCCCAACCGGCAAAGTCGAAATGCTCGATGCTCTGACATTTGATAGTCTTGCCACTGTCGCCGAAATCCACGGTCAGCCCCTGCGATCGCGAGGAAGCGACGGCCGCGATCTCGTCAATCGGGAACTCGCGCTCGGCGAGAATGGTCAGCATTTCGCGGCCCACATTGCCAGTGGCACCTACGACGACGACCCTGTAACCCATGACTAGACTCTCCACTCCAAAGCAAAACTTTCAGAGTGCGCTCCCTAGCGATCTTGGCCCTTTTGTCCAGAAAGAAGGGCTTGGCCAGCCGATAGCGGGCGCGATATCCGTCGCGGCGCAGCGGCCGGGTGGGCCATGCGCCGCGTCTTGCACAGTAAAAACCGTTACCGCCATCTGACCGTCAACGCCTGGCGACAACGGCAGCGCTCACTCGGCGGACGCAATCCCGCGACGGGCCAGAAAGTCCTCGATCGTCCGCCACAGATGCACGCTGACGCCAGGCCCACCGACGCGATGGGTCTGCCCCGGATAGGCCATCATCTCGAACGGCACCGCCGCGCCCTGCATTTTGGCCATCAGCGCGGTGGCATTGTCGAACACGACATTATCGTCGGACATGCCGTGGATCAGCAGCAGCGGATCGACGATCTTCACCGACTCCTCGACCGCGCCCGAGGCGGGATAGGCACTAGGCGTGTCCTGCGGCTGGCCCATATAGCGTTCGGTATAATGGGTGTCGTACAGTTCCCATTTCGTCACCGGCGCACCGGCGATCACCGCGCCAAACACGCCCGGTGCCTTTTCCAGCAGTTTCAGGGACATATAGCCACCATAGGACCAGCCATAAGTCGCAATCCGCGTTGGATCGACGAAGGGCTGGGCCTTGAGCCAGTCGACGCCCACTAGCTGGTCCTCGACCTCCACCGTGCCCATCGCCCGGTAGAGATGGTCCTCGAACGCCTTGCCGCGATCGGGCGTGCCGCGATTGTCGATCGCAAAGACGATCCAGCCCCGATCGACCAGATATTGGTTGAGCGCCCCGCTCCAGACATTCGTCGCCTGCCGTCCGCCGCCAGGGCCGCCATAATGGATCATGAACACCGGATAGCGTTTCCCCGGCTCGATCGGCGGGGTCATGATCTTGGTGTAGAGCGTCGTGCCGTCCGCCGCCTTCACCGTGCCGAATGTCGTCTTCACATGGCTGGCGACATAGGGCGCATAGGGGTGGCTGCCGGTCAGCGCATTTTCCGACAACCATTGCAGCTGCTTGCCCTTATTGTCGGCCAGATAGACCTGCTTTGGCTGGTCGCTATTCTGGCGGCTGACGACGATCCGGCTGGCCTTACCGTCCATCACGGCATCGTTCCACCAGCCACTGCGCGTCAACGCCTGCGCTTCCCCGGCCTTTTTCAGCGGCGCGGTATAGAGTTGCTGTTCCAGCGGCGTTTCGCGATTGCCAGTGAAATAAACGAGGCTCTTACCCTCATCCACGCCCACCACGTCGCGCACGTCCCACTTGCCGCTGGTCAGCGCCGTCCATTTGTCACCACGCACATGGTAGAGATGCCCATGCCCGGTCTTCTCCGACCACCACAGCAAACTCCCATCCGCCAGGGGTCTGAAATTATTGGACAGATTGACCCAGCTCTTCGCCGTTTCTGCGAGGATCACCCGGCCCTTGCCCGTGGCGGGGTCAACCGCCAGCAGGTCGAGCCGTTTCTGATCGCGGCTTTCCCGCTGGACATAGAGGGTCCGACCATCCTTAGACCAGTTGACCCGCGCCAGATAAATGTCCGAATCCGGGCCGAGATCGACCTTCACCTGGCCCGATCCATCCGGTTTCATCACATACAGATCGACTAGCGCGTTGGGCGTGCCTGCCGCCGGGTAGCGTTGTTGATAGACCTTGGTCCCCTCCCCGCCGATCGCGGTGCGGGTGACGATGCCGACCGGACCTTCATCGACCCGCGCGACGGCGATCATCGCTTCATCGGGCGACCACCAATAGCCGGTGCGCCGGTCCATTTCCTCCTGCGCGACGAACTCGGCCACGCCCCAGCTCACCGTATCGCTCGCGCCCTGCGTTATCTGTCGTTCCACACCATCGATCGGCTGCACGAACAGATTGCCGCCCCGCACGAAGGATACGAAACGCCCCTTGGGACTGACCACGCCGTTCAATTCGCCATCGGGCGTGTCGGTCAGCCGTGTCACCTGTCCATCCAGCGCGGCGAGATAGAGGTCGCCATCGACGGGCACGAGGATGGTCTTGCCATCGGACGACCAGTCATAGCTGGTAATCCCGCTACTGCCCGCGACGCTGCGATCCCGCTCGCGCTGCATTTTTTCCGCTTCGCTGAGCGCCGCGCCGCTGCCGGTCCTTTTCGAATCGACCAGCATCCGCTCCGCGCCGGTAGCGGTGTCGATCGCCCACAGGTCGAGCCGCTCCTTCTCATCCGCGCGTGGCTTGAGCAGGGTCACAAGCGTCCCGTCCGGCGATAATGTGAGCGCGCGCGGCTGCGGTCCGGCAAGATCAGGGCTGGCGAACACGCGTTCCAGCGTCAGTTTTTCCTGCGCCTGCACGGACACAGCGGAACTCAACAGCAAAGCGCCAAGCGCGGCACTGGCTTTCAGATAAGGGGGCATCGACATCCTTTCGGCTCGGCGCGCGCACGCGCCGGATCAGGACCGCAGGATTAAAGCTGCGTATCAAAAGATCAATGCCGGGAAATAATCTGTCCTGCCATGGCGGGTAAGCCATGGTGGGCGCGGCAGGGATTGAACCTGCGACCCCACCCGTGTGAAGGGTGTGCTCTACCACTGAGCTACGCGCCCCCTGTCGGGAGGAAGCGGCCATTGGCATTGCGGGCCGCCTCTGTCAAGCGGAGGTGAAACGGTCATGCACAATCGCTCTTCCCGCCGTCGCCACCCGGTTATAGAGGATCCCAATAACCAATGTGGAGTGATGCCATGATCCGTCCTCCATTATGCCTGTTGATGAGCGGATGGCTGCTGGCCCTATCGGCCTGCAACACGGTGCAAGGCGTCGGCCGCGACATCGAATCAGTGGGCCGCGCCGGCAAGGAGGCGATGCGATAAGGGGAACGGCGTCGGCGATCCGCCCAGCTTATTGCAGAACGCGCCCGATTACCTTGGGGCTTTTGCGCAGGCGGACACCATCGCAATCAGGCTCGCCACAGGTGCAGGCTTCGAGCGTGTAGCGGACACCGCACATGACCAACACGTCGTGATCGAAACTATAGTTGGAAATTCCCGCGCGCTCGACTTTTTCCTGAGCCATGGCCTTGAGAGACATGCGAGTCCTACCCCCTTTTATTCGACGTTGATATTTGATGCTGCGCTGCACAATGTCAATTAACCAACATTAGTTCCTACAATATTTGTCACAATAT
This sequence comes from Sphingobium sp. Ant17, assembly GCF_000588875.1. Taxonomy (GTDB): domain Bacteria; phylum Pseudomonadota; class Alphaproteobacteria; order Sphingomonadales; family Sphingomonadaceae; genus Sphingobium. The sequence goes on from NZ_JEMV01000002.1 coordinate 86,172, forward strand.
TGTCGCGCAAATGCCACGCTTCGACGATGCACATGGCCCGGCTTGCACAGGGCGATCTCGCCTCCCATATGCCGCCCATGAACGACCAACATCGCAGCGCCATGCCGGTCTGGCATGGCACCACCATCATGTCCGTCCGCAAAAATGGCAAAGTCGTCGTCGCTGGCGACGGTCAGGTCTCGATGGGCCAGACCGTCATGAAGCCCAACGCCCGCAAGGTGCGGCGCCTGCATGACGGCTCCGTCATCGGCGGCTTTGCCGGCGCGACGGCCGACGCCTTCACTCTGTTCGAGCGGCTGGAAGCCAAGCTGGAGCGGCACAATGGGCAGCTGATGCGCTCTGCCGTCGAACTGGCAAAGGACTGGCGCACCGACAAATATCTGCGCAATTTGGAAGCGATGATGATCGTCGCAGACAAGGATGTGACATTGATCCTGACCGGCAATGGCGACGTGCTGGAGCCGCTGAACGGCGTTGCGGCGATCGGATCGGGCGGTAATTTCGCGCTGGCGGCGGCCCGTGCGCTGGTGGACTATGAGGCGGATGCCGAGGCACTGGCGCGCAAGGCCATGGCCGTGGCGGCGGATATTTGCGTTTATACCAACGATCAGTTGACCATCGAAACATTGGATTCGGTCGCCTGATTAACGTGCCCCTCCCTGCCAAGGGAGGGGTTGGGGTGGGTAGCGAGCAAAGCGAGCCGCAATCCCATTCCACCTATTTTGCGAGCGATTGCTGTGCAATCGCACCCACCCCCTGCCCCTCCCTTAGAAGGGGAGGGGGAGTTTGGAATGAACGACAATCTGACCCCCAAAGCCATCGTCGCGGCACTTGACGCGCATATCATCGGCCAGAAGGATGCCAAGCGCGCTGTCGCGGTGGCGCTGCGCAATCGTTGGCGGCGGCAGCATTTGCCCGACGATCTGCGCGACGAGGTAACACCCAAAAATATCCTGATGATCGGGCCGACGGGGTGCGGCAAGACCGAGATCAGCCGTCGCCTGGCGAAGCTGGCCGATGCGCCCTTCGTCAAGGTCGAGGCCACCAAGTTCACAGAAGTCGGCTATGTTGGTCGCGATGTCGAACAGATCGTCCGCGACCTGGTCGAGGAAGCGGTGCGGCTGGAAAAGGATCGCCGCCGCGAAGCGGTGCGCGAAGCGGCGTCCGAGGCGGCGATGAACCGCCTCCTCGACGCGCTAACGGGCAAGGAAGCGAGCGAGGCGACCCGCCTCTCCTTCCGCCAGCGGATTGAGCAGCATCAGATGAACGATGTCGAGGTCGAGGTGGAAATCGCCGACAGCCCTTCCATGCCGATGGATATCCCCGGCATGGGCGGCCAGATGGGTATGATCAACCTGTCCGACATGATGTCCAAAGCATTGGGCCAAAACCAGAAGAAGCGCCGCAAGCTGCGCGTCGCCGATGCCTGGGACAAGCTGATCGAGGAGGAACAGGACAAGCGACTGGACCAGGATGATGTCGCGCGCGTTGCCATCACCAGCGCTGAGCAGAATGGCATCGTGTTTCTCGACGAAATCGATAAGATTGCGGTCAGCGACGTGCGTGGCGGTTCCGTCAGCCGCGAGGGCGTACAGCGCGACCTGTTGCCCCTGATCGAGGGGACGACGGTTGCGACCAAATATGGCCCGCTCAAGACCGACCACATCCTGTTCATCGCGTCGGGCGCTTTTCATGTCGCCAAGCCCAGCGACCTGTTGCCCGAATTGCAGGGTCGCCTGCCGATCCGCGTAGAGTTGCAGGCGCTGACCGAAGAGGATTTCGTCGCGATCCTCTCGGACACCAAGGCAAGCCTGGTGGCGCAATATCGGGCGCTGCTGGCGACCGAGGGCGTAACCATCGACCTGACCGCCGAGGGCATCCGCGCGGTGGCGCGAATTGCAGCGGAAGTGAATGGCGAGGTCGAGAATATCGGTGCCCGCCGCCTGCAGACGGTGATGGAAAAGCTGCTGGAGGATGTCAGCTTCGAGGCCGAGGACCGGCGGGGTGAAACGCTTGTGGTGGACGCCGCCTATGTCGAAAAGCAGCTGGATGCGATTGCGCGCGACACCGACCTTAGTCGCTACGTCCTGTGACCAGTGGGCAGCCGACCGATCCCCTCCGGATCGGTCGGTTGCCTGATTGCGATCAGTTCATCGCGAGGATCATGTTCCGCACCTGCGGATAGACCTGGCTTTCCCATTTGCTGCCGGAAAATACGCCATAATGACCGACGCCCGGCTGGAGATGGTGACGCTTCAAGTGCGGCCGCAGACCGGTGCATAGGCCATGGGCTGCCGATGTCTGCCCTACGGCGCAGACATCGTCCCTTTCGCCCTCGACCGTCAGCAACGCCGTATGGCGAATGGCGCCCGGTTTGACCAACCGCCCCCGGTGCATCAATTCACCCTTGGCGAGGGAGGCTTTCTGGAACACCAGATCGACGGTTTCGATGTAAAATTCGCGGGTCATGTCCAGGACCGCGAAATATTCTTCATAGAAATTCTTGATCTTGTCGGCTTCGACGGTCTTTCCATCGGCCAGCAATTGGTACAGTTCCCGATGCTGCGCGCCATGGCGTTCCATGTTCATCGCCATGAAGGCGGATAGCTGGATGAAGCCCGGATAGACTTGGCGACCATGCCCCGCGTAGCGCAGCGGCACGACGGAGATCAAATTCTTCTCGAACCATTCGATCGGCTTTTCATTGGCCAGATCGTTGACCGCAGTCGGCGCTGCGTTGGGATCGATCGGCCCGCCCATCAACGTCATCGACTTCGGCGTCGCGGCGTCTTTATCTTCCGCCATCAACGCGACTGCTGCCAGTGCCGGGACGCAGGGCTGGCACACCGATACCATATGTGCGCCAGGCCCCATATGCTGGAAGAACTGGATCACATAATCCACATAATCCTCGAACCCGAAGCGGCCGGCCGACAGCGGCACGTCGCGGGCGTTCTTCCAGTCGGTGATATAAACGTCATGATCGCGCAGCAGGGTTACGACGGTGCTGCGCAACAAGGTTGAAAAATGGCCGGACATAGGCGCGACCACCAGCACTTTGGGCTGAGCCGCATCGACCTCGTCCTTGACGAAGTGCAACAGGTCGCCAAACGGCAAATCCAGCGCCACTTCCTCGCGCACGGCCACCTGTGCATTGCCGCTGGTAACCGTGCCGATATCATAAGCGGGACGCTTGTGGGTCAGCTTGGCACCTTGGAACACATCCATCAGTGCGAACAGGCGACGCGGCATCGCCCATTGGGCCGCTGGCCCCATCCGGTCCCGCATGCCAAGAGCAATCTGCGCGCCAAAGCGCGCCGGCGCCAGCATATCGTTCCAAGCCTGATAACCGCTATAGAGCATCCGCATAATCGCAATCTTGCCTTGTTATATCACCGCCAACGAATCGGTCTTATCATGTAACGCTATACAATCTTTTTATGTTGCGCCGCATCATCATAAATGGGAGGTTCCCCTGAAGCGGGAGGGATTGCCATGGCTATCGCGGAACTCACTCTATCCAGCAAAAATTATTCCTCCTGGTCGCTGCGCGGCTGGCTGTTATGCCGGATTGCAGGCCTGCATGTCGAAGAAAAACTAATCGCGCTCGATAACGCGGAGAATCGCGCGGAGCTGCTGTTGCTCTCCCCCTCTGTGCTGGTCCCGCGTCTGACCCATGAGGGGGCGAGCGTATGGGATACTTTGGCGATCGCCGAATATCTCCACGAACTTTATCCCGATGCCGGCATGTATCCCGCCGACCGGATCGCGCGCGCCCATTGCCGGTCGGTGTCGGGCGAAATTCATTCGGGCTTTGCCAACTTGCGCTCGGCTTTGCCGATGAATCTCAAGGTGCGGCATGCCCGTTTCCCTATTTTCTCCGGAGCGAAGCCGGACATCGAGCGGATCGAAGCGATCTGGGCAGAATGCTTGGGCAGTTATGGCGGTCCTTGGCTGTTTGGGGACAAGCCCACCGTGGCCGACGCGATGTTCGCGCCCGTCGCCGAACGTTTCCTGACCTATGCCGTGCCGGTGTCGGCTACCGCCGCGGCCTATTGCCAGACGATCAATGGTTGGCCGCTGATGCGCGAATGGATCGACGACGCGCGGATCGAGCCGGACGAGGTCGAGGAACTCGATATCGAATTCTGACGCGCCCTTCCCCCTGCGTTGGCAAGGGGTTAGAAGCGGGTCATGACCATACGCACGCTTGGCCTGGCTCTGGCCCTCACTGCCGCCCTTCCCGCCTCTCTCGCTGCGCAGACGACCGATCCGCAGCAACTGGCCCAATCCGTCCGCACGCTGGCGTCCGACCTGTTCGAAGGGCGCGCGCCCGGTACGATTGGGGAGGAGCGGACGATCGGCTATCTGGTCGGCCGGTTTCAGGCTTTGGGGCTGGAGCCGGGTGGTCCCGATGGCCAATGGGTGCAAAGCGTGCCCCTGCTCCACACCCGCCTCGGCAAAGCGGAGCGGCTGGGCATCGCGCAGGGCGACGTCGCGAGGGACTGGGCGGTCGGCGACCAGGTCTATCTCTCCACCCTCCAGCCCAAGGACAAGGTTGTGGTGGACGCCGCGCCGCTGGTGTTCGTGGGCTATGGCGTCTCCGCGCCCGAACGGGGCTGGGATGATTATAAGGACGTGGACCTGAAGGGTAAGGTCGCGGTCTTCCTGATCAACGATCCCGACTTCGAAGCGACCAAAGGCGAGGATGCTTTCGGCGCGTTCGGTGGACGTGCCATGACCTATTATGGCCGTTGGACCTACAAGTTCGAGGAAGCCGCGCGACGCGGGGCGATCGGCGCGCTGATCGTCCATGACACGCCCGGGGCCGGCTATGGCTGGAATGTGGTGGTCAGTCCGGGTGGCGAAAATTACGATCTCGTTCGTCCAGCCGATAAACTGACTAGCCTCGCCGTGCAGGGCTGGGTCGAGGGAGACGCCGCCAAGGCGTTGTTCGCTGGCGCGAGCCTCGACCTGGCTGCGCTGCGCAAGCGGGCGCGCAGCAAGGCATTCCGTCCGGTGGAGCTGACCGGCGCGCGCTTCTCCGCCGCCTTCCCGGTGACGCAGGAAGTGGTGCAGAGCGCCAACGTCCTGGCGCGCATTCCCGGCACGAAACGGCCGGATGAAACGGTGATGTATGGCGCGCATTGGGACGCCTATGGCAAGGGCGCGCCGGACGCACAGGGGCGCATCTATCGCGCCGGGGCGAATGACGATGCGCTTGGCATTGCGGGCCTGTTCGAAATTGCGCGCGCGTTCAAGGCTGGCCCTGCCCCCGATCGTTCGGTCCTGTTCGCGGCGTGGACGGCAGAGGAGCGCGGATTGCTTGGCTCCGAACATTATGCCCAGAACCCGGTGTGGCCGTTGGACAGCACGGTTGCCAACCTGACCCTCGATATCCTCCAGACTGCCGGCAAGGCGAAAGACGTCATCCTGGTGGGCAAGGGCCAAAGCACATTGGAGGATGATCTGGCGAAAGTCGCTGCCGACCAAGGCCGCGTCGTCACGCCAGAAAGCCTGCCTGAACGCGGCCTTTTCTATCGCGCCGACCATTTCTCCATGGCCAAGCAAGGCGTTCCCGTGTTGTTGCTGATGGGGATTGCAGGCGCGTCCGACCTGGTCGAAGGCGGCCGCGCGGCAGGACAGGCCTGGGTCGATACCTATACCGGCCAATGCTATCATCAGGCGTGCGATGCGATCGGCCCAGACTGGAAGCTGGATGGTGCGGCGCAGGATGTCGACCTGCTGCTGACTATCGGTCGCGACCTCGCCAGTTCGACCCGCTGGCCGCAATGGAAGCCGGGATCGGAATTCAAGGCGGTGCGGGACAAAAGCGCGGCGGCACGTCGCTGACGCCTAGAGGCTGATCGCGCTATTGGATCACAGGAGCGCGGCCAAGAAAAAAGGGCTTCTCCCGCGTGGGAGAAGCCCTTTTTTTTTCAGCCTAGCCTGTCAGCCGATCAAGCGGCCAGCTTGCGCAGCACATATTGCAGGATACCGCCGTTCAGGAAATATTCCAGCTCGTTGATGGTATCGATCCGGCACAGCGCGGTGAAGGTGAAGGTCGAACCGTCGGCGCGCTTGACGATGACGTCCACGTCCTGGCGTGGCTTGAGGCCCGCGACATTCTGGATGGTGAAGCTTTCGTCGCCGGTCAGGCCCAGCGTATCCTTGCTTTCGCCATCCTTGAACTGGAGCGGCAGCACGCCCATGCCGACCAGGTTCGAGCGATGGATACGTTCGAAGCTTTCGACGATGACCGAGCGCACGCCCAGCAGGTTGGTGCCCTTGGCCGCCCAGTCGCGCGACGAACCGGTGCCATATTCCTTGCCGCCGATGACGACCAGCGGCGTGCCGTCGGCCTTGTGCTTCATCGCCGCGTCATAGATGGGCATGACTTCGCCTTCATAGCGGGTCATGCCGCCTTCGACGCCGTCCAGCATCTGGTTCTTGATGCGGATGTTGGCGAAGGTACCGCGCATCATGACTTCATGATGGCCACGCGCGCGCCATAGCTGTTGAAGTCGGCCTGGGCGACCTGATGCTCGCTCAGCCACTGGCCGGCGGGGCTGCTCGCCTTGATCGAACCGGCGGGGGAGATGTGGTCGGTGGTGATCGAGTCGCCGAAGATCGCCAGCGGCTTCGCTTCGATGATATCGTTGACCGGCGCCGGGGTCATGCTCAGCCCTTCAAAATAGGGCGGGTTGGCGACATAGGTAGAGCCTGCGCGCCAGCTATAGGTGTCCGAGCCGGTCACGTCGATCGCCTGCCAATGGGCGTCGCCCTTATAGACATTCTCGTAGCGCGCCTGGAACATCGCACGGTCCATGCAGCCTGCCATGGTCGATGCGACCTCGGCATTAGTGGGCCAGATGTCCTTGAGATACACGTCGTTGCCAGCGGTGCTGACGCCGATCGGCGTGGTGATGAAATCTTCGATCACCGTGCCCTTGAGCGCATAGGCCACGACCAGCGGGGGGCTGGCAAGGAAGTTGGCGCGCACGTCGGGCGACACGCGCCCTTCGAAGTTGCGGTTGCCCGAAATGACGGCGGCCGCGACCAGGCTGTTTTCGTTGATTGCCGCGCTGATAGCAGGGGCCAGCGGCCCGGAATTGCCGATGCAGGTGGTGCAGCCATAGCCAACCAGGTTGAAGCCGATCGCGTCCAGATGCTCCTGGAGGCCTGCCTTATTGAAATAGTCGGTGACGACTTGGCTGCCGGGGGCCAGCGAGGTCTTGACCCAAGGCTTGGGCTTGAGGCCCAGCTCATTCGCCTTCTTGGCGACGAGGCCCGCGGCGACCATGACGCCGGGGTTCGACGTGTTGGTGCAACTGGTGATGGCGGCGATAGTGACGTCGCCGTCGCCGATGTCGAAATCCTCGCCTTCGACCGGAACGCGCTGCTGCGCCTTCTTGTAGACATTGGCCAGGTCAGCGTTGAACACGTCATCGACTTCCGGCAGCGACACGCGATCCTGCGGGCGCTTGGGACCGGCGAGGCTGGGGACGACTGTCGACAGGTCGAGTTCCAGCGTGTCGGTGAAGACCAGATCGGCGGTGGGATCGATCCAGAAGCCTGCTGCTTGGCATAGGCTTCGACCAGCGCGAGATTTTCGTCGCTGCGGCCGGTCAGGCGCATATAATCGATCGTCTTGTCGTCGATGCCGAAGAAGCCGCAGGTCGCGCCATATTCCGGGGCCATGTTCGCGAGCGTCGCACGGTCGGCGAGGCTGAGCGACGCCAGGCCCGGGCCGAAATATTCCACGAAACGGCCAACGACGCCCTTCTTGCGCAGCATTTCGGTGCAGGTCAGCACCAGGTCGGTGGCGGTCACGCCTTCGTTCATCGTGCCGATCAGCTTGAAGCCGACGACTTCGGGGATGAGCATGGAGACGGGCTGGCCCAGCATCGCCGCTTCCGCCTCGATCCCGCCGACGCCCCAGCCGAGCACGCCCAGGCCGTTGACCATCGTGGTGTGGCTGTCGGTGCCGACGCAGGTGTCGGGATAAGCGACCATGGCGCCATCGGTATCTTTGCTCGACCAGACGGCCTGCGCGATATTTTCCAGGTTCACCTGATGGCAGATGCCGGTGCCGGGGGGCACGGCGTAGAAATTGTTGAGCGACTTGCTGCCCCATTTGAGGAAGTCGTAGCGCTCCATATTGCGCTGATATTCGATTTCCACATTCTGTTCGAACGCCTTGGGCGTACCGAATTCATCGACCATGACCGAGTGGTCGATGACGAGATGGACGGGCACCTGCGGGTTGATCTTGCTGGCGTCCGCGCCGAGCGCGTTCATCGCGTCGCGCATGGCGGCCAGATCGACCACGCAAGGCACGCCGGTGAAATCCTGAAGCAGTACGCGCGCGGGGCGATACTGGATCTCGCGCTGGGCCTTGCCCCGGTCATTCTGCCAATCGACGATCGCCTGAATGTCCTCGACCGTCACGGTGACGCCATCTTCGAAGCGGAGCAGGTTTTCGAGCAGCACCTTCATCGAGAAAGGCAGGCGCGAAACGTCTCCAAGTTTAGCGGCGGCCTTTTCGAGCGAATAAAAAGCGATGTCCTTGCCGTCGACATTCAAAATGTCGCGGGTGCCGAGCGTGTCCTGTCCGATGGCGGTCATAAGTTGTGCGTCTCCTCGCAAATGCCGCGGCCATGCGGAGGCAAGATGACGCTTTCCACCCGTCTCTCGCCGACCGGCCCGATGGTCCGGGCAGCAAGGTGGAGGGATGCGCCCCAACCGTCGGCCGAAGCGGGTATGTCCCGATATCGCAGCGCCATACAGACTGCCGCGCCCAAGTCAAATGGACAAAGCAACCGTTGCACCTTTGGGGGAGGCGCATTTATTGCGCGCGCCTGGACAAAGCGGGAAACAACCGGACGGAAAGGCGTTGGAGCCGAACGAGAGGGGGACTTCCGCCATGCTGCCTTCCACGATTCCAAACGCCAGCGGCCATATCGGCCTCTATCGCCCCGGTGGCGCGATGCGCTGTCCTGATTGCGGGCAGAGCCAGTGGCTGATCGGCCGGGTTATGGCGGAATGCGCCTGTTGCGAAGCAGCCCTGCCGCTGGACCTTGGCTATCGGGCGTGGCTGGACATCAGCAACGCCCCGCCCCGATCCCTGCGAATTTGATCAGCGCGCTTTTTCGGCCGCAATCCAACTATCGATCTGGCTTTCCAGCACGGTCAGCGGCACCGCGCCTTGTGCGAGAACCGCTTCATGGAAGCGGCGCAGGTCGAACTTTGCGCCCAAGGCCGCTTCGGCTTTCGTCCGCAACCCCCTGATCCTGATTTCGCCGAGCTTGTAGCCCAGCGCCTGGCCCGGCCAACTGATGTAGCGATTGACCTCTGCATCGATATTGGCCGCAGACAGTGCGCTGTTGTCGGCCATGAAGGCGACGGCGCGCGCCTTGTCCCAGCCCTTGGCGTGGATGCCGGTATCGACCACCAGACGGCAGGCACGCCACATTTCGTAAGACAGGCGGCCCATCATCTTTTCAGGCGTGTCGTAGAGCCCCATCTCTTCACCCAGAAATTCGGTATAGAGCGCCCATCCTTCGACATAGGCAGTAAAGCCCGCAAGATATTTGCGGAAGGGCGGCAGCGGCAATTCCTGTTGCAAGGCGATCTGATTGTGATGACCCGGCACCGCCTCATGCGCGGTCAGCGCGGGCAGTTCCCAGAAGGGCCGCTGGTCGAGCTTGGACGTGTTGACGAAATAGGTGCCAGCGATACCGCTTTCCGGCGCACCGGGCATATAATAAGCGGTGGTGGTGCCTTCCGCTTCGGCCTCTGGAATGGCTTTGAGGCCATAGGGCAGACGCGGTAGGGTGTTGAAATAGCGCGGCAGCAGGCCGTCGATCGCCTTCGCCTGACGCGCGGCGACCTGGAGCAGTTCTTCGGGGGATTTGGCATAGTAGCGAGGGTCGGTGCGTAGATGCTCAATGAAGGCGGTGCGGCTGGGATAGCCTGCCTTGGCTGCCACATCGTCCATGCGGGCACGGATGCGGGCGACTTCGGACAGGCCGATGGCGTGAATCTGGTCGGGGGTCAGGTCGGTGGTCGTATGCGTCCGCACCCGGCTGGCATACCAGGCCGCGCCGCCCGGCAGGGTCGCCGCGCTATCGCTCTTGCGGCAGGCGGGCTGATAATCCTTCACGAACAGGTCATGCCATTTGCCATATTCGGGCGTGATGACATCGCGGATCAGGGTGATGGCGCGCGCCTGCATCGCGGACCAATCGGCGTCGCTGATTGTGCGGGGCTTGGGGCGGGTTAACGGCTCGTAGAAGCGGGTCGCTTCCGGCTTGCCCGCGACGATACCGCTGATGGTGGCGGCATAATTGCCGAGGACGGAGCAAGGCAGAACATAGCCGCCCTCGATCGCCTGCCGGGTGATGGCGAGGCGTCGCCATTTTGTTTCGGGTAGAGCGACAGGCGGGTGAGATAGCTGTCATAGTCGGCGCGGTCGTAGAAAGGCAGGCCGTCGCCCATTCCTGCAAAACCCTGATGCCAGCCATAATAGGTGGTGAACAGCATCAGCCTTTCGGCTTGGTGTGCCTCCCCCGCTATGTCGTCGCGGAGCATCCACAGCAGCACGGCGCGGTTGACTCGGTCGGCGGGGGCGAGCATCGTCTCGCCGATTGCTTCCAGCCGGGCAACGAAGGCCTGTTCGGCCTTGATCTGCGCGGCGCGGGCGGTGAGCGACAGGTCGTAGATGCGGTCATCATAGGTGCGGACGCCACGCGCGGTGGCCTCGACCGGATGGGTGGAGAGCCACCAGTTCCAGTGATCGTCCATGACCTGTGATAGAGTGTCGCGGGGCGTTTGGGCCTGGGCCAGAACGGGCGTGGCGACGGAGAGGAGAAACAGAAATATCTTGCGCATGACGCAAGGGGATCGCGTGTCCCCGGCGGTTTGGCAAGGGGTTTCAGGCGGGCGCTACGCCATCAGCCTCGACGATATCGTCGCCCATATAAAAGCCCTGAACGCGCACCCGTTTTTCGACAAGATCGACGGGTACGCGTAGCAGGACGAGGCGGTAGGTGCCGCCAAGATCGCGCCGAAACAGAAAACCGGCGGCGTCGCGAACGAGCCGCCCGGTTTCATCCACGCCTGCGCCAGACTCTGTCATGCGGTCAGTCTATCGCATCCTTGATACCCTTGCCGGCCAGCAGACCGAGCACGAGAAACAGGACGAAGACAGCCAGCGCGATGAAGAAGAGGATCTTGGCGATACCGACAAAGGTGCCAGCGGCGCCACCGAAGCCGAGAACCGCCAGCACAGCGGCGATGACGAGCGAGATGACTGCGAGTTTCAACATGATGATCCGTCCCTTTCGATGGAAATATTATGTTTTCCGAACGGATGAGGTCGCGGAGGGTTCCCCCGTGCCGGGTCAGACCCAGCCTTCCAGCACTTGATTGGGTGGACGGTGTCCATCGACCCAGCTGCGAATGTTGGCGATGACGCGCGCGCCGGTCGCGTCGCGGCCCTCGAACGTGGCCGATCCCATATGCGGCAGCAATACGACATTGGCGAGGTCGAACAGGCGCGCATCGACCGCCGGTTCATGGGTATAGACGTCAAGGCCTGCGCCAGCGATCCGCCCTTCGTCCAGGGCGACGATCAACGCCGTCTCGTCGGTGATTTCGGCGCGGGAGGTGTTGATGAGATAGGCGTCGGGACGCATCAGTGCGATCCGTCGCGCATCGATCAGCCCGCGACTGTCGGCATTGAGCGGGCAGTGGATCGAGATGATGTCGCAGGCCGAAAGCAAACCGTCGACATCGCCCACCCATTCCGCCTCCAATTCCTGCTCCACCTCGAACGGCAGGCGGTGGCGGTTATGATAAGCGATCGACAGGCCAAAGGCGCGGGCGCGGCGGGCAACGGCACGACCGATACGGCCCATGCCGATAATGCCCAGCTTCTTGCCACCGATACGATGGCCCAGCATGCCCGACGGGCTCCAGCCGCGCCACTGGCCCGACCGGACGAGCTTTTCCCCCTCCGCCAGGCGGCGGGGCACGGACAGGATCAGCGCCATGGTCATGTCGGCTGTATCCTCGGTCAGGACGCCCGGCGTGTTGGTGACGATGATCCGCTTTGCCTGCGCAGCGGCCAGGTCGATATGATCGACCCCGGCCCCGAAACTGGCGATGAGCTGCAATCGCTCCGGCGCGCCGTTCAACAGGGCGGCGTCGATGGTGTCGTTGATGGTCGGCACCAGCACGTCGCACTGCGCCATCGCGCGGGCGAGTTCGGTGCGGCTCATCGGTGCGTCGCCGACATTGAAGCTGGCGTCGAACAGTTCGGCCATGCGCGCCTCGACATTGGGCGGCAGGCGGCGCGTGACGATGACGCGCGGCTTGGCAGGGCGCATTTTTTTGGCCATGGCCCAGCCGCTATGCCCGCCTGCTGCGTCGGTCAAGCGGTTATGCGGGAATGACTGTCGCGATGGCGCGCGGCGGGCTAAGGAAGCATCATGGGTGACATGGGAAATGGGTCGGGAATGAAGCTGTTGATGCTGGGTGCGGGCGTGGCGGTGGCGCTGGGTATGGCGGGCACAAGTCTTGCCGCGCCGGGCAGGCCGACGCCCTATTGGGCCTCTATCGCGCAGGACGAGGCCCGCATGCGCGTGGGGCCGAGCCTGGATTACCCGTCCAACTGGGTCTATCGCCGCCGCGACCTGCCGGTGAAGGTCGTGCAGGTGCTGGGGCTTTGGCGCAAAGTGGAAGACCCGGACGGTACGCAAGGGTGGATGCATGTGCGCCTGCTCAGCGATACCGCGACCGGCATCGTCAAGGCGCAGGTCGCCCCGCTGCGGCAATCGGCAAGCGATGGCGCACGGACCGTCTTTCGGGCCGAGCGCGGCGTGGTGGGCCGACTGTCCGACTGTTCGGGCGGATGGTGCCGTTTAGACGTGCGGGGCCAGCGCGGCTATGTGAAGGCCAGCGACGTGTGGGGCGCGACCGACCAATAGGATCGGACGCGCTTAACTTCGCATATTTCCCGCAAATCTTGAAATTTTCATGTCGTATATGGTAATTTTATTACAGCGGGAAGCTGATCAAGACCATTATACTGCTGCGCCAGACATAGCATGATATCGACGTGTAGGACAGGATTGTGTAGTCCGCAGGCCCGATCGATATGTCGCCGTCAACGGCGGCGTTCAACTGATACCGAAAATTTCGGCACAAGTGCGCAATCCGCAGGCGCACTGCCAAAGGCGGCGCGGTCCAGGCAATTTGCGGCAGAAGCAAAGTTTGTCGCGATTGCTGCGCGCGCGATACCATTGCCCCGCATGGATGCCTCCACGCCACCGCCTTCCACCGAGGTCGTGATTTCCCTGTTGAACAGTTCCTGGCCGTTGTCGATCCGCACTAGTCGATAGTGTAGCGTGACACTCGCCCTATTTCGTGTTGCTATGCGAATGGGCGTATGGCTCCCCACCCAGCGAGCGGTCAGGCGCACGCGCGCAGCGGTCGCATCCGGTGCCAGCATATGCATGTCTTTCAGGCTATCCCGTAGCGCCTTGTTCACACTTGATCGCTTGGCGGCACCAATCCAGTTGAGTGACGTACTTTTAACGATTGAGGGCAATCCTTCGATGTCGACAACGTCAATGCGTTGATAGAGCGGATGAGTCGCTGCGAGCGGCGTGGGTGTTTCCGGCGCGTAAGGAAGCCCGATACCAACCATCGGAATGTCACCCGCTGCGGCCGCGGCCGGTGACACTATAAGGGCGAGTATCGTAATCGTGATTCTGTTGCGCATGACGATGTTATGCGCGGATTTTATTCATCATCTCGTTAACAAGGGAAAGGCACGAAACGAACTTTGGTTTGGGACACCGACCGCGCGTCACCAGGCGTAGGCTTTGGGTAATGCGCCTTCCTCCGGTGTTGCATAGCGGTCGCGCAATTTGGTCTGGCGGTTGTCGAGCGGTTGGGCGATGCCATCGATCCAGACGGCGAGCGGCGCGGAGGTCATTTCGAGCGGGTCGCCGTCCCATAGCACGACGTCCCCTGCCCGTCCGGCCTTGAGCGATCCGATGCGATCGCCAAGGCCCATGGCCTCGGCCGGGGCGGAGCTGATGGTTCGGAGCGCCTGGCCCCAGCTCAATCCGGTCGCGCCGGGCACCTTGTTCAGTGCGACCATATTGCCCGCCTGCTGCGTGGCGAGGCGCAGTTGCAGCCCCTCGTCGCGGTCCATCAGGCCCATCGAGACGGCAACGCCCGCCTTGACCATGCGGCCGACATTGCTCTGGGTGGCGGCGAGTTTTTCGAAGCTGGAGGGGAGATCGTCGAGGCCACCGGCGATGACGGGCACCTTGGCGGTGGCGATCTGTGGCGCGACCATCCAGCCTTCGGCAGCCCCGGCAAAGATGAGTTTGAGCGCGGGGAAATCCTGCCGCAGAGCAAGCACGGCAAGGATGTCCCGGGCGCTTTCGACATGGACCATGAGCGGCATGGCACCGGTCACGACCGGGACCAGGGCTTCGGCATCTATGCGGTTGAGTAAGGCGTCCTTCGATCGACCGTCATAGCTGGCAGGGGCTTTGGCATATTGCTGGGCTTCACGCAGCATCGTCTTGAAGGTCAGGATCGCGGCGGGGCGGCTGCCACCGGCGTCCTTGGCCCCCTCCTCACCCATTTCGACATATTGGAAGGCGCGCGGCTTGGTGATCGGGTTCATGTCCGCGCCGAGATCCACCACCGCGCCTTGTCCGGCGAAAATGCCGGTGCCGGTCGAGGGGACGACGACGGCGCGGGTGATACCCGCCGTGCGGCTGATCGCGACCGGGTTGGCAAGGGGGTTGATCGCGGGGGCGACGTCGATCGCGGCGGAGAAGGGCGAGCGCGCGCTCGCATCATTGGTCGCCCCGACAGCGGGCACTTCGACCAAGCCGACGCGGGAGAAGCCGGAGACGAGGCCCGGCGTGACCCATTTGCCAGCGGCGTCGATGGTTTTCGTGCCAGGCGGTATGGCGATGCCTGCGCCTGCTGCGGTGACTTTGCCAGCGGTGATGACCACGGTGCCGTTGCGGATCGGTTCGGAGCCGTCACCGATGGCGAGAGTCGCGCCGGTGATGGCGAGGGATTGGGCGAAGGCCGGGGTGGAGATGGCAAACAGCAGGCCCGCTAGCACCGTTCGGGCTGAGTGAAGTCGAAGCCTTTCGCTGAGCGCAGCGAAGTGGCTTCGGCTTCGCTCAGCCGAGCCCTTCGACAGGCTCAGGGCGAACGGGGGGAGAGGATGGTTCTGGTCGCTCATTTCACGTCTCCCGCGCCGATCTGGCCGACTTCAAAGTCGCTGACGGGGCGTAGTTTGGGGTTGGCGCTATCGTAGAGCAAAGCGCCGTCGATCCACACTTTGTCCGGCCGGGTATAGGTGCTGAACGGATTGCCGTTCCACAGGACGACATCGGCCATCTTGCCGACCTTGAGGCTGCCGGTCTGGTCGCTAATGCCCATGGCGCGCGCGGGGTTGATGGCGAGCCAGGTCCAGGCGATTTCGTCGGAGATATCTATGCCCATGCGGCGACCCGCGCCCAGGGCCTTGGCGGCTTCCTGGTTCAGGCGCTGGATGCCGTTGTCGTCGTCGCTGTGGACGATGGTGCAGGCACCCGCGCGATGGACCAAGGGCACATTCTCCTTGATGCCGTCATAGGCCTCCATCTTGAAACCATACCAGTCGCCCCAGAGCGCCGAGCAAATGCCATTGTCGCGCAGCAGGTCAGCGATCTTGTAGGCTTCGACCGCGTGGTGGAAGGCGGTGACGCGATAGCCGAATTCCTTGCCCATATCGATGACATTGGCCATTTCATCGGCGCGATAGCAGTGATTGTGGACGAGGATCTTGCCCTCCAGCACATCGGCCAGCGTTTCCATGCCGAGGTCGCGGGACTGGTCCTTACCGGCGGCGCGCTTCTTCTGATAATCGCGCGCCTTGATCCAGGTGGCGCGGTTGACCGCCATATTGCCCATGCGGGTCGAGGGTTCGCGCCCCTTGCTGCCATAAACGCGCTTGGGATTTTCGCCGCACGCCATTTTGAGGCCATGGGGCGCGCCGGGGAACTTCATGCCCTGCATGGTGCGGGCGGGGACGTTCTTCAGAGTAACGCTGCGGCCACCGAACAGGTTGGCCGAGCCGGGGAGAATTTGCAGGCTTGTGACACCGCCGTTGGCGAGTGCGCGGCTGAAGCCTGCATCCTGCGGCCAGATGCTATGTTCGGCCCAGACATGGGCGGTGACGGGCGCGGTGGCTTCATTGCCGTCGGAATGGGCGTCGACGCCGGGCGAGGGATAGTTGCCGAGGTGGCTGTGAATGTCGATGACGCCGGGGGTGACATATTTGCCGGTGCCGTCGAACACCGCGATATCGGCAGGAATCGGCGTGTCCGCGCCGCCGATCGCGGTGACTTTGCCATCCGACAGGAAGATGACGCCATTGTCGATGCGGCCGCCCTCCCCATCGAAGATCGTCGCGCCGCGAATGGCGGTGGCGGTGCCGGGATAGGCTTTGTAGGTGGACGGATAAGGATTCTCCGGCGCGGCCGAACTGCTTTGGGTGGCAGCCGGGGCATCCTTGTCCTTCTTCGCCCCGGCGGGACCGGCCACCCCGGCCAGCAGGGCGGCGATCAGCAACGGTGTTGCGCTTTTTCTCATGGCTTATCCTCCGAAGCGATCAGGTCGAGATGCATCAGGCGTTTCACATAGGGGGAGACGAGCAGGACGAGGCCGCCCACCACGATCGCGAACCAGCCGATGCGGCTATACACGTCCAGCACCTGGGTCACGCCGCCTGCGTCGCCGCTGCCGGTGGCGCGGGCGATGAGGCCAGCGATGAAATTGCCCGCCGCCATGGCGAGGAACCAGGTGCCCATGACGAGGCCGACCATGCTGGGCACCGACAGGCGCGTCATCGCCGACAGGCCGACCGGTGAGAAGCAGAGTTCAGCATGGTGTGGAAGAGGTAGATGAGGAAGACGAACAGGACGGGGGTAAGATTTTCCCCCGCCATGGCGGCACCCGCCACAAGCACCAGGAAGCCCGCGCCGCACAGGATCAGGCCGATGCCGAATTTCGCGGGTGAGGATGGTTCGAGGCGGCGCTTGTCGAGGATGGTCCACAGCAGCGCGAACAAAGGCGCGAGCAGGATGATGAAGACCGAATTGACCGACTGGAACATGGAAGCGGGGACTTCCCAGCCGAAGAGGACGCGATCGACATTGCGGTCGGTGAAGATGTTGAGCGAGGAGCCGGTCTGTTCGAACAATCCCCAGAAGAGCGGGTTGAGCGCGATCAGAAACAGCGCGGCGAACATACGGTCGCGGTCGACCTTGCCGAGCGTCTTCATCGTGCGCCAGACGATGTAGAGGACGGTCAGCGCGGCAAAGCCAAGGAGCGCATAGCCCAGCAATTCGGCATAGCGGATCACCAGCCAGATGGCGACGACGCCGAGCGCTGCGCCGAGATAAATGATCCATTCCTGGCTAAGGCCTGCCGCCACGGGCGCGCGCAACTGGGCGGGTGCGGGTGGTTCGCCCTTGCCGAGCAGCCAGGGTTTGAGCCAGACGAACATGACGAGGCCGAGCAGCATGCCGACGCCCGCCGCGCCGAAGCCCCAGCTCCAGCCGTACAGTTCGCCGAGCAGGCCGCAGATGATCGGCCCCATCATGCCGCCGACATTGATACCCATGTAGAAGATGGAGAAAGCCGGATCGCGGCGGGCATCGTCGCGGGGGTAGAGTTCACCCACCAGAACCGAGATATTGGCCTTGAGGAAGCCGGTGCCGACGATGATGCTGGCGAGCGCGAGGTAGAAGCCGTTGAGGAACAACGGATCCTGCCCGCCCGGCCCTTCGGTGATGGCGATCAGGAAATGGCCGATGGCGATGAAGACACCGCCCACCAGCACCGCCTTGCGCGGCCCCAGGAAACGATCGGCCAGATAGCCGCCGATGACCGGGGTGATATAGACCAGCGAGGTATAGGCTCCGTAGAGGAGATAAGCGCGATCCTCGCCGAAGAGGAAATGTTTGGTCAGGTAGAAGATCAGGATGGCGCGCATGCCATAATAGGAGAAACGCTCCCACATCTCGGCAAAGAACAACAGGAACAGGCCGCGCGGATGGCCGAGCCAGGTCTTGCCCGCTGCCTCCACGCCAGAAATCGAGGTCGCCATCGGGAACCCTTGTCATATGGTTTGACCGGCCCGCCGAACGGGGGCCGAATGATGCATCAAGAGTAGAGCCTAATTCGCGCCTGTCAAAAGTGCAGGCGGCCCTTGCGTCGCGGCGGCGGGCGGGGCATTTGTCGCGGCGATGTTCAATGATCTTTCCTCTCCGCTCGCCCTGCTCCAGACCCGCCGTTCGGGTAAACCCCGCGACCTGATCGCGCCCGGTCCCGATGACGCGCAGGTGCGGCAGATATTGGAAGTGGCGCTGCGGACGCCCGATCATGGCAAACTCGCGCCGTGGCGCTTCGTCGTGGTGCCGTTGACGCGGCGCGCGGCGTTGGCCGAATTGCTGGAGAATGCCTATCGCGCCGAGAAGCCCGATGCCGGGCGGCTGGAGATAGAGGCGATGCACCAATTTGCGCATCAGGCCCCGACCTTGGTGGTCGCCCTGTCCGCGCCGGTCGCGGGCAGCAAGATCCCGGTCTGGGAACAGCAATTGTCGGTGGGGGCGGCGATCATGAACCTGCTGCACGCTACCCATGCGCTGGGCTTTGCTGGTGGCTGGTTAACGGGATGGCCGACCTATAATGCGGATGTGCGCGCGGCCTTTGCGCAGGGGGACGAGACGATTGCGGGCTTCGTCTTCATCGGCACGCCGGGCAAAGTACAGGAAGAGCGTCCCCGGCCAGATTATGACGCTATCGTATCGGTTTGGGACCGATAATTGCCGCTTTAACCATGATTTGCGCAATGGTCTGACTTGACCCGCATGGCTGTATTATGGCAGTGATGCACCATGGCCGACGACTCAAAACCCGTCTATCTCCGCCTGCGTGAGATCATTGCCGCTTCCATATTGGACGGGGACTATAGCGATGGCGACCTGTTGCCATCGGTGCGCGCCTTTGCCGCGACCCAAGGGGCCAATCCGCTGACCGTGGCGAAGGCCTATCAAAGCTTTCAGGATGATGGCTTGGTCGTGGTGCGGCGTGGGGTCGGCATGTTCGTGGCCGATGGCGCGACCCGGCGGCTGCGCATAGCCGAGCGCGCGCATTTCCTGGAAACGGTATGGCCGCCGGTGGCGGCGCAGATCCGGCGGCTAGGCATACGGGCCGATGATCTGGACCTGCAGAAGGTCTGAGGCGTTCGGCGGCGGGCCTGCCCTATTCATGGAGCAGCGTCATCCCGTTCTTTCGAGCGAAGTCGAGAAAGGCTGCGTGGGCGTTTCTCGACTGCGCTCGAAACGAACGGGCGTTAGCGTCGACGGCATCCTGACGGCCCGCAAAATTCCTGACCGCGACTGCCCGGCCCAACGCCAGTTTAGCGTCATCCTTGCGACCTGCGGCAGCATAGGCTTGCCCCAGATGCAGGTTGAGCATCGGATGAGCGGGCGCGCGGGCGACCGCCTTTTCCAGCAGATCGACCACAGCCGGTCCCTTTTCGCCGCTTTGCAGCAGGGTCCAACCATATAGGTCGGCGATCATGGGGTTGGCGGGCATCAGACGATAGGCGTGAGCGGCATAGGCGCGTGCGGCCGGTCGGTCGCCGGTTTCGAGCGCGGCGCGGGCAAGGTCCGCCATCAGCAGCGCATCATTGTCCCCCCGTTGCGCACGCACCGCCTGAAGCATCCGCAGCGCCCCGCGCCAGTCATTCGCGTCCATCGCGACGGCAGCGGCGAGGCGGCGCATGGCATTGTCGGCCGGGTTCTGGGTCAGGAATAGTTGCACGATCCGGGCCGCGCGGGCCGGATCGCCAGCGCGGTTCCATGCTGCGGCCAGGCGCAGGGCGACGGCCCGATCGAAGCGGATATTGGCAGCGCTTTCATAGGCGCGGGCCGCCTCCCCTGCCCGTCCGGCGGTGCCCAGCGTATCGCCCAGTACGATCCAGGCATCGGGCGCGCCGGGGTTGGTGCGGCTGAGTATCTGGGCGCGATCGACTGCCGCGTCGGTGCGGTTGGTACTAAGCAGGGCGCGGATATAGGGGATATTGTCGCGCGCCGTGGCGGCATTGGCGGGCGGCGTACCGCTTGCCAGTTGCGCGTCGCGTGGCCCGGCAAAGGGGTCGGCGGCGGCGCGCACTGGCCAGGCGGCGCGAGCGAGCATGTCGGCAGCCATGTCGCGGTTGCCGAGCGCTTCCTGCACACGTGCGGCCAGAGTCAGCACATAGGGATCTGCATCCCGCTGAGCGACGATCGAGGCGAGCGTCGTGGCGGCGGACGCCATGTCGCCGCCCATCTGATAGGCGCGGGCCAGCAGGGTGCGGGCGGTGCGGTTGTCTGGCTGCATCGCGACCAACGGGGCGAGCGTGTCCGCCGCGAGAACCGCGTTGCCATCCTGCATATGCAGCACGCCGCGCAGCAACATTGTGGCGGGTTCGCCATCAAGCCGCCCCTGCGTTCGCGCGAGCAGCGACCGGGCGAGATCGGCCTTTTCCGCGCGGGCCGCCATGACCGACTGCATCATCCAGGCCCGGTCGTTGTCGGGTTCGAGCGCGAGGATGCGGCGGGTGAGGCCGAGCATTGCGCCGGCTTCCCCCGCGTCAGCGAGCGTCGCCGCATAGGATTCCAACGTCGGCACCGATTCCGGGTTGGCAGCCAGCGCGCGTTCGAACCAGGGGCGCGATGCAGTAAGACCATATTGTCCGCGCGTCAGTTCCGCGCGCAGGGTCAGCGCCTTGGCATTGGACGGTGCCAACGTCACCGCCCGGTCGGCCGCGCCGATCGCCCCGGCCTGATCGCCGGTCGCCAGGCGCAGGCGGCCAAGATCGACCCAGCTTTCGACGTCATTGGGGGCGTTTGCAAGGGTGCGGGCCAGTTCCGCCTGCGCCGCGCGCATATCGCCCTTTGCCATGGCGGCGCGCGCGCTGATCCGTGCGGCGGCGAGACTGTGGTCGGCCGGGACATCGGGCGCGCCCGCTTCGCGCAATGCCGCATCGGCGTCGCCCTGCAACAACAGGGCATGTGCCATGACGTCGCGGGTGTCGGCGGGCGATCCGCCAAGTTTTCGCGCGCGCTCGACCTGGGCTTGCGCGCCTGCGCCGTCGCCCAGTTCAACGAGCGCCCGCGCCTGCGCCTCCCGCGCGACGACCGATCGGGGATTACCCCTGATCGCGTTCATCAGTTCGACGCGCGCGGTGCGGGCATCGCCCTTGTCGAGTGCGGTCAGGCCACGGGCCAGCGCCGCGCTGCCGTCGCGTTCATGGGTGCGCCATTGCCACAGGCCTGCCACACCCAGCAGCAGCAATGCTATTCCGGCCAGCAGGGCGATGCGGGTGCGGCTCATCGGTTATCCCTGCATCTGATAGTGTTTGAGAAGATCATATAAGGTGGGACGGCTGATCCCCAATATCTTGGCCGCGCCCGAAATATTGCCGTCCGTGCGCGCAATGGCGCGGCGGATCGCGCGGCGATCGGCCATTTCGCGCACTGCTTTTAAGTTCACCAATTCGCCGCCCTCGGCCCGTTCCTCGTCCAGGTCGAGATCGGCGCAGTCACCAGCTTGCCGTCGGCCATGATGACGGCGCGTTTCATGCGGTTTTCCAGTTCGCGCACATTGCCGGGCCAGGGCCAGGCGTCGAGCGCGGCGAGGGCATCGGGGGCGAGGCCCTTGACCGCCGGATTCATCTCGGCCGCAAAGCGGGTCAGGAAATGGCGGGCAAGCAGCGCCGGGTCGCCAGCGCGCTCCTTAAGCGCGGGGATGCGGATGACGATTTCGGCGAGGCGATAATAAAGATCCTCGCGGAAGCTGCCCGCACCGATCATGGCGTCCAGATCCTGGTGGGTGGCGCACACGATGCGCGTATCGACGGCGATGGGCGTGCGCCCGCCGATGCGTTCGATCACCCGCTCCTGCAGGAAGCGCAGCAGCTTCACTTGGAGCGCGAGCGAAATGTCGCCGACTTCGTCGAGGAACAGCGTGCCGCCCTGCGCCTGCTCGATTTTACCCGGCGTCGTCTTGATGGCCCCTGTAAACGCGCCCTTTTCATGGCCGAACAATTCGGATTCGAGCAGGGCTTCGGGGATGGCGGCGCAGTTGATCGGGACGAACGCGCCCTGGCGGCGTGGGCTGGCATCGTGGAGCCCCTGGGCGAGCAATTCCTTGCCGGTGCCGCTCGCGCCCAGCAACAGCACCGACACTTGCGCGCTGGCCACACGCTCGATCATGCGGGCGACCTTCATCATTTCGGGCGCGCCGGTCAGCACACGGCCGAGCACACGGCCATCGGCAGGCGCGGTTTCGGCGAGGCGCGCATTTTCCTGTTCCAGCGCGTGAACATGGAAAGCGCGGCGGACGATGAGGCCGAGTTCATCGATATCGACGGGCTTTTGGTAGAAATCGTAGGCGCCGCCCGAAATCGCATCAAGCGCGCTTTCGCGCGCGCCATGGCCGGACGCGACGATGACTTTCGTGTCCGGCTTGATCCGCAAGATGTCGGCGAGTGTGGCGAAGCTTCGCTGGTGCCATCCGGGTCTGGCGGCAACCCCAGATCGAGCGTCACGACGTCGGGCGCATGGGCGCGCAGCAGTTCGACCGCCTCCTCCCGGTCGCCCGCGATGAAGAGTTGATAATCCTCATAGGCCCAGCGCAATTGCCGCTGAAGGCCCGGATCATCCTCTACGATCAGCAATTTGGGGCGGGTATCGCTCATCAGGCGGCCTTTTCCTGTGTGTGGGGTGCCAGCGGCAGACGCAGGGTGAAGCGGCTGCCAACGCCGGGGCGACTGTCGACGTCGATCCGCCCGCCCATCGCCTGCGCCAGGGCGCGGGCCTCGAACGCGCCGATCCCGAAACCGCCCGCCTTGCTGGACGAGAAGGGCTTGAACAGTTCGCGGCGGACATATTCGGCGCTCATGCCCCGGCCCTGGTCGACGATCTCAACCAGCACATCGGTAGCGTCGGCGGACAGGCGCAGTTCCACCGGCGCGTCGGGCGCGCTGGCGTCGATGGCATTTTGCAGCAAATGGGTGACGATCAGTTCGACACGCGCCGGGTCAGCGAGCGCCAAGGGTGCGTCGCCGTTGACCAGGATCGGATGCTGGCGCGCACGGATGTGCGCCACATGGTCGAGCAGAGTGCGCAAGGCGAGCGGGCGCGGTTCTTCTGCGCGGCCCTTATGGTGTTGCGACAGGCGCGCGAGCAAGTCATTCATCTTGCCGACCGATTCCTGCAGCGTCAGGATCATGTCCGCGCGAAATTCCGGGTTGTCGGCATGGCGCTCCGCGTTGCGCGCCAGCAAGGATAGCTGGCTGACCAGATTTTTGATGTCATGAATGATGAAGGCGAAGCGGCGGTTAAACTCGTCGAAGCGGGCGGCATCGTTGAGCGCCTGCTGCCCCTGCGCCTCGCTGATATAGGTGGCAACTTGCCGTCCGGCGGCGCGCAGCATGTCGAAATCCTCCCAGTCGAGCCGCCGGTCTATGGGCGGACGAGCAAGAAGGATCGCGCCGGTCAGACGGTTGAAATGGATAAGTGGCACCAGCGCCCAGAGGCGCGCATCCTGCGTCATCCAGTCGGGCAGCGGCAGAGTGGCGTCGGCGGCGCGGCGTTTGCCAAGGTCGATGATCCAGCCGCTTTGTTCGAGACGGGCGACGATAGTGGGCGACAGGGACGCATCTTCGGGCAGGTCGCCATTCCAGCTCCAGCCGGTTTCGAGCATCAGCCCGCCCTGATCATCACGCAACAGCAAAAGGGCGGCAGGAGAATCGGTGATGTCGGCAATCGCCTTGGCGACGCGCTCGCCCAGCGGCGCGGGGTTTTCGCCGGGACGGCCGATCGTTTCCCCAAAACGCATCCATTCGGTACGATAGTCGTAGCGATGCTGGAAGAAATGCTTGGCGACCTGCACCTTCCACAGGGCGCGCAATCGGGGCGATGGCAGCAAGACCAGCGCGGTGACAGCAGCGAAGAATACCGCAGCAATCTCCACCATGCGGGCATAGGGTCCGGCGATCAGTTCGATCAATACGGCGGCGGCGGTGAGCACGATGACGTAGAGCGCGACTGCGAAAATGGAGAGGGACTGAAAGGTCAACGTTCGCGACAGGGTGAGCCGTTCCGTCATCCCCTTGCGCAGGCCGATGGCGATCACCGGCGCGAGAAGGGCCATCAGCAAACCGCGCAGCGCATAGAGTTCGCTCGCCCGGTCAGGCACAAGATAGCCGATCGCGTAGAGATTGAGGTCATATGTCCACATCGCCGCCAGCGCGCCGAACAGGAGAACGACACCGCCCCGCTCCCGCAATGGCCATGCGGCATAAAGATGGTGGAGCAGGAGCAGGCTGCCGATCGCCGTCATCATGCGCAGGATCAGCGATACGGTGACCAAGGCCTCGTGCAATTCACTGTCCTGGGGCAGTTGATGCCAGACAAGGTCGGTAATAGTCTGAAGCAGAAGCAGTCCGGCAACAGCAGCATAGACGGCAACGACGGCCCCGAGGGCACCGCCCCTTCCCACCGGACCACGCCGCAGCATGACGAACATCGTCGTCAACCAAGCCGCATTGCGCATATTTTCGGCCACGCCCGAAAGCGGTTTGGCGACGCCACCGAACGACACATAGAGCGCCCAGCAGGACGTCAGCAGCAGCGCCACCGCCAGCATGCCCATTTCCGCGGCTTCGGCGCGACGGCGAAAGAGGAAGATGCCGAGCGCGGCAAACAGCACGGCGGCCAACGCGTGGCCCCAGTCGCCGATAAATTGGAGCAATAGGCCCACCGTACCGCCCTTAACGAGCGCCATCAGGCCAGAGGATGACCCGCACCGTCTGGATCAGGATCAACAGGTCGAGGAAGGGCGTGTAATTCTTGGCATAATAAAGATCATATTCCAGCTTGTGGCGACTGTCATCGATCGACGCGCCATAGGGATAATTGATCTGCGCCCAGCCGGTAATGCCGGGCTTTACCATATGCCGTTCGGCATAATAACGCAGATGCTGTTCCAGATCTTCGACGAACTGGCGGCGTTCGGGGCGCGGGCCAACGAAGCTCATTTCGCCTTTCAGCACCGTCCAGGTCTGGGGCAGTTCGTCGATGCGTAATTTGCGCAGCCAATAGCCAAGGCGCGTGATGCGCGGATCATCCTTTTCCGCCCAAACCGCTTGACCCGCCACTTCCGCATCTTGCCGCATGGTGCGGAGTTTGACGATCCAGAATTCCTGGCCGAAGAGGCCGACCCGTTGCTGACGATAGAAGGCCGGGCCTTTGCTATCGAGCTTCACCAACAACGCAGCAAGCAGGATGATCGGGCCGGTCAGCAGCAACAGCAGGGAGCTGGCGATGATGTCGAACAGGCGCTTGGCGATGCTGGAAAGGCGACGTCCCGCCGAAAAGCCATCCGAAAAGATGAGCCAGCTGGGATTGACGCTGTCGAGATCGACCCGGCCGGTCTCGCGCTCCAAAAAGGTCGAGAGATCGTTGACATGGACGCCGGTGGTCTTGATGCGCAACAGGTCGGACATGGGGATGGCGTTGCGCCGTTCCTCCAGTGCCAGCACCACTTCGCTGGCATTCAGACGGACGACGAAATCGGACAGGTTATAGATGGCGCTGCGGTTGATGGCTTCCTGCACCACCTGCGGCCCGTCATTCATCGCGATATAGCCGACGACGAGATAGCCCGCGCCCCGCTTCTTTTCCAGTTCGCGGATACGGTCGGCCCGGTTGCCAGCACCCAGCACGACCAGCCGCCGCTTAAACGCCTCGCCACCCAACATCGAGCCAAGCAGGATGCGCGTAACAACCAGCATCGCCATGGCGAGGCCCATGGCGTAGAGCGAATTGGAGCGCCACAACGTCATGCCGGGCATGAGGAAATAGAGCACCGAGAGGAAGATGACGCCCAGCGAGACCGCCACCAAGAGTCGGGCGAAAGCGAAGCGGATCGATTGAAGCGCCTCCGTCCCATAGACACCGACCGCGATCATGGCGGTCTGAACGGCGAAGGCGAAGCTGAGCAGCGGTCCCATGCGCGTGATCACATGGTCGATCTCCATGCCGATTTGGTGCGCCCGTAAAATCCAGCCGCCTTCGGCTGCGCACAGCAGCACGACGAAATCGAGCAGCCCCAGCAGCAAAACGGCATGCGGCACATAATGTTTGAACAGCCTGATCATCGTCGCGTTTTTTTCCACTGCCGCCATTGGCGAAGCTGACAATGTCGGACGACGCCTTACAACGAACCGTAAGGAAATCCGACAGTGACGATACCCTGCCGGAAAATCACGAAGATTTTCTGAATCTGGCGTAAAGTAGAACGCGCAGCTTTATTATCAGCGCAATCTGTCAGCGGCATTTCGCGCCGCTTCCTCCATGACGCGCGCGGCGTCATCGACGGATTTCGCGGCACCGGTCACGGCATCGGCCTGCCTGCTGCCACGGCGATCATTGGTCAGATAAAAAAAAGCCGATCGCAAGAACAAGCGCGATCGCGATCAAACCGAATATGACGCTATTGGCATGCGGATGACGCATTGGATCTTGCGCCAACCGCTTCGCCTGTTTGTCGGGATCCCTACCCACGTGTGAAGTCCTCCTAAAGACAATCAACGGGTAGCGGAATGCTATCGTTCCCGATCAGCTATCAGCAGCAGGCCCACCGCGTCCGCGGCTGAGGCGATCCACATCGTCCATGATCTCATCGAGCACGGCGGTGTCGGTCGTTTCCTGGCTGCGCCGTGACGGCAGGTCACCACTCTCCATGAGCAATTCCAGCGCGGCGCGGCCGCGGGCAACCCGGCTTTTGATCGTGCCGACGGCGACACCGCAGATTTCCGCAGCCTCCTCGTAGGCAAAACCGCCTGCGCCGACCAGAATCAACGCTTCGCGCTGGGGTTGCGGCAATTGCAGCAGCGCCCGTTGCATATCGCTCAATTCGACATGCTTGTCCTGACTGGCGGGTGCCGCGAGGATGCGGTCTGCGGTCAGATCATCCCATTCGCCACGAAAGCGCGATCGGCGCATTTGCGACAGATAATGGTTGCGCAGGATGATGAAGGTCCAGGCCCGCATGTTGGTGCCAGCCTGAAAGCGCGCACGCGCCGCCCAAGCCTTAAGCAGAGTTTCCTGAACGAGATCGTCCGCCACGTCCCGGTTACCCGATAAGGAACGACCGAAGGCGCGCAGATGCGGGATAACCGCAGCCAGTTCACGCTTAAAGTCCGAATCCGACAGCGCGGCGCGCTCTTCGATCGGCTCCGCATTTTCATCCACGGAGACAACCCCTGTATTGGCTGCCGCCCTCGCTGAAGGAACCGACGTCGTCAAAGCCATAAATGCGCCTATATGGTGAATAGATTTTTATCAAAGACCCGCAGGCCACAAGCCCTGTGGTCAGAGAACCAGAACGACCAGCATGCCGATAACCACTAAAACAAGCGATATGCCAAGGACATACCGCACGACATGATCCTTTGAACCGCCGCGCGCTTCTTCGGATGTAATATGTTCTTCCTGATTTGTCATGATCTCTCCCCGATCGTTACGCATTACTAACGCAACGACCGGCGGGGAGTTCCGACAAGACGCTATATAAGCGTAACGATCATGCTGGCGCGGTCGCCTGGTCGAAGAAGAGCGCCTGCGAAATGGCGGCCTTCACGGTCGAACGCTGGAACGGCTTGGTGATCAGGAACGTCGGTTCGGGCCGCTCCCCGGTCAACAGGCGTTCGGGGAAGGCCGTGATGAAGATGACCGGTACGGCAAATTCAGCAAGGATATCCTTCACGGCGTCAATGCCGCTGCTGTCATCGGCCAGTTGGATGTCGGCCAACACAAGCCCTGGACGATCCGCCAGCGCCTCGCGCACCGCGTCTTCAGCGGTCACGGCGATTGCGGTCACATCATGACCAAGGTCGCGAACAATCGTTTCGATGTCCATCGCAATGATCGGCTCATCCTCGATGATCAGCACCTTGGCCCGGGTCTGCGCCTCGATTTCACTCAGCGCCTCTTCGACCAGGCCTTCCACATCAGCGCTGTCGAGGTCGATGAGATAGGCGACATCCTCAACGGTAAAGCCCTCCAACGCGGTCAACAGCAAAGCCTGGCGCGGCAAAGGCGTCAGGCGCGCCAGGCGTGCCTGCGCAATCGCTTCCCGGTCGCCGTCGGCAGTCAGTGGCACATCTTCGAGATGGGCCGACGACCAGATGGCATGAAACGTCCGATACAGACCAAGGCGCGGATCGACGTCAGATGGAAATTCTTCCGGTGCAGCGACGATCGCTTCGAGCGAGGCGCGAACATAAGCGTCGCCATGCGTTTGGCTACCCGTGAGCGCGCGGGCGTAGCGACGCAGGAATGGAAGATGGGGGTGTAGTTGCTGTCCAAGCGACATCGTCAATTCGTCTCCCTGCCCATATGCGGGCCTGTTGTATCCGACACGGGGAAGGATGAAGCACAGGATGGAATGTCCAAGCCGTGATGACAACCCCCTACCCTTCGACGTCCCCCGAAACCGGCAGCGTCAAAAAAACGCTCGCTGGGCCGGAACCAACGAAGGGCAGATTTGTTTCGCAGTGACATGGTTTTTTCGGCAAGAGTACGATCATCGTGACTTTAATGCGGAACGACGAATTGACGCGCCGCATGATTCCCGCGAATACGGACAGGCTGGCGTGACAGAGATTGCTTCAGAGGGGCAGATTTTGGTTTCTTCTACCACGGATAATCGTTCGGCCGCAGCAGACCGGGAGAAAGGCGCGAAGACCGCCTCTGCCCCGCGCAAGGGCCGGGCTGCTAACCCTATGGATGAAGGTCATGTGTCGCAGGTCTTACGCAATGTCTATCAGCGCGCGGTTGACGAAGATATTCCCGCCGAAATGCTGGACCTGTTAAGCAAGCTGGACTGAGCAGCGCATGTTCCGGGGCAGCCTTCCTCCGGCAGCCCGGTCGCTGACGGAGCCGATTTTTCGACTTTTCAAATCCACTGGCGTCAAGATGTTTCTGATCTTGACGCTGGCCCTATTGCCGCTGGGACTGATCGCCCTAGTCGCGTCGCTGCAGGCCATCCGCACAGCAGACCTGGAAAAGGAAGCGTTGCTGCGGATCGCAGTTACGCAAAGCGCGCGCAAATTGACCGCCGACTTGCAATCGGATCGGACGGCGCTGCAGTTAACGGTCGACAATCTCGCGTCCAACAGAGCCGATCGCACTATCTGTGTGCGCCTGTCACTGTTTCTGGCATCCAACGATGCGAGGGTGGTCGCTATTATATCTATGATCGGGCCGGTCGCCGCCTTTGCCAATCCGCCGATGCCGAACCGGCGCCGATGGCTTTGGCGAACCGCTTCAACGGGCCACCATTGGAATTGCTGGCCAACGCCCCCTATCTCGTCAGCCGAATTCGCAGCACCGATGACCGCGTCGCGGCGCTGATCTATTATTCGCGCAAGCATCTCGAAAGCGTAGCCGATCCTGCCACCGCCTTGCAGAACCGCAAATTGACCTTGCGTCAGGCGGATCGGCAACTCGCCATCAGCCATGTCCGCAAGGATCCACCCGGCGGCAAACGCAGCAGCCTTTCGGCGCGCGTCGACCCCTATGACCTTGATCTGACGATGACGGTGCGCGAACCGCCTGCCACGCTGGCCCGGCTGCTATCGCTATTCCTGCCACTGGTCATGTGGTTTGCGGCGGCGGCGATCGGCTGGTTCGTGGTTAATCGGCTACTGATCCGTCCTCTGGTGATATTGCAGCGCGCGGTTGCGGCCTATCATCCCGGTGAAGTGCTGGAACCGCTGCAGCGGATGCGGACGCCGGCGCAGGAGATCGTCGCGCTCGGCGAAACATTCCGTGAAATCAGCGAGGATGTGGCAACGCATGAGGCCGAGATGGCTGAGGGACTGGAAACGCAGCGCAAGCTGACCCGCGAAGTCCATCATCGGGTCAAAAACAACCTGCAGATTATCGCCAGCCTGATCAATCTCCACGCCCGATCGGCCCATGAACCCGAAGCTGTCGAAGCCTATGCCTCCATCCAACGGCGGGTCGATGCGCTGTCGGTTGTGCATCGCAATCATTTTGCCGAGTTGGAGGAAAATCGCGGTGTCGGGATCCGTCCTTTGATCAGCGAATTGTCGGCCAGCTTGAGGGGTACTGCCCCCTTTGCTGCGCGACGATTCGGCATCCAGATCGACAGCGACAACCTGCATATCAGCCAGGATGTAGCGGTGCCGATCGCTTTCCTGCTGACCGAACTGGTTGAACTGGCCATGATGCTGGATCCGCAAGGCGCGATGCGGATTTCCGCGCAGACCCTGCCAGGACAGGACAACCGGGCGCTGCTTAGCGTCGTGTCGTCGGGCTTGCGCACGTCCGAGGCGATGACATCTCATCTGGCCGAGCGTTATGGTCGGGTGTTGACCGGGCTGTCGCGCCAGTTGCGTTCCGCGTTGGACCATGACGGCGGTGCGGGCAGCTACGCCATCGCGATCACCGTCATTCCCTAGCGATCAGGCGTGCTGATAGTCGCGGCGGAAGTCGGCGGCGAAGGACGCAAACCGCCCGTCAGCAATGGCCTCACGGATGCCCTGCATGAGCGCCTGGTAGAAATGGATATTGTGCTGGGTCATCAACATGGCCCCCAGCATTTCGCCTGACTTCACCAGATGGTGGAGATAGGCACGGTTCCAGGTCGCGCAGACCGGGCAGGTGCAACGCGGATCGAGCGGCTCCTGATCCTCGGCAAAACGGGCGTTGCGGATGTTGAGCGGCCCGGCCCAGGTAAAGGCCTGGCCATTGCGGCCCGACCGCGTGGGCAGCACGCAATCGAACATGTCGATACCACGCTCGACCGCGCCGACGATATCGTCGGGCTTGCCCACCCCCATCAGATAGCGCGGTTTGTCAGCCGGCAGCATGTCGGGCGCGAAGTCGAGCGTGGCGAACATCGCCTGCTGCCCCTCTCCCACCGCGAGGCCACCCACGGCATAGCCGTCGAAACCGATGTCGATCAGTTGCTGGGCCGATTCCCGCCTTAGTCCTTCGTCCAGTGATCCCTGCTGGATGCCGAACAGCGCGGCACGCTCGGCATGGTCGCCACCGGCATCGAACCCCTCGCGCGAGCGTTTGGCCCAGCGCATCGAGCGCTCCATGGATTTGGTCGCCTCGTCATGCGTGCAGCCATTTTTCGTACATTCGTCGAAGGCCATGACGATATCGCTGTCGAGCAGGCGCTGAATCTCCATCGACCGTTCGGGAGTCAGCATATGCTTGGAACCGTCGATATGGCTGGAGAAGGCGACGCCCTGCTCGCTCATCTTGGTCAGCGCGGACAGGCTCATGACCTGATAACCGCCACTGTCGGTCAGGATCGGTCGGTCCCAGCCCATGAAGCCATGCAACCCGCCAAGACGCGCCATCCGTTCAGCGCCTGGGCGCAGCATGAGATGATAGGTGTTACCAAGGATGATATCGGCGCCGGCCGCGCGCACTTCGGCTGGTCGCATGGCCTTGACGGTGGCAGCGGTGCCAACGGGCATGAAGGCAGGTGTTCGGATGTCGCCGCGACGCATCGCGATCGTGCCGGTGCGGGCCTTGCCGTCGGTCGCGGCGATGGAAAAGGAAAATCTGGGCTGAGTCACCTGCGCCCTCTAGGAGCGAATGCGTGAGCGTTCAACCCGCCTTGCGGACGCCATCGAACAGCGCCAGCGCATCGATATTAAACCCTTCGACTCGGCGATAAGGACCGATGAAACGCAGGCAGTCGGTCGAGAGACGCAACGGCCAGTGCGCGCCTGATTGATCGTGTAATGCCAGCGTGGCAATTTGGGGGGCGGGGCGCTCTCGATGCATGGCATGAGAATAACGGGCAAAGGTTAACGATGTGCTCTTGGTAAATCTTTACAATTTCAAGACATAAGCATTTGTTGCATTAACGCAACTATCCGCCGCCGCAGCCCCATTTTCGGACAACCCGACTGCAACAGTTGCGGATAAAAATGGTTAACGGCGCATTGTGGGCATTACGCGGATTGCATCCCTTTCACCGCCCTGTTTTGTTTCACGCGCAATAAAAAATCGGGGCGCACATGATTGATTCAGGACAGTTTAATTCCACGGGCGAAACACGTCCGATGGCAGCGGATATCGACGCGCGCGCATTAGCCGCAGAAAGTGCGACGCAGCAGGCGCTGGTGGCCGATATCGAACGCTCGACATTGTTCGACCTCGGTCAGATCGATGTGCGCTGGGATCCCGAGCTTTCAACCCTATGGGCGTTCATGACGCCGCTCGAACGGCCCAATTCCAACCTCTCCCTCATTCGCGATACGATGGCATGGCAGCAAGAGAGCCGCCGCGTGTTCGAAGACAAGGGCGGCATGCTCAAATTCATGGTGTTGGGGTCTCGCTTTCCGGGCGTGTTCAACCTGGGCGGCGACCTGGAGATGTTCGCTGAATGCATCCAGCGCCGCGACCGGGACACGCTGCTGCGCTATGGCATCGCCTGCTGCGAGATCGTTGATCGCATCTGGCATTGCAACGATATGAACATCCTCAATATCGGGCTGGCGCAGGGCGACGCGCTGGGCGGCGGACTGGAGGCGCTGATGTGCTTTGACGTCATCATCGCCGAACGGCAGGCGCGCTTTGGCCTACCCGAAGTCCTGTTCGGGCTATTCCCCGGCATGGGTGCCTATTCCATCCTGTCACGGCGGGTCGGCCCCGTGCTGGCGCGCCAAATGATTACCGACGGGCGCGTTTATAGCGCCGAGGAAATGTTCGAGATGGGCATCGTCACCCAGGTCGTCGAACAAGGGGAAGGCGAAGCGGCGACAGCGGCGTGGATCAAGGATCATCAGGCCCATCATGCCGGCTATGTCGGCATCAACCGGGCCGGTCGGCGGGTTAATCCGATGACGTTGGACGAGCTGACGGACATCGTCACCACCTGGACCGACACGGCGCTGGCCCTGTCGGATCGCGACTTGCGGATGATGCGGCGGTTGGCGGCAGCGCAGACCCGGTTGCGCTGATAGCGCGCGTTTCAGGCGAGGCGGCGGCGGTGGATGACAGGATCGGGTCGTTCTTCGCCATGAAGGGGACCGGCCTCGATCAGTTCGATGATCCGCTCATTGGGGACTGGGCGGCTGAACAAATAGCCCTGGACGTTGGTAAAGCCAGCCTCGCGCGCATGGGCGAGTTGATCGTGCGTTTCGATCCCCTCGGCGATCGTGTCCATCGACAGATCGCGCGCGAGATTGCCGATCGCGCGGACGACCGCGCGATCTTCGGGGTTGGCGCTTATCCCCGCCATGAAGCTCTGGTCGATTTTGAGCGTGTCGAAGCGATAGGAGCGCAGATAGGATAGCGAGGAATAGCCCGTGCCAAAATCGTCGAGCGCCAGCCGCAGGCCGATGCGTTGCAGTTCGCGCAGGATCGTGCTGGTCTGGCCGCTATCGTCGAGAAAGATGGATTCGGTAACTTCCAGTTCGAGCCGACGCGCGGGCAAGCCGGTTTCCAGCAGCGCGGCGATGACATTGCCGGGCAGTTCGTGCGACTTGAGTGAGGCTGGCGAGATGTTGATCGCCACCCGGACCTCGCCGGGCCATCCGGCTGCTGCGATGCAGGCCTCACGCAACACCCAGCCGGTCAAGGCTTCGATCAGGCCCATGCTTTCGGCGATGGGGATGAATTCGGACGGAGGAATCGCACCCAAAACAGGGTGGTTCCAACGGATGAGCGCTTCGCAGGCTTCGATATCCCCGCCATCAAGGGCGATGATCGGCTGGAACAGCAGCTTGAGTTCGTCCCCTTCGAGCGCGCGGCGCAGGCCGGTCTCGATCTCGTGGATGCGGTTGAAGCGTTCTTTCAGCGACCAGTTGAAGCTGGATGCCCGGTTGCGCCCGGCCCCTTTCGCTTCGTAGAGCGCGAGGTCGGCATGCTGCATCAGTTCGTCCATGTCGCGGCCGTCCTGGGGTGCGACAGCATAGCCGATCGAGGCGGTCATCTGAAGATGATGATCGCCAAGATCGAAACCATGCGAAAAATAGGCTATGATTTCCTGCGCGATCGTCGCCGCCGTGACCCGGTCCGTATCTGGACAGATGATGACGAATTCATCGCCGCCGAAGCGAGCAATGCGCCCCCGCCCCTGCACCACGTCGTTCAACCGTTCAGCCACGGCGCGCAGCAATCGGTCGCCGACCATATGGCCGAGCGAATCGTTGATCTCCTTGAACCGATCGACATCCATCCACAGGATCGCGACGGCGTCGGCGCGCTTTTCGCTGGTTTCGAAAATCTCACGCAGCCGCATTTGCATGGCCATGCGGTTTTCCAGGCCGGTCAGATTATCGTAGCGCGCGAGCCGTTCGAACTTTTCGGCGAGCAGCGACTTATCACGCCGACCGATCAGCGCTTGCACCACGATGCGATGCGTGGTCGCGCTGATTTCAGCCAGACCTAATATCATCGCCACCATCGCGACGGCCAGCACCCGATAACCAATTGATCCTTCCAGCCACAGACCCAGTGCCGTCGGCAGCAGCGCAAGGCAAACCTGACCGATGGCGATCTGAACCCGACCGGCGTTGCGGCCGGAAATTCCCCCGGCATAACCAGTGGCCATCGATACGCTGAGCATATGGATGATGGAATTGGTCGATCCCGTCAGTGTGACGAGGCCCATGAGGCCCAACAGCCCGGAATAGGCCCACGCTCCCAATTCATAGGCCAGTTCCCAATTGCGCGACGCGACCGCCGTGCCGCGCAGCAACTGGCGATGAAAGAAGATGGCGGAAAAGACGCGCAGCGCCGCAACGACACACAGAGCGGCCACGACAGCATGGATGGCAAGGCCATTCGACATGCTGCTGATGACGAGGCCGACGGCCGTGCCGGTCGCTGCGCCGATCGTCAGAGACGCTGGCGACGCATAAAGCGTTTCGACCAGGCTCCGCCGTACATCGGCATCCTGTTCCGGTGATTGCGCCCTGCGCTTTTTCAGCAATGTCCTCAAAGCGCCCAATTGGCCGGTCTCCGGTTCCTGCACCCTCTTGGCAGTTTCCCTTTATTTTTTCGTTAACTGCATGAAGCCAGCAAACTGGCGCGTTTGCGCGCGCACGCCTATGCCAGTCGATCTGATCGACGCGGAACGGGGAGCATCGCCATATCTGCCCAACTGTTCATCGCCCTCGCCTATGTCGCGCTGCTGTTTGGCGGGACGGCGCTGGCGCATGCCCACCGCCATCGGCTGCGTCAGTCGCGCTGGCGGATTCACGCCTATACGCTGGCGCTGGGCGTCTATTGCACCAGTTGGACCTATTTTGGCGCGGTCGGGACAGCGGCAACCGGGGGATGGAGCTTTCTGCCCATCTATTTGGGGCCGATCCTGCTGATGATCGCAGGCGGGCCGTTCCTGCGCCGGTTGAATGCCGAAGTGCAGGAAGATGGCGCGACGTCGATTTCCGATTTCATCGGGTCGCGTTTCGGCAAGAGCCGCACGATTGCGGCGCTGGTAACCCTCATTCTGGTGTTCGGCACCATCCCCTATATCGCGCTGCAACTGCGATCCGTGGCGCTGAGCTTCGCGCTGGTGTCGGGCGTCGCGCAGCCGACCGCGCCGCTCATCGGAGCGGCGGCGATATTGGCGCTGTTCGCCATCGCCTTTGGCGCGCGGCGCTATCAGGTGGCGGGGCAGAATGAAGCGATCCTGTTCGCCGTCGCGTTCGAATCGCTGTTCAAGCTGATCGCATTGCTGCTGGTCGCGGCGCTTGCCATCTGGTTGTTGTGGACCGCGCCGACCGATCGGATCGCAGCAGGCATGACAACCTTCCGCAGTGGCTTCGCGCCCGCGCGGCTGGACGTGAATTTCGCGGTCACGACCCTGTTGTCGGTGTTGACGATCATCTGCCTGCCCCGGCATTTCTTCATCAGCGTGACGGAGTCGCGGACACCCGACAATATTTTGACCGCGCGCTGGGGCTTCGTCATCTATTTGCTGGTGACCGTGCTGGCGGTGCTGCCCATCGCCGCGGCAGGCGTGGCCTTTTTGGGTCAGGGCGCGACGCCCGATCTGTTCGTGCTGAGCCTGCCGCAGGATTTCGGCTATCGTGGCCTGGGGCTGTTCGTCTTTTTGGGTGGACTGTCGGCGGCGCTGGCGATGGTGGTCACCGAAATCGTCGCCATTTCCAGCATGATCTCCAACGACCTGTTCGCGCCCGTGCTGCTGCGGCGATCGGCCGAAGACTCGCATATGGGCGAGCGATTGCTGTGGATTCGCCGCAGCGCCATCGTCGGGTTGATCGGTGCGGCGGTGCTTTATGCGATGGCGACACCGTCGACGACGCAACTGGCGTCGGTCGGGCTGATCGCTTTCGTCGCCATCGCCCAATGTGCGCCCGCCCTGATCTGCGCAGTCTATCGGCCGCATAATGACCCGTTGGCGGGCAAGGCGGGACTGGTGACCGGCTTTGCCCTATGGTTCGTCATCCTGTTCCTGCCCGCCATCGGTAGCCCGGCGATCACCCCGCCTACCTGGGGCGGCATCAGCGCGGTGACGGCGGGCACGCTGATCAGCCTGGGCGGCAATCTGCTCGCCTTCCTGCTGGTATCGGCGCGCAGCGTCGGCGCGGTGCGGCTGGTGCGGCAACGGGGGATTGCGCCGGTCACGACGATGGAGGCGCTGGGCGATCTCGTCACCCGCTTCGTCGGCGCGGAGGCGATGATCGAAGCGTTTGGCGCGACCGAGGGCAGCGACGTGCTGATCGACCGGGCCAGCGCGCGCGCGGCCGAGCGGTTGATCGGCAGCGTGGTCGGCGCATCATCGGCACGGGCGATCATGGCGTCGGCCATTTCCGGCCAGGGCATGGGCTTTGCGCAGATTGCACAGGTGCTCGACGCATCGGGACAATCGCTGCATTTCTCCCAAGGCTTGCTGGCGGCGACGCTGGAGAATATCGACGTCGGCGTCAGCGTGGTCGATCGCGACCTGCGGCTGGTGGCGTGGAACAGCCGCTATCTCGACCTGTTCGACTACCCACCCGGCTTGATCCGGGGCGGCGTGCCGGTGGCCGACCTGATCCGCTTCAACGCCGAACGCGGCGATTGCGGCCCGGGCGAAGTGGAGGATCATGTCGCCCGGCGACTGGCGCATATGCGCAGCCGCCGCCAACATGTGTTCGAGCGGCATCGCGCCGATGGTCGCTGGATCAAGACCGTGGGCGGCCCGATGCCCGATGGCGGCTATGTCATGTCTTTCACCGACATCACGGTCGAGGCGCAGGCGCGCGCGGCGACGGAGACCGCCAGGCGTGACCTGGAGCAAGCGGTCGCCGCCCGGACGGCGGAGTTGAGCGAGGTCAACGCAAAGCTCGCGGCGGCGATGGCGGACAAGACCCGCTTCCTGGCGGCGGCGAGCCATGATCTGCTGCAACCGCTGCATGCTGCGATGCTGTTTTCATCCGCCCTGCGGCGGCGGCTGGGAGAACCGGAGAAAGCCATGTTGTCGCGGCTCGATCGATCGATCGAGGGCGCGAACGACCTGCTGCGCGCGTTGCTCGACATATCGAAGCTGGATGCGGGCGGGGTGAAGCCGCAGCCGAGCCGCTTTGCGGTGCGGCCGATGCTGGTCGATCTGGCGGAAAGTTTTCAGCCCCTGGCGGCGGAAAAGGGGCTGGTGCTGCGGGTCGGTCCGGGGGATGGCTGGGTCGAGACGGATCGGAGCCTGTTGCGATCGATCGTCCAGAATTTCCTGTCCAACGCTGTCCGCTATACCGAAGAGGGCCGCATCGTCGTCGCGGCGCGGCGGCGGGGTGCGGCGGTTCGCATCGAGATATGGGATAGCGGGATCGGTATTGCGCCCGACAAGCTGGCGCTGATCTTCCGCGAATTCGAGCGGCTGGGTCAGGGGAGCGAGAGCGGCATCGGGTTGGGGTTGGCGATCGTGGAGCGATCGGCCGCTTTGATTGGCGGGACGGTGGCGGTACGATCCTGGCCCGGCAAGGGCAGCTGCTTTGCGATCAGCCTGCCATTGGCAGCGCCATCGCCGGTGATGGCGGCACCCGTGGCTGCGGCGGTCGTTGCACCGACAACTGCCTTGCGCCTGCTGGTCGTGGACGATGATCCGGCCAATCGCGCGGCGATGCAAGCGGCACTGGACAGCATGGGGCATGGGTGCGTCGTGGCGGCGGGGGAGACCGAAGCGTTGGCGGCCAGTGGGCCATTTGATGGCGCGCTGGTGGATTTCGCCCTGGGCACGGCGCGCGACGGCATCGACCTGATCGATGCGCTGCGTGACCGGTCGCCGACGCTGGCGGTTGCGCTGGTGACTGCCGAACGGGGCGAGGCAATGCTGGCGCGGCTGACGGAGCGGGATATTCCCCTGCTCGCCAAGCCTTTGGCAGCAGCGGTGCTGGAACAGTGGATTGCAGCGGTGGCGCGACGCGGCGCTGGCGGGTCAGCGGTTCCCTAACCCCAGCGCGCGAGCGGCAAGCGCCGCCTGGGTGCGGTTCTGGACGCCGAGTTTGGCGAGAACCGTGGTCATGTGGGACTTGATCGTGGATTCCGCGACGCCCAGTTCCCAGGCGATCTGCTTGTTGAGTTGCCCGTCGAGCACGCCGAGCAGGACGCGCAGCTGGGTGGGCGTGAGCGATGCGACCTTGCCGGCCATATCATCTACCTCGTCGGGCATCAGGGGCGTTACCGCTGGGGTTTCGCCCGCGAGAGCGGCGGCGATGGCGTCTTCGATGACGCTCAGATCCTGATCCTTGCCGATGAAGCCGACCGCGCCATAGCGGCGCGCTTCGGCGGCGGCGATCTGCGCATCGGCGCTGGAAATGACGAGGATGGGGACTGAGGGGCGTTCGGCGTGGAGCAGGGCCACGCCGGAAAAGCCAGCCGACCCCGGCATTTTGAGGTCGAGAAGGATGAGTAGCAGATCGCTGGCGGCGGTAGCGGTTTCCACCGCGCGGTCCAGCGTCGCCGCCTCCAATATGCGCGCGTCGGGCGCGACGTTGGAGGCCGCCATGACCAAAGCCTGACGGA
The DNA here is from genome assembly GCF_000588875.1 of Sphingobium sp. Ant17. GTDB lineage: Bacteria > Pseudomonadota > Alphaproteobacteria > Sphingomonadales > Sphingomonadaceae > Sphingobium. The sequence continues at coordinate 125,345 of NZ_JEMV01000002.1, forward strand.
AGAGCGGATGATCATCCGCCACCAAGATAGTGCCTATCGTCGTTGGCTCGTCCTTCCCTCTCCGACGCCATCCTGCCCTTGACCGGGCAGCGATGCAAATAGGGGTTGTCCCCTAACGGAACAAGCCTGTGTCAGGCCGCTGCCATCTGGCTGTCGGCGATCAACGCTTCGACCACCGACGGGTCGGCGAGGGTCGAAATATCCCCCAGCGCGTCGGTCTCGCCCTCGGCGATCTTGCGCAGGATGCGGCGCATGATCTTGCCCGATCGGGTCTTGGGCAGGCCGGGGGCGAACTGGATGATGTCGGGCGTGGCGATCGGACCGATTTCGGTGCGGACCCAGGCGACCAGTTGCTTGCGCAGCTCTTCCGACGGCTCGTCATGCGCATTGAGCGTCACATAGGCGTAGATGCCCTGCCCCTTGATCGGGTGCGGCATGCCGACCACGGCGGCTTCGGCGACTTTCGCATGGGCGACGAGCGCGCTTTCGACCTCGGCGGTGCCCATGCGGTGGCCGGACACATTGATGACGTCATCGACCCGGCCGGTGATCCAATAATAGCCATCAGCATCGCGGCGGGCACCGTCGCCGGTGAAATAGCGGCCGGGGTAGGTCGTGAAATAGGTCTGGAAGAACCGCTCATGGTCGCCATAGACAGTGCGCATCTGGCCGGGCCAGCTTTTGGCGATGCACAAATTGCCTTCGGTCGCGCCGTCCAGTTCCTTGCCATCGGCATCGACCAGTAGGGGGTGGACGCCGAACAACGGCTTGGTCGCCGACCCCGGCTTCAAGTCGGTCGCACCGGGCAGCGGGGCGATGAGGATGCCGCCGGTTTCGGTCTGCCACCAAGTATCGACGATCGGGCAGCGGCCTTCGCCGACGACCCGGTGATACCATTGCCAGGCTTCCGGATTGATCGGTTCGCCCACGCTGCCCAGGATGCGCAGCGAGGCGCGGCTGGTCGCCTGCACGAAGGCGTCGCCTTCGCGCATCAGGGCGCGCAGCGCAGTCGGCGCGGTGTAGAAGATGGAGACGTTCCATTTATCGCAGACCTGCCAGAAGCGGCTGTGGTCGGGATAGTTGGGCACGCCTTCGAACATCAGCGTCGTCGCGCCATTCGCGAGCGGACCATAGACGACATAGCTGTGGCCGGTGACCCAGCCGATGTCGGCGGTACACCAATAGACTTCGCCGGGTCGGTAATCGAACACCTGGGCATGGGTCATCGCCGCCCAGAGCAGATAGCCGCCCGTGCTGTGCAGGACGCCCTTGGGCGTGCCGGTGGAGCCGGAGGTATAGAGGATGAACAGCGGGTCTTCCGCGCCCATCGCTTCGGGCGCACAATCGGTCGCGGCGGCATCGCGGGCGGGGCCGTAGAACAGGTCGCGCCCTTCCACCATCGGCACATCCGCGCCGGTGCGCTGGACGACGATGACGGTTTCAACCGACGTGCAGTGGGCGAGTGCCGCATCGACATTGGCCTTTAACGGCACGGCCTTGCCTCCGCGCAGCCCTTCGTCGGCGGTGATGACGAGGCGGGAGTCGCAGTCGCGGATGCGGCTGGCGAGGCTATCGGGCGAGAAGCCACCGAAGACGATCGAGTGGACCGCGCCGATACGGGTGCAGGCCAGCATGGCGAAGGCGGCTTCGGGGATCATCGGCAGATAGAGCGTCACCCGGTCGCCGCGACGGACCCCCTGCCCCTTGAGCACATTGGCGAAGCGGCAGACTTCCTCATGCAGTTGGCGGTAGGTGATGACACGGCTCTCGCTCGGATTATCGCCTTCCCAGATTATCGCGGGCTGGTCGCCGCGTTCGGCCAGGTGCCGGTCGATACAATTGGCCGCGACGTTGAGTTGACCGTCGGCGAACCAGCTTATGCCGAAATCGGCTTCATCGAAGCTGCTTTCGTCCACCTTGGTAAAGGGGGTGATCCAGTCGAGCCGCTGCGCCTGATCGCGCCAGAAGGCGTCGGGGTCGGCAAGCGCCTGCGCATGCATGCGGGCGGCGTCGGTAGCCGTGACCCGCGCGTCGATGGCAAGGGCCGCGGGTACGGGATAGAGGGATTCGCTCATGATCTTGGCCTCTCCAAACTCTTTCGCACTAGCGTAACGAACACAGGTCAACCCGCCATCCTCGACCAAAGTGGGAGGGACTTGCGACCATGGTCCGCCTTATCCTCACCCTGCGCCGACCCGCATGATGCAGTCATAGCCGGATCGCCATATCCCTTCGCAGAAAGGGGCGAGCGGCAGAGAGAGGATGGATGATGACGCATAGGGCATTCCTAAATCTGAGGCGCGGGATTGCGAGCGGAGCGATGGCGGCAGCGCTCGCCACCGGATCGCAGGCCATGGCGCAGACGGCGCGCGAGGCGGAACTGGAAGCGCGGTTGAACCAGTTGGAGGCTGCCGTATCGGCCCTCCGCAGCGAGTTGACGCAGGCGCGCGCCGAGCAGCAGACATCGACACAGGTCGCACAAAAGGCCGACAGCCGCGTCGCCGCACTGGAAGCCAAGCCAGCCTCCGAGGGCTTCAAAGTCGGGGCCACCACCTTCAAGCTGGGCGGTTTCGTCAAGGTCGTCGGCAGCGCCACCCGTTATGATGATGGTACGGTGCCGGGCGGATCGCTGGGCAAGGAATTCTACCTGCCGCAACAAATTCCGGTCGGCGGCCAGAGCAGCCGCGATATCATCGGCCATGCGCGCCAGACGCGGCTGGCGTTCAGCACCTCTACCCCGCTGGGCGGCAAGGAGATCAAGAGCGTGGTCGAGTTCGACTTCGCACTGGCCGCCGCGCCCCTGGGCGCGCAGCGGGCGACCAACCCCTATACCCCGACCTTCCGCCGGGGCTTCATCAGCTATGGCAACTGGCTGGTCGGGCAGGAATGGACGACGTTCCAGAACCCGGCCCATTTCCCCGAAACCACCGATTTCGTGGGGCCGATGGACGGCGCGATCTTCGTGCGGCAGATGATATTGCAATATAGGCAGCCCCTGTCCGCCGACTGGAGCCTGTATCTCGCGGCAGAAAATCCCCAGACCGAAACGATCACCACCACGTCAGCCGCGCTGGGCGATAATGATAGCGACCGGATGCCCGACCTGGTCGCCAAGCTGGCCTATAAGGGCAAAGCCGGGGAAATGCATGTTGCGGGACTGTATCGCAAGCTCGCGGTGCATGCCAACGGGATGGGCGACAATGCCAACGGATGGGGCGTAAGCGCTGCGGGCAAGGTGCCGTTTGGTCCGCAAGGTCGGCACGACATTCGGTTCAGCGCCACCTATGGCCAGGGCATGGGTCGTTACTTCACGGTCGGCTTCGCGCCGGACGCCGTTTATGATCCAGCGGTTGCGGATCGGCTATATGTCGTGGACAATTTCGCCGGTTTCGCCGCAATCAAGCTGGGGTGGACGGACAATGTGCGATCGACCGTCATGGCCGCCTATCAGAAGGCCTGGTATCCCGATGGCATCGCTTTGCCGGGCCTGGCCAACGTCGCATCCTATAGCGTTGCGGGCAATCTATTCTGGTCACCCGTCAAGCAACTGGATCTGGGGATCGAATATCGTCATGCCGAACGCAAAGTCGCCAGCGGCCTGACGGGGCAGATGGACCGCCTGGAAATGGCCGCGAAATATACATTTTAAAGGAGAGGGCAGATGGCGACAACATATAAAGACGGCCAGCCAAAGCGCAGCGTGACGGGGCAGAATGAGAAGCTCGTCATTGCTGCGTCATCGCTGGGCACGGTGTTCGAATGGTATGATTTCTATCTCTACGGCCTGCTGGCCACCTATATCTCGGCCCAGTTTTTCTCGGGCGTGAATGAGACGACGGGGTTCATCTTTGCGCTTGCCGCCTTTGCCGCCGGTTTTGCGGTGCGGCCGTTCGGCGCGATCGTGTTCGGGCGGATTGGCGACATGGTCGGGCGCAAGAATACGTTTCTGGTCACCATGGGCATTATGGGCCTGTCGACCTTCGCGGTAGGCGTCCTGCCCAACTATGCCAGCATCGGCGTTGCGGCGCCGGTCATCCTGCTGGTGCTGCGTCTGGCGCAAGGCCTGGCGCTGGGGGGCGAATATGGCGGCGCGGCAACCTATGTCGCCGAACATGCGCCGGAGGGCAAACGCGGCCTCTATACCAGCTGGATCCAGACCACGGCGACCTTCGGGCTGTTCGCCGCGTTGCTGGTGGTCATCGGTTTCCGCTTTGCGCTGGGTGAGGAAGCCTTTGCCGCCTGGGGCTGGCGTCTGCCCTTCCTGATCTCGATCTTCCTGCTTGGCGTATCGATGTGGATCCGCCTGCAGCTGAACGAAAGCCCCGTCTTCCAGAAGATGAAGGACGAAGGCACCACGTCGAAAGCACCGCTGACCGAAGCCTTCGGCAAATGGGGCAATCTGCGCTGGGTCATCATCGCGCTGCTGGGTGCGGTCATGGGTCAGGCGGTGGTCTGGTATGCCGGGCAATTCTATGCGCTCTTCTTCCTGGAAAAGACGCTGCGGGTGGATGGCGCGACGGCCAATATCCTGATCGCTATCGCGCTGGCGCTGGCCACCCCCTTCTTCGTCTTCTTCGGCTGGCTATCCGACAAGATCGGCCGCAAGCCGATTATCCTTGGCGGTTGTGCGCTGGCGGCGATGACCTACTTCCCGCTGTTCGGGGCGCTGACCAACGCCGCCAACCCGGCGCTGGCAGCGGCGCAGGCGTCGGCTCCGGTGACGATCGTCGCCCATGGCGAGGAATGTTCGTTCCAGTTCGATCCGGTCGGCAAGAACAAGTTCGACACGTCGAGCTGCGACGTCGCCAAGACCTATATGGCCAAGACCGGCGTCAGCTATGACAATGTCGAAGCCGCAGCGGGCACGCCTGCGGTGGTCAGGATCGGCGACGTCAGCCTGACCGCGCCCGATGCTGCCACGCTGGCGGGACCGGACAAGAAAGCGGCAATCGCGGCCTATCAGACGCAGTTGCAGGCGGGGTTGGTTGATGCAGGCTATCCGGCCAAGGCCGACACCGCGAAGATCAACAAGGTTGCCGTCGTGGCGATCCTGTGGGCGCTCGCGATGCTGGTGACGATGGTTTACGGACCGATCGCCGCGATGCTAGTGGAACTCTTCCCCAGCCGCATCCGCTACACGTCGATGTCGCTGCCCTATCATATCGGCAATGGCTGGTTCGGCGGGTTCCTGCCAACCACGGCCTTTGCGATGGTCGCGGCGACCGGGAACATCTATTACGGCCTGTGGTATCCGGTTGTCGTCGCAGCAGCGACAGTGGTCATCGGCCTGCTGTTCCTGCCCGAGACGTTCAAGCGCAATATCGACGACTAGTACAGCGACCCGTACAATGGAATTGAGGGCGGTCACCAATAGGAGGCCGCCCTTATTTTATGTCCCGAGTAGCCTGCCCCACTAACGTCGAATGGCCTTTCCTACAGCTTTACGGCATGATTATTTCCAACATGGGAGAGAAAATCATGGCGCAGGCCTATCTGGACGCACAGATGCGCAGTCAGGACGATCGCGAAGCCTATTGGCTGGACGCGGCGCAGGCGATCGAGTGGCAGGTGCCGCCGGTGCGCGCCTGGAGCGAGGGCGAAGGCTGGTTTGCGGGCGGCCTGATGAACACATGCCATAATGCGGTAGACCGCCATGTCGCGGCGGGGCGCGGCGAGGATCTGGCGCTGATCTACGAAAGCCCGGTGACGGACACGCGGCTGACCTTCACCTTCGCCCAGTTGCAGGACGAGGTCGCGCGCACGGCAGGCATGATCGTCGCCCAGGGCGTCGGCAAGGGCGATCGGGTCATCCTGTATATGCCGATGGTGCCGCAGGCGGTGATCGCGATGCTGGCCTGCGCGCGGATCGGCGCGATCCATTCGGTGGTGTTCGGCGGGTTCGCCGCGCCTGAACTTGCCAAGCGGATCGACGATGCGACGCCAGCCCTGTTGATGACGGCATCCTGCGGGATCGAGGGCAGCAAGGTCATTCCCTACAAGGTGCTGGTGGACAAGGCGCTGCAAATGGCGACCCACCGGATCGAGCACGTCATCCTGCTGCAACGGCCCCAGGCGATCGCGCCGATGCAGGAGGGGCGCGACCTCGACTGGGCCGACACGCTGGCGGAGGCGGAGCCAGTCGATTGCGTGCCCGTCGATGCGACTCATCCGCTCTATATTCTCTATACGTCGGGCACGACCGGCACCCCCAAGGGCGTGGTGCGGCAAAATGGCGGTCATGCGGTGGCCATCGCCTGGAGCATGGCGCATATCTATGGCATCCGTCCGGGCGAGGTTTTCTGGGCGGCGTCCGATGTCGGCTGGGTCGTGGGGCATAGCTATATCGCCTATGGGCCGTTGCTGGCGGGCGCGACGACATTGTTGTTCGAGGGCAAGCCGGTGGGAACGCCGGACGCTGGCACATTCTGGCGGACCATTGTCCGCAACGATGTCCGCATCTTCTTCACCGCGCCCACCGCGATCCGCGCGGTGCGTAAGGAAGACCCGGAGGGCGACTATATCCGCCAGATCGGCACGGGCAATTTGCGCGCGCTGTTCCTGGCGGGCGAGCGGGCGGACCCGGACACGATCCATTGGGCCGAAGCGCAGCTCAAACTGCCGGTGATCGACCATTGGTGGCAGACGGAATTGGGCTGGCCAGCGCTCGCGACCTGCTTTGGCCTGGGCGATACGCGGCGCAAGGCGGGCAGCGCAGGCTTTCCGGTGCCGGGCTATGGCTTTCGCGTGGTGGACGATGGCGGCGCGGACGTCGCGCCGGGCGAAACGGGCAATGTGGTGATGACGCTGCCGCTGCCGCCGGGCTGCTATGCGGGATTGTGGAACAATGAAGCGGGCTTCGCCAAGGCCTTTGCCGGTTTTCCCGGCCATTATGAGACGGGCGATGCGGGCCATGTCGATGCCGATGGCTTCGTCAACATCATGGGGCGCACCGACGACATCATCAATGTCGCGGGCCACCGGCTGTCGACCGGGCAGATGGAACAGATCGTCGCCTGCCACCCGCTGGTGTCCGAATGCGCGGTGATCGGCGTGGACGATGCGTTGAAGGGCATGGTGCCGATGGCCTTCGTCGTTGCGCGGACGGGCGCGTGGGACGCGGCGACGCTACGGGCCGAGATCATCAAGGCGGTGCGCGACGAACTGGGGCCGGTGGCGGCGCTGAAGGACGTGCATATCGTGGGTGCGCTGCCCAAGACGCGGTCAGGCAAGATCTTGCGCGCGGCGCTGCGTCAGGTCGCGGCGGGGGAGATGATCGCGATGCCAGCGACGATCGAAAGCCCGGCGGCGCTGGAAGCGATCATGGCGATTTTCGCGAAGGTGGAGTGAGGGGGACGGCGGCGGTCAGACCGCCTGCCCCGCCGCCCAGCCGCTGGCCCAGGCCCATTGGAAATTATAGCCGCCGAGCCAGCCGGTAACGTCCACAGCTTCGCCGATGGCATAAAGGCCGGGCATTTTGTTGGCCTCCATCGTGCGAGAGGACAGGCCAGCGGTCGCGATGCCGCCGACGGTGACTTCGGCCTTGGCATAGCCCTCCGTCCCGGTCGGGGCGAAGGGCCAGTCGTGGAGGCGGGCGCTCAATTGGCGCAGCGCCTTGTCGGAGAGATTGCCCATTTCGCCTTCAAGCCCGACCCGCTCAAGCAGCGCGTCGGCGAGCCTTTCGGTCAGCGCCTGCCCTACCACCTTGCGTAAGGAAGCGCGGGGGCGGTCCCGTTTCGCTTGGAGGAGCCAGTCGGCATCGAGGTCGGGCAGGAAATCGACCTGAATGGGGGTGCGATGCTGCCAATAGCTGCTGATCTGAAGCATGGCCGGGCCGGACAGGCCGCGATGGGTGAAGAGCGCCGCCTCGCGAAAGCGGGTCTTGTTCCAGCGCACTTCGACGGGGGCGGAAACGCCCGACAGCGCTTGGAACAGCGCCTCCTCTTCGCCCAGCGTGAAAGGGACGAGCGCAGGGCGTGGCTGGATGATGGCAAGGCCGAACTGTCGCGCGACATCATAGGCAAAGCCGGTCGCGCCCATTTTGGGGATGGATGGCCCGCCGGTCGCCAGCACCAAGGCGGGGGCGCGATGGTCGACCGCGCCCAGCTTGACCCGGTAGAGGCCGTCGCCATGGGTGACGTCGCCCACGGGCTGGGCCAGCGCCATGGTGACACCGCCGATGGCGCATTCCTCTTCCAGCATCGCAACGATCTGCTTGGCCGAACCATCGCAGAATAATTGCCCCAGCGTCTTTTCATGCCAGGCGATGCCATAGCGGTCGACGAGCGCGATGAAATCCTGCGCGCTATAGCGGCCCAGCGCCGATTTGGCGAAATGGGGGTTGGCGGACAGATAGCGGTCGGCCGCGGTGTGGATGTTGGTGAAGTTGCACCGGCCACCGCCGGAAATGAGGATTTTCTTGCCCACTTGATCGGCATGATCGACCAGCAGCACCCGCCTGCCCCGTTGGCCCGCTATCGCCGCGCACATCATCCCCGCCGCGCCTGCGCCCAGGATGATCGCGTCCCAATCCGCCATTATCGGCCCCGCTTCAGGCGCACCAGCGCCTCGTCCAGCGCCGAGAGAAAGCGCGATCGGTCGGCCTTGCCGAAAGGCGGTGGCCCGCCGATCTGATCGCCGCCCGCGCGCAGATCCGCCATGATCGCGCGGGTCGCGATCGCTGCGCCGATGGAACTATGGGTGAAGGGCTTGCCGATGGACGAGATCACCACCGCGCCAGCCTTGAGGCAGCGATCAGCGAGCAGGATGTCGGCGGTGATGCAGACGGTTCCCGCATCCGCCCGCTCCGCGATCCAGTCATCGGCCGCATCGAAGCCGTCGCTGACCACCACCCGGTCGAGCAGGTCGTGCGCGGGGATGCGGATCGGGCTGTTGCTGACGATCGTGACCGGCACGGCATGGCGAAAGGCGACCTTGTAGATCTCCTCCTTGACGGGGCAGGCATCGGCATCGACCAGAATCTTCATGGGGGCGCGATAAGCCGCCGGACGTGGGGAGACAATGGTCGCCGCGCTAATTTCGAAGGACGCTATTCCCCGCCTTCACCCCGCGACGATCCTGTCCTACATGGGACGGGATGAGCGCTCCCCTGTATAACAAAGACATATTGCGGCTCGCCGCCAGCATCCCGCACCATGCCCGCCTGCCCGAACCGCAGGCGAGCGTCGAGAAACGGTCGCCGACCTGTGGGTCGCGCATCGTGGTCGATGTGGCGATGGCGGACGGGCGGTTGGCCGAGATGGGGCTGGACGTGAAGGCCTGCGCGCTGGGGCAAGCATCGGCGTCGCTGATGGCGGCGCAGGCGATCGGGATGAGCGCGGATGAACTCGCCGAGGCGCGCGACAAACTGACTGCCTATCTGTCGGGCGCGAGCGAGGATCTGGATTTCTGGCCGGGCTTGGGCGTGTTGGCCCCGGCGCGCGGCTATCCGGCGCGCCATGCGTCCATTCGCCTTGGCTTTGAAGCGATAGCCGAAGCCGCGCGGATGGCGGACGCCTGATGCAGATTATGCCTGCCCCCCTGCCCATTCCGGTCAGCGCCACCGACATGCTGTTGTCGGAAGGCGTCATCCTGCTGGGGGCCGCCGTATTATTCGTCCTGCTGTTTCGCCGGTTCGGACTGGGTGCGGTGCTGGGCTATCTGGTCGCGGGCGCGGTGGTCGGGCCGCAGGGGCTGGGGCTGGTCGGCGGCGGCGAATCGAAACTGGCGATTGCCGAAATCGGTATCGTGCTGCTGCTGTTCCTCGTCGGGCTCGAACTTAATCCGGCGCGGCTGTGGCGGTTGAAGCGCGACATCTTCGCGCTGGGCCTGGCGCAGGTGGTGCTGTGCGGTTGCGTGCTGACGGCGATCATCTTCTATTTCACCGGCTTTACCTGGGGCGCGGCCATTGCGCTGGGCTTGCCGCTGGCGCTGTCGTCCACGGCGCAGGTGCTGCCGGGGCTTAAGTCCAGCGGCCGGATCAACTCGCCCTTTGGCGAGAAGGCCTTTTCGATCCTGTTGTTCCAGGATCTGTCGATCGTGCCGCTGATCACGATCATCGCCGCCCTGTCGCGCAACCCGGCCGATGCCGCCGGGCCGCCGGGATGGGTGCTGGCGGGCTATACGGTCGCGGCGATTGCGGGCCTCGTGCTGGCGGGGCGGTTCATCCTGCGGCCGTTGCTGGGACTGGTCGGGCGTCTGGGCGAGCGCGAATTGTTCGTGGTGGTCGGGCTGTTCACCGTACTCGCGGCGGCGGCTTTGATGCACAGCCTGCACCTCTCGACTGCGCTCGGCGCGTTCGTCGCGGGCGTGATGCTGGCCGATTCGCCCTATCGGCACGAGATAGAGGCCGATGTCGAACCCTTCCGCTCGATCCTGCTCGGCCTTTTCTTCCTGGCGGTCGGCATGGTGCTGGACCTCAAGACCGTAGCGGCCAATCCGGTGTTCGTCATCGGCATGGCGTTGATTCTGGTCGCGACCAAGGCAGCGATCATCACCGGCCTCGCCCGGCTGTTCGGCATGGATTGGCGACCGGCACTGGGTGCGGGGCTGCTGCTGTCGCAAGGGGGCGAATTCGGTTTCGTCCTGTTCGCGCAGGCGCAGGGCGCGATGCTGATCGCGCCCGCAGCGTCCAGCCTGTTCAGCGCGATCGTCACCTTCTCCATGGCGACGACGCCGTTCCTGATGCTGTTCGCCCGCCGGTTCGAATTTGCCGCGCCACGGGACGGCGCGGACCTGCCCGGGCCCGACGGCGCGCCGCGTGGCACCGCCATCATCGTGGGCTATGGCCGATTCGGGCAGACGGTCGCGCAGATGCTGATCGGCCATGGCTTTGCTGTCGTGTCGATCGACAAGAAGCCCGCGCAGATCGAAGTGTCGCAGCGGTTCGACACGAAGGTCTATTATGGCGATGGCACGCGCATCGACCTGCTGCACCGCGCGGGGGCGGACGAGGCGCGGCTGATCGCTTTCTGCATCGACGATCCTTCGCTCGACAATCGCGCGCTCCAGCCGATCGCCGAGGCCTTTCCGCAGGCCGCGCTGATGGTGCGCGCCTTCGACCGCAAGCAATTGCTGGCGCTTCGGAATATGGACCTGGCCGGGGTCGTGCGCGAAGTCTATGAATCGGCGATCTGCATGGGGGTGCAGGCGATGCAGGCGCTGGGCGTGCCGGCCGAGGAAGTCGAAGAGGTCGAGCGGCAATATCGCGCCAATGACGAGCAGAGGCTGGCGCTGCAGATCGAGCATGGCGACCTGATCTCCGGCAAAGACCTGATCTACCGGCCCGGAAAGGGCATGCGGCTGCTGACGCGCGGCGATGGAGAAAAGACATGATTGCTGTGCTGGCGGCCCTGTCCGCTGCGATCGCCATCGGCGCGGGGGCGTTCGGCGCGCATGGGGTGAGCGATCCCAAGGCGGTGGAGTGGCTGCGCACTGGCGGCGTCTATCAATTGATCCATGCCGTCGCGGCGATCACCATCATGGGCGTGGCGCGCGGCGCGGCGGTGGTGCTGCTGATCGGCGCGGCGATTTTCGCGCTGACCCTCTATGCCATGGCGCTGGGCGCGCCCCGCTGGCTGGGGGCGATTACGCCGATCGGCGGGGTGCTGATGATCGGTGGCTGGCTGTGGGCGGCATGGCAGTTCGGGCAGCGCTGACAGCCTGCCCTTGCCCCCGGCCCCGGCCCGGCCTAGATTGACCCGATGGCCGACCATAAACATCATCATCATGAGCCGACCGGCACCAAATTGGCCGATGCCGCGCGCCGCACGTTGGAAGCCCAGAGCGAACAATGGACGCCGATGCGCGCCGCGATCTTCGACGCGCTGACGGCCGAGGAAAAGCCCGCATCCGCCTATGACATCGCCGATACGGTGTCGCAGGCGCGGGGCAAGCGGGTGGCGCCCAACAGCGTCTATCGCATCCTCGACCTGTTCGTGACGAACAATATCGCGATGCGGGTGGAGAGCGCCAATGCCTATATCGCCAACGCGCATCCTGGCTGTCACCACGACTGCATCTTCCTGGTGTGCCGCAATTGCAAGCAGGCGACCCATGTCGATGATGACAAGGTGACCAACGAAGTCCGTGCCGTCGCCGAGCAGGAAGGCTTCAAGCCCGAACGGCCGGTGATCGAAATATTGGGCACCTGTGCGAAATGCGCGGCGTGACCGACGCATCGCGCCGCCTGCCCCACCGCCCCAGCGCCTACACGAGTCTATGCCTTTCATGAATGATCGCCCGCAAACGCCGTTGCTCGACCAGGTCATCTGGCCATCCGACCTGCGCACCCTCAAGCCCGACCAGTTGCCGCAGCTGGCCGACGAGTTGCGGCAGGAGGTGATTTCTGCCGTGGGCGTGACGGGCGGCCATCTGGGGTCGGGCCTGGGCGTCGTGGAACTGACCACCGCCATCCATTATGTGTTCGACACGCCGCGCGACAAGCTGGTGTGGGATGTCGGCCACCAATGCTATCCGCACAAGATCCTGACTGGACGGCGCGACCGCATCCGCACCTTGCGTCAGGGCGGCGGGCTGTCGGGCTTCACCAAGCGCACCGAATCCGACTATGATCCGTTTGGCGCGGCGCATAGCTCGACCTCGATCAGCGCGGCGCTGGGCTTTGCCATCGCCAACCAGATGCAGGACCGGCCGGGCAAGGGCATCGCCGTAATCGGCGACGGCGCGATGTCGGCGGGCATGGCCTATGAAGCGATGAACAATGCGCAGGCGGCGGGCAATCGGCTGGTCGTCATCCTCAACGACAATGACATGTCGATCGCGCCGCCGGTGGGCGGCCTGTCTGGCTATCTGGCGCGGCTGGTGACGAGCCGCGAGTTTTTTGGGGCTGCGCGACCTGGCCAAGAAACTGGCGCGCAAGCTGCCCCGACCGCTGCATAATGCGGCGCGCAAGACCGATGAGTTCGCGCGTGGCATGGCGATGGGCGGCACCTTGTTCGAGGAACTGGGCTTCTATTATGTCGGGCCGGTCGATGGCCATAATCTGGACCAGTTGATCCCCGTGCTGGAAAATGTGCGCGATGCGGCCGAGGGGCCGTGCCTGGTCCATGTCGTGACGAAAAAGGGCAAGGGCTATGCCCCGGCCGAAGCCGCCGCCGACAAATATCATGGCGTGCAGAAATTCGACGTGGTGACGGGCACGCAGGCGAAGGCCCCGCCCGGCCCGCCAAGCTATACAAATGTCTTTGCCCAGGCGCTGATCGCCGAGGCGCAGCGCGACCCGAAGCTGTGCGCGATCACGGCGGCGATGCCGTCGGGCACGGGGCTCGACAAATTCGCCCTCGCCTTCCCCGATCGCATCTTCGACGTGGGTATTGCCGAGCAGCATGCGGTGACATTCGCGGCGGGCCTGGCGGCGGAGGGGATGCGGCCCTTCTGCGCCATTTATTCGACCTTCCTGCAGCGCGCCTATGATCAGGTCGTGCATGATGTCGCGATCCAGAATCTGCCGGTGCGCTTTGCGATCGACCGGGCCGGGCTGGTCGGCGCGGATGGATCGACCCATGCGGGCAGTTTCGATGTCACCTATCTCGCCACTTTGCCCAATATGGTGGTGATGGCGGCGGCGGACGAGGCGGAACTGGTGCATATGACGCACACCGCCGCGATGCATGATAGCGGGCCGATCGCGCTACGCTATCCGCGCGGCAACGGCACCGGGGTGGCGATGCCCGAAACGCCCGAACGGCTGGCGATCGGCAAGGGCCGGATCATGCGCGAAGGGCGGCAGGTCGCGATCCTCTCGCTCGGCACGCGGTTGGAAGAAGCGCTCAAGGCCGCAGAGGTGTTGGAGGCCAGGGGCTTGTCCACCACCGTCGCCGATCTGCGCTTCGCCAAGCCACTCGACGAAGCGATGATCCGTCGGTTGCTGGCCACCCATGAGGTCGCCGTGACGATCGAGGAAGGCGCGATCGGCGGCCTGGGCGCGCATGTGCTGACGCTGGCGAGCGACCTGGGGCTGACCGATGCGGGGCTGAAAATCCGCACCCTGCGCCTGCCGGATATTTTCCAGGATCAGGACAAGCCTGAAAAACAATATGCCGATGCGCGGCTGGATGCCGATGCGATCATCGACACGGTGCTGACCGCGCTGCGCCATAATAGCGCGGGGATTGGCACGGAAGCGCGGGCTTAGTGTGATGAGCAGTGGTGGGGTATCGCCCTAGCGAGGGCGGGACACCCCTCCGTCAGGGCTGCGCCCTGCCACCTCCCCTGCCAGGGGAGGATCTAGGAAGAGTGACGCAGATAGGAAAAAGGGGCCGATCGGCCCCTTTTTTTGTCGCTTACGGCTGCGGGGTGGGCGTTACGGCCCTGGCGTCCTGGCCGTCGCCTTCGGGGGCGGCGATGATGTCGCGGGTGGTGGCGCCCTTCTCCACGACTTCAGTGGCCGGATCGCCCGCCGAGGAGCGGATGCCGGGGGCCGCGTTGGCGCGACCGGCGGCGTTCAGGGTCGCGGTTTCGGTGGCGCTACGCTGGGCCGGGCCGCCGAACATGGCGTCCATCGCAGCCTTGCCCGAATCGACCGAAGCGGCCGACGGGGAGCCGGGCGCGGGCGGAACGAGCGCGAAATCGGGCGGGACGACCAGAGGGGCCTGGCGCGAGACGGCGAATTCGTCGGGGCGCTGGCGATTATACAGGCCGCCGCCGCCGCCACAGGCGGACAGGGTGGTGAGCAGACCGGCGGCGAGGATCAATTTACGCATTACTTCAAAGTCTCCGTCTTTGCGTCCTTGTCGCGCAGCAGCAACGCCCGCGCAAGCAGGATCAGCACCCCGATGGTGATGGCCGCATCGGCCAGGTTGAAAATCAGGAAGGGCCGCCACTCACCAAAATGTAGATCGGCATAATCAATAACATAGCCGAGCCGCATCCGGTCGACGATGTTGCCGATCGCACCACCCAGCACCAGCCCCAGCGCAGCGACATCCTGCCGCGCCTTTTCGCGCCACATCCATACGGCAACGAACCCCGCGATCAGGATGGTCATGCCCACGAGCGCCCAGCGCATCAGGTCGGTATCGGCGTGGAAGAAGCCCATCGAGACACCGCGATTTTCCAGCCAGCGCAGGCGGAAGATCGGCAGGATTTCGATGCCGATATCCGCGCGGCTTTTCAGCGCCAGCGGATAGGTGACGGTATATTTGATGAGCTGGTCGAGCGCGAGCGTCACGATCGCCACGGTCAGGCCCAGCGGGCGGTGGTTGACGCTCATCCCGCCAGCACCGCGTCGCAGCGGTTGCAGAGCGTGCCGTCGGTGGCGACTTCGGGCAGTTTGCGCCAGCAGCGGCCGCATTTATGCCATGTGCTGGGCTGGACGATGATGCCATCCCCCTGCCCCATGGTCACGCGCGCGACGATCGCGACTTCGGCGAAATCGACATCGCCCACCGCGAGCAGTTCGCCCATGGTGACGTCGGCGTCGAGGCTGGAGCGGACGATCTTTTCGCGGCGCAGCGGCTCGATCGCTTCGTTCACCTGCTCGCGCTGGGTGCGCAATTCGCGCCATTTTTCGTCAAGGCTGCGGTCGATCCAATGACGGTCGATCTCCGGCCATTCCAGGAAATGGACGCTGTCTTCGTCACTTGGGAAGCGGCTTTGCCACACTTCCTCGGCGGTGAAGGGGATGATCGGCGCGGCATAGCGGACGAGCGCGTGGAACAGCGTGTCGAGCAGGGTGCGATAGGCGCGCCGCTTCGGGTCGGACGGCGCGTCGCAATAGAGGCAGTCCTTGCGGATATCGAAGAAGAAGGCCGAGAGGTCGCTATTGGCGAAGTCGAACAAGGCGCGGGTGTAGCGGCTGAATTCGAGCCAATTGTCGCTATCCGCCGCCTTGTCCACGACCGACTTCAGTTCCGCATCCAGCGCGGCCAGCCGATGGAGCATATAGCGTTCCAGTTCGGGCATGTCGGCGTAGGAAACGGCTTCGGTCGCTTCATCATAATCGGCAAGAGCGCCGAGCATGTAGCGGAATGTATTGCGCAATTTACGATAGGCGTCGGACGACCCAGCGAGCACTTCCTTGCCGATGCGGACATCGTCGAAATAGTCGGTGCTGGCGACCCAGACGCGCAAGATGTCAGCGCCGCTTTCGGCCATGATCTTGAGCGGATCGACCACATTGCCAAGCGACTTGGACATTTTCTTGCCCGTGCCGTCGAGCGCGAAGCCGTGGGTCAGCACCGCGTCATAGGGCGCGCGGCCGCGCGTGCCACTCGATTCGAGCAGCGAGGATTGGAACCAGCCGCGATGCTGATCGGACCCTTCGACATAGAGGTCGGCGCGGGTGCCTTCGCCATAGCGGGCCTCCACGACGAAACTATGGGTCGAGCCGCTGTCGAACCAGACGTCGAGAATGTCGGTCACGACTTCATAGTCGGCCAGGTCATAATCGGGACCGAGCAGCGCCTGATGATCGGCGCCGAACCAGGCGTCGGCACCGGCCGCCCTGAAAGCATCGATGATGCGGGCATTGACCGCCGGATCAACGAGATACTGGCCGCTCTTGCGATGGACATAGAGGGCGATGGGGACGCCCCAGGCGCGCTGGCGGCTGATCACCCAGTCGGGGCGATCGCTGACCATCGCATTGATGCGATTGCGCGCGCGTTCCGGCACCCAGCGGGTGTTCTGGATCGCGTCGAGCGCGACGCCGCGCAGGGTCGGGCCGTTGGTCGGCAGGGCCGTCGCCAGCGCGCCGGTGATCGGCTCCAGCGGGGGCAGCGGATAGTCGGGCATGGTGTTGCCCGATGGCTTGTCCATCGGGATGAACCATTGTGGGGTGCAGCGGTAGATGATCCGCGCCTTCGACCGCCAGCTATGGGGATAGCTGTGGCGGAAGTCGCTGGCCGAGAGCAGCGCACCGGCGGCGCGCAGGTCGGTGCAGATCGGGCCGTCCACGCCGTTGAACTTGGTGTTGATGACGCTGCCCTGGCCCGGCAGCCATTCCCAATCGTCGCGGTAGAAGCCTGCATCGTTCACCGCGAAGACGGGATCGATGCCGAGCTTCTTGCAGGCGATGAAATCCTCTTCGCCATGGTCGGGGGACATATGGACCAGGCCCGTGCCCGCGTCGGTGGTGACGTGGTCGGCGGGGAGGAAGGGACGCGGGCGATCGAAGAAGCCGAGTTGCGCTTTGTCGTCACCCCAGACTTGATCCGGGGTCCCACTGCCTTCGCCGCCTTCGAAAGAAGAAGCGGGATCCCGCTTTCGCCGGGATGACGGAGGGATTTGGCCATGGGGTGGCGCGCGATAGCACCGGCGAGGTCGGTGCCTTTGAAGGTTTGATGGATCTTCGCCGTGAACCGTGCTTCAGTCCCCCAGCTGTTAGCTACAACAATGTCGGTGTAGCTCTTAGACAGACGCGCTAGAAATTCGGGTAGAAGCTGACTAGCTACCAAATATTCTTGGGTGTCAAAGACGTGAAATTCTGGCGTCCGAAGAACCACGAGCGGGTCGCTATTTACAGATTGCACGCCGGGTAACAACTCAACCCGAACATATTCAATCTCTTCCCCATAAGCGATCGCCTGGTTCACCGGGATCGTCCAGGGGGTCGTCGTCCAGATCACTGCATGAGCACCGACCAGTTCAGGCGCGTTCGGCGCTTCCACGATCTCGAACGCGACATCGATCTGGGTCGAGGTGACGTCCTCATATTCGACCTCCGCTTCGGCCAGCGCGGTCTTCTCCACGGGCGACCACATCACCGGCTTCGCGCCGCGGTACAATTGACCGCTTTCCGCGAATTTCAGCAGTTCGCCGACGATGGTCGCTTCGGCGTCGAACTTCATGGTCAGATACGGATCGGCCCAGTCGCCCATGACGCCCAGACGCTTGAACTGTTCCTTTTGCACGCCCACCCAGCGGTCGGCATAGGCGCGGCATTGGGCGCGGAATTCCTGCGCGGGCACCTCGTCCTTGTTCAGCTTCTTCTTGCGATATTCTTCCTCGATCTTCCATTCGATCGGCAGCCGTGGCAATCCCAGCCGGGCACATAGGGCGCATCCTTGCCTAGCAGCGACTGGCTGCGGACGATGATGTCCTTCAACACCTTGTTCATCGCATGGCCCATATGGATGTCGCCATTGGCGTAGGGCGGGCCGTCATGCAGGATGAAGCGTTCGCGCCCGGCGCGCTTTTCGCGCAGCTTGCCATAGAGGTCCATCGCCTCCCACTGCGCGGCGATCGCCGGTTCCTTTTGCGCAAGGCCCGCCTTCATCGGGAAGTCGGTCTGCGGCAGGAATACGGTGGACTTATAGTCAGGTGCGTCGGTCATGGGGTTCCAGAACAACCAAAATCCGTTCGCCCTGAGCCTGTCGAAGGGCCATTCTTCTTTCAGGAAAAAGGAGAAGGCTTCGACAGGCTCAGCCCGAACGGGTGAAAAAACGTGGCCCGTGCCTTAGGCGAGGTGGGGCGTTCCCGCAAGGTTTTGGCCCGCAAGGATTTGCCGTGCATCGACGCAGTCCTGGGCAATGCCGTTCATCAGGCGTCCAGCCCGTCATAGGCGCGTTCGGCATGAAGATAGGCGATCAGTTGCACTGCGATGCGCTGGTCATAGAGGCTTTCGGCGAAATCGAAGAAATGCGGCTCCAGCAGCAATTTGGGCGGGTCGAACATAGGCCGGATGCCCAGGTTCGCCGCGCCGTCGAGCACTCGCCCGTCTGGCAGCAGCCCACGCACCGCGTAAATGCCATAGGCCGGGCGCAGATAATCGCCCATGTCGATATTGGCGGTGGGGAAGCCGATGGTACGGCCGAGCTTGTCGCCATGCTGCACCACGCCTTCGATGGTGAAGGGTCGGGTCAGCAGCCGGGTGGCGCTGGCGCAATCGCCCGCCTGCAACGCAGTGCGGATGCGGGTGGAGGAGATGATGTCGCCGCTGGCATCGGCGACCGGGGCAACTGCCTGCGTCCATAGGCCCGAAGCTGCGCCGAGTTCCGCCAGCACCGCGACCGATCCGGCGCGGCCCTTGCCGAAGGTGAAATCCTGTCCGGTGACGACGCCCGCTACGCCCATATCCTGGACAAGCAGGCGGACGAAAGCCTGCGGGTCGAGCGCGGCAAGCTCTGGCGTGAAGGCGAAGACCAGCATCGCGTCGGCCCCGGCGGCGGCGAACAGCGCCTGCCGCTGGTCGAGCGTAGTCAGGCGGAAATGGGGCGTGTCGGGCCGGAACAGGCGCATCGGGTGCGGATCAAAGGTCGCGACGATGACCGGGCGACCCTCCGCCCGCGCGCGCGCGACAGCGTGGCCGACCACGGCCTGATGCCCGGCATGAAATCCATCGAAATTGCCCAGCGCCATGACGGCCCCGCGCAGATGCGCCGGAACCGGGGCGCTGCTTGTCAACCGCTCCATGGCGCGGCCTATAGGGGGGTGGGATGGACGTGGCAATTGGCGATCCACTAGCGCTCCGTTCGCCCTGAGCAGAGCGAAGGGGCTTGGACCTCGCTGCGCTCGGCCGAAGGCTTCGACAAGCTCAGCCCGAACGGATTTTCAAAGTCCGCAATTTTTCACCAGCGTCACGAAACTATAAGCGGGGCGGCCGTCGAGCGCGGGATGAGGGTCGCGGGCGACTTCCACCCAGTCGGCCGGGTCGGGATAGGCGATGCTGGCGTCGCCTTCCGCTTCCAGATGCACTTCGGTCAGTTCGATCCGGTGTGCCAGCGGCAGGAACAGGCGGTAGATTTCCGCGCCGCCGATGACCATGACGCTGGGCGCATCGGCCAGTGCCAGCGCGCCCGCCACATCATGCGCCACGTCGGCCCCTGCCCCGGTCCAGGCCCGGTCGCGGGTCAGGACGATGTGGCGGCGGCCCGGCAGCAGGCCCGGCAGGCTGTCGAACGTCTTGCGGCCCATGATCATCGGGTGACCCAGCGTCAGCGCCTTGAAGCGTTTGAGGTCGGCAGGCAGTCGCCAGGGCAGGTCACCATCCCGGCCGATCACGCCATTGTCGGCGCGGGCGAGGATGAGCGTGATTTCAGTCACAGCGCCAGCTGCGTCACATGGCCCATCTTGCGGCCCGGCCGGGCTTCTTCCTTGCCATAGAGGTGCAGATGATTGGCCGGATCGGAGAGGATCGCGGCCCAATCATGCGCGGCGTCGCCGATCAGGTTGCGCATTTCCACCCGGCGCGCGGCGAGCGCAGTGTCGCCCAGCGGCAGGCCGCAAATCGCGCGAACGTGATTTTCGAACTGGCTGGTCAATGCACCCTCGATCGTGCCGTGGCCGCTATTATGGACGCGCGGGGCCATTTCGTTGAAGACCGGGCCATCGGCGCTGGCGAAAAATTCGCAGGTCAGCACGCCGACATAGTCGAGCGCGTCGGCAATCTGGCGCGCCAGGGCGCGAGCGGCGGGCACCTGCCCCTCGATCAGCGGCCCGGCGGGCGCGATCGACGTGTCGAGAATGCCGTCGACATGGACATTGGCGGCGCTGTCCCAGAAGCGGACTTCGCCATCGACGCCGCGCACCAATATGACCGAAAATTCCTCCGCGAAGGTGACGAAGCCTTCGAGGATCGCGCTCTGGCGACCGATGGCGTTCCAGGCACCGACCGCGTCGCCCGGTTCGTGCAGACGCGCCTGCCCCTTGCCATCATAGCCCATGCGGTTGGTTTTCAGGATCGCGCGGCTGCCGATCGTCGCGATCGCCGCTTCCAGATCGTCCAGGCTGTCGACCGGGGCGAAGGGCGCGGTCAGCCCGCCCAGATCGCAGACGAAGCGCTTTTCGGCGAGCCGGTCCTGCGCCACGCGCAGCGCCTGCGCGCCGGGGCGGACAAGGCCATGGCCCGCCAGCGTTTCGACCGCCGAGGGGGCGATATTCTCGAACTCATAAGTGACGACATCGACGCTATCGGCAAAGGCCGCCAGCGCGTGTGGATCGTCATATTCGCCCCGCGTCCAGCGCGACGAGACGTCGGCGGCCGGGCCACTCTCATCGGGCGCGAAGATATGGGTGCGATAGCCGAGCTGCGCGGCGGCGATGGCGATCATCCGGCCGAGTTGGCCGCCGCCAAGGATACCGATGGTCGAACCGGGCGGGATGGTGGTCATGGGCGCGATCAGTCCTCGACCGTTTCGGCGACCGCGTCGGTCTGTTTGGCGCGCCAGGCGTCGAGCCGGTCGGCGAGCGCCGGATCATTGGTGGCGAGGATGGCGGCGGCGAGCAGCCCGGCATTGATCGCGCCAGGCTTGCCGATCGCCAGCGTCGCCACGGGGATGCCGCCCGGCATCTGGACAATCGAGAGCAGCGAATCCATGCCCTTGAGCGCCTTCGATTCGACCGGCACGCCCAGCACCGGCAGCCGCGTCATCGACGCGCACATGCCCGGCAAATGCGCGGCGCCGCCTGCGCCAGCGATGATGACTTTCAGGCCACGGCTGACTGCGCCGGTCGCATAGTCGTAAAGGCGTTGGGGGGTGCGGTGCGCGGACACGACCTTGCATTCATGGGCGACGCCGAGCGCGGTGAGCGTGTCGGCGGCGTGGCGCATCGTGTCCCAGTCGGACCGCGAGCCCATGATGATGCCGACCTCGATTGCCCCGCTCATGTCCGTGCTTCCCCTCATGGCGCGGCCGCTACGGTGCCGCTCGGAAAGCAAAGCCCCTTAGCGGGCAGGCCGCCGGGGGGCAATGCTAATCCTCCCCTCCTTCCAGGGAGGGGAGGGCTGGGGGTGGGTCCGCCGCGTAGCGGCGGCTCCGCCATATCTCAGCGCCGAAGCTCGCTGCGCTCGCACCCACCCCTAACCCCTCCCTTTAAAGGGAGGGGATGATGTTGTTACCGTTCCGAGAGATAATAGCGGTCGATGGCGCTCAGGTCGTCGGCCAGTTCGTACACGATGGGCTGGCCGGTGGGGATTTCCAGATGGGTGATCTCGTCATCGGGGATGTTGGAGAGATGCTTGACCAAGGCGCGCAGCGAATTGCCGTGGGCGGAGATCAACACGCGCTTGCCGGTCTTGAGGTCGGGGGCGATCGTCGCGTCCCAATAGGGCAGGACGCGGGCGATCGTGTCCTTGAGGCTTTCGGTCGCGGGAATCGCGATGCCCGCATAGCGGCGGTCCTGGCTGAGGTCGAACTCACTGCCCGCTTCGAGCGCTGGCGGCGGAATGTCGAAGCTGCGGCGCCAGATCTGGACCTGATCATCGCCATGCTTGGCCGCCGTCTCCGCCTTGTTGAGGCCCGTGAGGCCGCCATAATGGCGCTCATTCAGACGCCAGTCCTTTTCGACCGGCAGCCACAGCCGCCCCATTTCCTCCAGCGCCAGATTGAGCGTCTTGATCGCGCGGGTTTGAAGCGAGGTATAGCATTGATCGAAATCCAGCCCCTTCTCCTTCATCAACTGACCTGCGGCGCGCGCTTCGCCCACGCCCTTTTCAGTCACATCGACATCCCACCAGCCGGTGAAGCGATTTTCCAGGTTCCACGACGATTGGCCGTGACGGATAAGGACGAGAGTGGGCATCGGGCACGTCTCCTGCACAAGAGCGAACATGTAAGTCCCATGACGGGATTATCGCATAAATCGCTGCCCCCACACCCGTTCGCCCTGAGCTTGTCGAAGCCTTGTCCTTCTCTTCAAGAAGTGCGGCCCCCTTCGACTGCCTGCCAAGGCAGGCGCTCAGGACAGGCTTCGACAGGCTCAGGGCGAACGGGGAAAGGTAGGCCGTGATTATGCAACGATCCCCATAGCAACCAAAATCGGGGGCGCAAGGTTGCAGCCGCCCGCATCGCGCCCACATTGCAGTCGATCGGGCGATGGGGTAGCCATGGCGGACAGGGTAGAAGGAAGCGGCATTTGGCATTTGTGAAGGGCGCATGGCGCATATTGGTGGCGATCAAGGACGGGCTGGTGCTGCTGTTCCTGCTGCTGTTCTTCGGTGCGCTATACGCCGCCCTCTCCTTTTCGCCAAAGCCGGTGGCCAGCGTCAGTGCAGGCGCGCTGCTGCTCGACCTCGACGGGACGATCGTCGAGCAGCCTGCTGACATCGATCCCTTTTCGCTGCTGTCCGGTTCCGGCCCCGACATGAAGGAATATCGCCTCTCCGACATCGTCGCGGCGCTGGAAGCAGCCAGGGCCGACACCAAGGTCAAGGCCGTGGTGCTGGACCTGGATGGCTTCATGGGCGGCGGACAGGTCGCCCTCGCCCGCGTCGGCGAAGCGCTGGACGGCCTACGCGCCGCGAAGAAACCGGTGCTGGCCTATGCCATGCTTTATACCGACGACAGCTATCAGCTTGCCGCCCATGCGAGCGAGGCGTGGAGCGATCCGCTGGGCGGCGTCGCGATCATGGGACGGGGCGGGTCGAACCTCTATTATAAGGGGCTGATCGACAAGCTGGGCGTCAACACCCATGTCTATCGCGTCGGCACCTATAAGAGCTTCGTCGAACCCTATATCCGCGCCGACCAGTCGCCCGAAGCCAAGCAGGCCAATCAGGCGTTGGCGGACGTGCTGTGGCGCAATTGGCAGGATGATGTCGCCAAGGCACGGCCCAAGGCGAAGATTGCCGCCTATGCGACCGATCCGGTCGCCGCCGCTCGCGCCGCAGGCGGGAATATGGCGAGCGCCGCCCTGTCCGCTGGGCTGGTCGACAAGCTGGGCGACGCCACCGCTTTTGGCGCGCGCGTGGCGGAGATTGCGGGCGAGCCTTCGGATGCCAAGGCCGGTGCATTCGCGAAGGTCGATCTGGCGACCTATGTAAAGGCGCGCAAGCCCGCCAATGACGGGCAGATCGGCGTGCTGACGATCGCAGGCGAGATCGTCGATGGTGAGGCCGGTCCCGGCACGGCGGCAGGCGACACGATTTCCGACCTGCTGCTGACCGCGCTCAATGAAAAGGATTTAAAGGCGCTGGTCGTGCGCGTCGATTCGCCGGGCGGTTCGGTCATGGCATCGGAACAGATCCGAAGCGCCATAATGACGGCGAAGGCGGACGGCCTGCCGATCGTCGTGTCGATGGGCAATGTCGCGGCCAGCGGCGGCTATTGGGTGTCCACGCCCGCCGACATGATCTTTGCCGAGCCAGATACCATCACAGGATCGATCGGCGTGTTCGGTATATTGCCGAGCTTTGAAGGGACGCTCGCCAAGATGGGCGTCACCACCGATGGCGTGGCGACCACGCCACTATCGGGCCAACCGGACCTGGCAGGCGGCACATCGCCGCAGTTCGATGCGATCATGCAGATGGGGGTCGAGGATATCTATCGCCGCTTCGTCGGCCTGGTCGCGCAATCGCGCCGCAAGACGCCCGAGCAGATCGACGCCATCGCGCAGGGCCGCGTCTGGGACGGCGGGACCGCGCGCCAGAACGGCCTGGTCGATCGCTTCGGCGGGCTGGAGGACGCGATTGCAGAGGCTGCGCGCCGGGCGCAGATCGACCCCAAGACCGCGCGCGCCTATCGCATCGAGAAGGCACCCGAACCTTGGGCCGCATGGATCGAGGCGATGGCGGAGCGCGACGCGGACGACGCGAGTGCGCCACGCGACATGCTGGCACGCCAGGCGATGGTCCAGCGCGGCTGGGCGATGCAGGCGGTTGCGGACGTCAAGGCGCTGGTGACGGGCGCGGGCGTGCGCGCGGACTGCCTGGAATGCCGCAGCTATGGCGCGCCGAGGATGCGCACTGCGGCGGAGGAGCGCGGGGTGATGGCGATGCTGGCGGGGTTGTGGGGGTAAAATTCCACCCCGTCATCCCAGCGAAAGCTGGGATCTCACTTCTTAGCGGCACCGCTGACAAGAAAGAGAGATGCCAGCGTTCGCTGGCATGACGGGAGGGGATGCTATTCTCGCTCAGGCTATGCCTATTCCTCGCCATCCCGATACACCGGTAATCCCAGCCCGCGCCGGATCGCAATGGCACGTAGCGTGAAGCCCAGCAGGGCGGCGATCAGGCCGGCGACGGGTACGTCGAGGCCGATCCAGCGCAGCAGCACGAACAGGCCGGACGCGACGGCCGCTGCGGTCACATAGAGTTCGGGGCGCAGCAGGATGGACGGTTCGCCCGCCAGCAGATCGCGCATGATGCCGCCGACGCAGCCGGTGACGACGCCCATCATCCCGGCGACGAAGGGCGGCACGCCAAAGCTCATCGCCTTGGCCGCGCCGAACACCGCGAAGGCCGCCAGGCCGATCGCATCGAGCCAGTCGAGTGCGCGTTCACTCCAGAATTTGCGGGGGGTGAACCAGACCATCAGCGCCGCGACCATGCAAGCGATGGCGGGTATGGGATCAGCGACCCAGAAGACCGGCGCGTCGATCAGCAGATCGCGCACCGTGCCGCCGCCGACGCCAGTCACCAGCGCGAAAAAGGCGAAGGTTACCAGCGTCTGCTGCAACCGCGCGGCGGCCAGCGCGCCGGAGGCGGCGAAGACGAAGGTGCCGACGATGCTCAAGGTTTCGAGCACCGGGCCGATGGTGGTTGCGAGCGAGGCGGTGGGCGGAAGCATGGCGCGATCTAACGCCACGCCCCCTGCCATGTCGAGCGGACCGCGTCACATTATCGCATTCGCAGCGCGGGAATGGCGAAGGGGTGAGCGACATGCCCCTGCCCCCATCCGCCCCAAGCCTATTTTGCGAACCGTTTGAAGAAACTGTCCGCATTCCATGTCGGTCGCGCCGCCTCGTTCGCGACCCGCAGCGTCACCGCCGTCACATAGGCGTTCAGCTTTGCCGTTTCGGCGGGCATCACCGGCTGATTGAGGTCATCGAAGGGCGAATGATAGAGGTTCGCGCGCCAGGCTTTTTCCGTTTCGGCTTCGGGCGTGCCCGCCTTGAACCCATATTTGAAGAAGAGTGCGGGGATGCCTTCGCGGATGAAGGCATATTGGTCGGAGCGGATGAAGACGTTGCGGTCGGGGAAAGGATCGGGCGTGATGGGCAGGTTCATGGCCGCGCTCACCGCCTGCGCCACCCCGCCGAGCGAGCTTTGATCATAGCCGATCGGAGTCACGCTGGTCAGTGGAAAGATCGGCAGCGCCATGTCGAAATTCAGGTTCGCGACGATGGCCTTCTGCGGCACCGTAGGGCGGCGCGCGAAATAGCGTGACCCCAGCAACCCCTTTTCCTCGGCCGTGACGATGGCGAAGAGGATCGAGCGTTTGGGCTTTACTTTGCCGGCCTTGAGCGCCTTGGCGATTTCCAACAGGCTGGCGACGCCCGATGCGTTGTCGAACGCGCCATTATAGATGGTGTCGCCCTTGATCGGCGTGCCGAGGCCATAGCCGTCGAGATGCGCGGACAGCACGACATAGTCGTTGCGCAATGTGGGATCGCTGCCGGGCATGACGGCGATCAGATTGGGCGAGGACAGATCGCGCCGGGTCGCGGCGACCTGCGCCTTGAGGCGCAGAGCGAGGGGAAAGGAGGCGACCGGCGCGGCGGCATCGGCGGCGGCGGCGATCGCGTCAAAATCATGACCCGACCCCGCGAACAGGGCGGCGGACTTGGCGGGGTCGAGTTGCGCGCCGAGGAACGGCGTGCGCGTTTCACGCAGCGTGGCATCGCGATAATAGAGCGCTGGCGCACCGGCGAGCGCCACCCGCCGCGTCCAGGGGATTTCGACCTGCTTGGGCGTAACCAGCGCGATCATGCCGACCGCGCCCTGCGCCGCAAGCCATTGGGCGCGTTCGGACCGGGCATGGGATTTGAGCGCACCCGAAATCGTCGTCGGCCCGCCCGAGAGGACGACCACCACCTTGCCCTTGAGGTCGAGCCCGGCAAAATCATCATGGCCAATTTCGGGCAGATGCAGGCCATAGCCCGCGAACACCATCGGCGCATCGATGCTTTCGGGGACCGGGCCACCGCTCCCTGAAAAGATGAGATCGCCCGGTACTGCCAGCGGCACCGCCCCCTGCGGCCCGACCAGCGCCGCACTGCTGCGGTCGGACTGGATCCGCTGTTCGACGAAATCGACCGGCTGCTTATACCCGTCCACCCCGGCGGGCTTGAGGCCGAGCGCCTGGAACTGGCCGATCACATAATCGGCGGCGCGGTCATAGCCCGGCGTGCCGGTCCCCCGACCCTCCATCGCGTCGGCGGCCAGCGTCTTGACATGCGCCCACCAGGCCGCACCGTCATCCTCCTGCGCCAGCGCTGGTGCGGCGAGCGCCAGCGAAAGAAGCGGGAGAGCGGAAAAAAGCGCGCGCATGACGAAAAGCTCCTCTATGTACCAGGCGCTATCTTGCCCTAACCAGTGCGACGAACAAGGGGGTTGGAACCGCTAACGCCCGGTCTTTCCCTCGCGATAGTAAGAGATATGGGAGAATGAGATGCCACGCCCCTCCCCCCTGATGGTGCTGTTGATCGGCCTATCCTTGGGCCTGGTCCTGCCCGCTGAGGCCGCCACGCGCGGCTATACCATTACCAGCTTCGACGCGATCCGTGTGGACGCGCCGGTCACGGTGGTGGTGACGACGGGCAGCGGCGCGTCGGCGCGGGCGGAGGGCGACCAGGCTGCGCTCGATCGGCTGAAGGTCGATGTGTCGGGGCGGTTGCTGATCATCAGCATGGCGCGCCCACGGTCCGGCGAGAAGAGCGGCGGGGCGGCGACGTTGCGGCTGTCGACGGGAATGATCGACCGGATCATGCTGACCGGCGGCGGTTCCGTGATGGTCGACCGGATGAAGGGATTGCAGGGGCAGATCGTGCTGGGCGGCAATGGCGATGTCGGCGTGGCCGATGTCGCGCTCGACCGGATCGATGTGGCGCTGGCGGGCGGTGGCCGCGCGACGCTGGGCGGGCGCACGGGCGTTGCCAATATCCGGGTGAACGGGCCGGGCGCGGTGGCGGCGGAGGGGTTGCGCGCGCGGCAGGCAAGCATCAGCAATGACGGGCCGGGGAGCGTCACGCTGACGGCCGAGGTGACTGCGAAGGTCGTATCGACGGGGTCGGGCGATGTGACGGTCGGCGGCAAGCCCGCCTGCACCATCGACAATCGCGGCACCGGGCGGATTCTCTGCGATGGCGAGAACTATTAGCCGCCCGGCGCCCCGACCCGCGCAAATGTTGCGCCGCATCATGATTTTTCAACCAAAGGACTGGATATTCCGCTGGCTTGGCGCGATGGTGCGCCCATGGCCGGTGCAATAGATCCCCACAGTTTCAGCGACTCCCTCGTCATCCTGGGCGCGGCGGGGCTGGTCATTCCCGGCTTCTCACGTTTTCGCATAAGTCCGGTCATCGGGTTCATCCTGGTGGGACTGGCGGTGGGGCCGGCGGGTCTTGGTTCGCTGGTCAATCAATATCCCTGGCTCTATCATGTCACGATATCGAACCAGGAGGCGATCGAGCCGTTCGCCGAGTTGGGCGTCATCCTATTGCTCTTTTCGATCGGGCTGGAACTGAGTTTCCGCCGATTATGGACCATGCGGACGCAGGTGTTCGGCGTCGGTGCGGCCGAGTTGATCGTCAGCGGCCTGCTGATCGCGGGCGGCCTCTACCTGCTGGGGCAGCCGACGGCGGGGGCGATCGGCCTGGGCCTGGCGCTGGCGCTATCCTCCACCGCCGTCGTATTGCCGATGGTCGGAACCCAAAGCGCGGTCGGACGCGCTGCCTTTTCGATGCTGTTGTTCGAGGATCTGGCACTGGTCCCGATTATCTTCATGCTCGGCGCACTCGCGCCGTCCGTCGCGGCCAGCCCGGACGGGGCATGGGGCGCAATGGGCGACACATTGCTGCGCGGCGGCATCACCATCGCCTTCATGCTGGTGATGGGCCGCTTCCTGCTGCCCCATGTGTTCAGCCAGGCGGCCCGGACCAAAAGTCCCGAAGTCTTTCTCGCCGCCAGCCTGTTGGTGGTCATCGTGTCCAGCCTGGCCACGTCGATCGCGGGATTGTCGCCGATCGTGGGGGCGCTGCTCGCCGGGTTGTTGATCGCCGAGACGGACTATCATGGCGAAGTCGAGGTGATGACAGCGCCATTCAAGGGCCTGGCGCTGGGCGTGTTCCTGATCACGGTGGGGATGAGCCTGGACATTCGGGTCATCCTTGCCAACTGGCAGAGCCTGGTGATGGCTGTCGTCGGCGTGGTGGTGGCCAAGACGCTGGTGACGTCGGCGCTCCTCTATTTCTCCGGCGCGCGCAAGGGCACGGCGTTGGAAGTCGGCGTGCTGATGTCCAGTCCGTCGGAAACCACGTTGATCGTGCTGTCGACGGCGGCGGCCGCGCAACTGATCCTGCCCTCCACCGCTGCCTTCTGGCAGATCGTGACCGCAATCGGCCTGACGATCACGCCACTGCTGGCGCGTGTGGGACATGATGTTGCGCGGCGGCTGGAAATGGCGCTGGGCGAGGATCGCGTCGAACCGATCGAGGAGCATGCCGAAGCGGCGGCTGTCGTGATCGGCTTCGGCCGGGTCGGACGTATGGTGTGTGATCTGCTCAAGACGCATAAGCAGCGCTTCATCGTCGTGGAATCGGACCCCGATGTCGTCGCCGAGGCACGGCGGGCGGGCTATCCCATCCTGTTCGGTGACGTGTCGCGGGTCGAGATGCTCGACAAACTGCGGCTGGGCCATGCCCGCGCGCTGATCCTGACGATGGACGATCCGGTGCTGTCGGTGCGTGTGACGCAGCGGGTGCGCGGATGGGTGCCAGACCTGCCGATCATCGCGCGCGCGCGCGATGCCGACCATGCCGCGCAACTCTATCGCGCGGGCGCGAGCGATGCCGTGCCCGAAACGCTGGAAAGCTCGCTGCAACTGGCGGAAACGGCTTTGGTCGATCTGGCGTTGCCATGGGACCAGTGATCGCGTCGATCCACCAGACGCGCGAGGATTTGCGGATGGGGATAAAGGAAGCCGCGCAGATGGAAACGGCCCCGAAACTGCGGCGGTTGCGGCCGGACGAAGAGGCGGCTTAATCGTCCACGATCGGCGGGCTGAAAACCGACCAGCCGGTGCGGCGGGCCAGTTCCTCCAGCGCGTCCGTGCCGATCTGGCTATTGCCGCTGGCGTTCAGGCCCGGCGACCAGACCGCGATCGAGGCACGGCCCGGCACGATCGCCAATATGCCGCCGCCCACGCCCGATTTGCCGGGAATACCCACGCGAAAGGCGAAATCGCCCGACGCATCATAATGGCCGCAGGTGAGCATCAGGGCATTGATCCGCCGCGCCCGCCGGGGTGACACCACCCTGCCCCCGCCCGGATGCTGCCCATCGAGCATGAGGAAGCGCCCCGCCAGAGCGAGTTGACGGCAGGTCATTTCGATCGCGCATTGATGGAAATAGCTGCCCAGCACCAGATCGACGGGGTGACGGACATTGTCGAAGGCGCGCATGTAGTTGGCGAGCGCGGCATTGCGGAAGCCGGTCGCGGTTTCGGACGCCGCCACCGCCTCGTTGATCGCGATGCTATCGTCGCCGCTGAGATAGTGGAGGAAGCGCAGCATTTCGCCGATCGCCACGCGCGGCTGATGTCCGCCCAGATTGACGTCGCTAACCACGATCGCACCGGCATTGATGAAGGGATTGCGGGGAATGCCCTGCTCATGTTCCAACTGGGTGATCGAGTTGAAGGCATTACCCGACGGCTCGCGCCCGACCCGTGCCCACAGTTGATCGCCAACCTTGCCCAGCGCCAGGGTCAGCGCAAAGACTTTGGAAATCGACTGGATCGAAAAGCCGGTATCGGCATCCCCGCCCGCAATGACCTGACCATCGGCGGTGACGATGGCGATACCGAACTGCGCCGGATCGACCTTGGCCAGTTCGGGAATATAGGACGCGACGGCGCCGCGCTCTTGCGCCTGCGCCATTGTAGCGATGATGTCGGCCACAATGGCGTAGAGGTCAGGAGTCATGGGCGCTGGTGGATATCCGCAAATACTATGACCCTAATCATAGGCGCTATTCCTGGTGGGTGGACAGAAAAATATGGTCCACCCCTGTCCCGCTCCCCCCAGACCCGTCGCCGCGTTCCTATTTCAGCCCACCGCCCATGGCACGATAGAGTTCCACCATGTTGGAGGCGCGGGTCAAGCGCGTCGCCAGCAGGCTTTGTTCGGCATTGGATAGTGCCCGCTGCGAATCGAGCGTCGTCAGGAAGCCATCGACCCCCGCCCGGAAACGGGCTTCCGAGAGCGTATAGGCAACCCGTGCCGCGTCGCGTTGCGACATTTGGGCCTCAAGCTGTTGCCCCATAGTGCCGCGCCGGGCGAGCGCGTCGGCGACTTCGCGAAAGCCCGTCTGCACGCTCTTTTCATAGGTCGCCAGCATCGCGTCATAGGTCGCCTTGGCATAGGCAGATTGCCCTTGTTCTTCCCGAAGTCGAAAATCGGCAGAGAGGCGGTCGGCGCTACCGACCAGAAGCTGCTACCCGACCCGAACAGATTGGACAGGCCAAGGCTGATCGAGCCAAAGGCCGCCGTCAGTGAAATATTGGGAAAAAAGGCCGCGCGCGCCGCACCGATATTGGCATTGGCGCTGAGCAATTGATGCTCCGCCGACGCAATGTCCGGGCGACGCAGCAACACGTCCGAGGCGATGTTGCCCGGCAGGTTATCGATCGTCGGATCTGCTGCCGGAAAGCTTTCGGGCAGATCGGTGGCGGGTACGGTCGTCCCGGCTAGCAGGTTCAGCGCATTTTGGTCCTGCGCGACCAAGGTGGTCGTTTCGGCAATGGTCGAACGGGCCGCGTCATAGCTGGTCTGCGCCTGACGCACTTCCAGTTCGGACGCGATGCCCTTGGCAAAGCGCGCGCGGTTGAGTTCCAGCGTCTCGCCGAACGCCTGTTCCAGATCGCGCGCGATGCGCAGCCGTTCCTGATCCGCCGCCATGGTAAGCCAGGCATTGGCCGTTTCCGCAATCAACGCGGTCTGGGCTGCATTGCGTGTTTCGACGCTGGCGAAATATTGCTCCTGCGCCGCTGTGCTGAGATTACGCACCCGGCCGAACAGATCGACTTCCCAGGCGGAGACGCCGACCTGCGCCTGATACAGATCGGTCCGTCCCGATCCTGCGAGCGAAAAGGGCGAATCCTGATAGGTGGCGGTGCCGCCCGCTGAAACGCCGGGCAACAGGTCGGCCCGCTGCACCCGATATTGCGCCCGCGCCTGTTCGACATTGGCGAGCGCAACGCGCAGGTCGCGATTGTTCGCCAGCGCGGTTTCGATCACGCGCGCCAGGCGGGCATCGGTGAAGAAATCGCGCCAGGCCGTATCGGCCGGAACGATCGCCGCGCCGCTGCCCAAGCCATTGCCCGCACCATAGGCCGGCCCTTGAGGCGAGGCCGCCGGGACCGCCAGTTGCGGCCGCACATATTTGGGTGCCATGTCGCACGCGGCGAGCGCCAGCGAGAGGGTGATGACGCTCAGCGCCTTTACATTATGCATGTTCATGCCTCCTGCGGCGCGGCGGGCGTTGCCCGGTCGTCGGCCGCTTCATGAGTCTTATGTTCGCGGAACAGCCGCTTCACGACGGTGAAGAAGACGGGCACGAAGAAGATCGCCAGCACCGTCGCCGACAACATGCCCCCGACCACGGCCCAACCGATCGCATTCTGACCGCCTGCACCCGCACCGTTGGACAGCGCCAGTGGCAACACGCCAAAGATGAAGGCGAAACTGGTCATCAGGATCGGCCGCAGACGCAGCTTGCCCGCTTCCAGCGCCGCCGCGGCGGGTGAGAGCCCTTCGCGCATCTTCTCTTCGGCGAACTCGACGATCAGGATCGCGTTCTTGGCCGACACGCCGATGGTGGTGATCAGACCAACCTGCAGATAGATGTCGTTGTTGAGCCCCGCCAGCGTGGCGGCGATCACCGCACCCAGCACGCCGAGCGGCACCACCAGCATGACGGCAATCGGCACCGACCAGCTTTCATAGAGCGCCGCGAGGCACAGGAACACGATCAGCAGCGACAGGGCATAGACATAGCCCGCCTGCCCGCCAGACGTCCTTTCCTCATAGGAAATGCCGTTCCAGCTATAGCCGATGCCCGGCGGCAATTTGGCGATATGTTCCTCCATCGCCTGCATCGCCGTGCCGCTGGCGACGCCGGGCGCAGGGGCACCCATGATGTTCATCGACGGCACGCCGTTGAACCGTTCCAGACGGGCCGGACCCTGGGTCCATTCCGACGTCACGAACGACG
This sequence comes from Sphingobium sp. Ant17, assembly GCF_000588875.1. Classification (GTDB taxonomy): domain Bacteria; phylum Pseudomonadota; class Alphaproteobacteria; order Sphingomonadales; family Sphingomonadaceae; genus Sphingobium. Next base: position 158,457 of record NZ_JEMV01000002.1, read on the forward strand.
ACAAGGGGGCCATGACGCCGCCGCTGCCCCGCACATGCAGCGCACCGATGGCGTCAGGCGATGCGCGATAGGGCGCATCGGCCTGTACGAAGACGCGCTTCACCCGGTCCCGATCAATGAAGTCGTTGACGTAGCTGCTGCCCATATTGGTGCTGATCGTGTCGTTGACGTCCGCCTGGGCGATGCCCAAGGCACCGGCTGCGGCCTGATCGACATTGAGTTTGAGTTGCGGCGTGTCCTCAAGGCCGTTGGGACGGACCTGCGCCAGCCGTTTGTCGGCCATCGCCATGCCCAATAGCTGGTTGCGCGCTTCGAGCAGCTTTTCGTGGCCGACATTGGCGTTGTCGAGGAGTTGAAGGTCAAAGCCGGACGCATTGCCCAATTCCTGGACGGCGGGCGGCACGAAGGCGATGACCATGCCCGACGAAATCCGGCTGAACGCCATATTGGCGCGCTGGGCGACCGCCATGACGCTGTTGTCCGAACCTTTACGTTCCGACCAGTCCTTCATCCGCGCAAAGACGATGCCGACATTTTGCCCCTGACCGACGAAACCGAAGCCGGAAATGGTGAAGACGGCGGCGACATTATTCTTCTCCGTCTGGAGAAAATGGTCACGCACGCGCGCCAATGTGCGTTCGGTCTCTTCCAGCGACGAGCCGGCAGGCAGCGACACCTGGGCGATCAACGACCCCTGATCTTCTTCCGGCAGGAAGCCGCTGGGCAAGCGCAGGAAGACGAATGCCATGCCCAAAACGATGAGGCCATAGACGATGAGACTGCGGCCCCAGCGGCGTTCGATCTTTTCGACATTCTTGCCATAACCCCTTACGCCCTTGTCGAAGGTGCGGTTGAACCAGCCGAAAAAGCCTTTTTTGTCCGCATGGTCATGTTTGGCGGGCTTGAGGATCGTGGCGCACAAAGCGGGCGTCAGGATCAGGGCCACGAGCACCGACAGGATCATCGAAGACACGATGGTGATCGAAAATTGGCGGAAGATGACGCCGGTCGATCCAGCGAAGAAGGCCATCGGCAGGAACACCGCCGACAAAACGAGACCGATGCCGATCAGCGCGCCGCTGATTTCATCCATCGATTTCCTGGCGGCCTCTTTCGGACTGAGCCCCTCATCCTGGATAAGCCGCTCGACATTCTCAACGACCACGATGGCGTCATCGACCAGCAGACCGATGGCCAGCACCATGCCGAACAGCGTCAGCGTGTTGATGGTAAAGCCCGCCGCGCTCAGGATCGCCAGCGACCCCAGCAGCACCACTGGCACCGCGATCGTCGGAATCAGCGTCGCGCGCCAATTTTGGAGGAAGAGGAACATCACCACGAAGACGAGAAGGACTGCCTCGATCAGCGTGTGGATGACCTGTTCGACCGACAGGGCCACGAAGGTCGAGTTGTCGACCGGAAAATCATATTTAACCCAGGTCGGAAAGTTCTTCGACTGGGCCTTGATCTGCGCCTTGACGCCCTCGACCGTATCCAGCGCGTTGGCGCCGGGAGCCAGCTTGATACCGAAGCCTGCGGCCGGATGACCATTGAACTTCGCGCCGAAGCTGTAATTTTCCGACCCCAGTTCGACACGCGCGACATCCGACAAGCGCACGACCGCGCCGTCGCTGTTGCTGCGCAGGCGGATGGCGCGGAATTGTTCGGGCGTGCGCAAGCGCGACTGGGCGGTGATGGTGGCGTTGAGCGCCTGGCCGGCAGGAGCCGGCGTGCCGCCGATCTGGCCTGCGGAAACCTGCGCATTTTGCGCCTGGATCGCGGATTTCACGTCGCCGGTCGTAACGCCCAGATTGGCCATCTTATAGGGATCGAGCCACACACGCATGGCATATTGCGCACCCAGCAACTGGGTGTCGCCGACACCATCGACACGGCTGATGGGATCCTGCAGGGTCGAGGCGACGAAATCACCGGCATCCTGCTGGTCATGAATGCCGTCATCGGCATAAACCGCCATGACGAGCAGGAAGCTCGACGTCGATTTGGTGACGCGCAAGCCCTGTTGCTGCACTTCCTGCGGCAACAGGGGGGTTGCTTGCGACAATTTGTTCTGGACCTGAACCTGCGCGATGTCGGCGTCCGTCCCCTGTTCGAAGGTGAGGGTGATGGACAGGTTGCCAGCGCCGTCACTGGTAGAGGCGAAATAGCGTAGATTATCGATGCCCTTGAGCTGTTGCTCGATGATCTGCGTGGTGGTGCTTTCCAGCGTTTGCGCGTTGGCGCCGGGATAGCTGGTGGCGATGCTGACCGAGGGCGGCGCAATTTCCGGGAATTGCGCGACGGGCAGCGAGCGGAGCGCCAACAGGCCCGCCAGCATCAGGACGATGGCGATGACCCATGCGAAGATGGGTCGGTCGATAAAATAGCGAGCCATGGCTTAGTTTGCCCCGCCCTGCTTTTGTGCCTGTGGCGCACCCTGCGCCGCCGTCACCTGCTGCGGCGCACCGGGGCGCACGACGGTGCCGGGGCGCAGATTGACCAGTCCCTCGACAATCAGCTTGTCGCCCTGCTTCAGGCCTTTGGTGACGATCCACTTGTCGTCCACTGCGCGCGACACCTGCACCTCGCGCATCTCGGCCTTATTATCCTTGCCGATGACCATAGCGGTGGCGCGGCCGCGCGCGTCACGCGTGATACCCTGTTGCGGTGCCAATATCGCCTGGCTCTGGCGGCCTTCCACCAGCTTGGCGCGCACATACATGCCGGGCAGCAACATGCCATCCGGATTGGGGAAGGTCGCGCGCAGCGTCACGGCACCGGATGTCGGATCGACCGACACTTCGGAAAATTGCAGACGCCCCTCGATCGGGTAGGTGCTGCCATTGGGCAGCAGCAACTGGATGCGGGCACCATCCGCTTCGCTGACGCCGCCGCTCTTCATCGCCTGCTTGAGATCGATGATCTCGGCAGCCGATTGCGTCATGTCGACATAGACCGAATCGCTGCGCTGGATCATGGCCAGCGGATCCGCCTGACCGGCCTGGACCAATGCGCCCGGTGTGAACAGCGATCGACCGATGCGGCCCGAAATCGGGGCTTTGATACGGGTGAAGGCCTGGTTGACCTGCGCCGCCTGCACTGCGCCACGCTGCGCTGCAACATCGGCGCGCGCCTGCTGCGCCGCCGCGTCGGCATCGTCATATTCCTGGCGGCTGACGGCATTTATGCCGACCAGATCCTTGTAGCGTTGCGCCTGCAGCGCGGTCGATCGGATCGCGGCATTGGCGCGCGCGAGCGAACCCTGCGCCTGCGCCAGCGCAGCGCGATAGGGAGCATCCTCAATCTCGTAGAGCAATTGTCCCGCGCGAACCATGCCGCCTTCGGTAAACAGACGCCGACGAATGACGCCGCTGATCTGCGGCCGGACTTCGGCGGTTTCCAGGGCAACGACTCGGCCCGGCAGTTCATTGATGAGAGGGACCGACCCTGTCGTCAGCGTGACGACGCCGACGGCCGGCGGCGGCGGCGCGGGCGGTGGACTTTCCCCGCACGCGCTGAGCGCCAATGCCGACGCACACGCCAGCAGCCCGATGAATGTCCCCTTATGCATCACCTGAATTCCGTTCGCTGTGAATAGCAATTAGGAATGAACGTTCATTCCGCTTGCCCCGCAATTAGGATCGTGCCACAAGATATTCAAGAGGCAAAATCATAAGGGGCGCAGAAATTGGTTGCGGTGCAGCATGACAAGCGTGGAACAGTCGGGGAGAAGTCAGGCAAGGCCCGTATTCTGGCGGCGGCCCGCGAACTGTTCGACAGCCATGGCTTCCACCAGACATCGATGGCGGAACTCGCCACTGCTGCGCAGGTCTCGGTTGGCCAGATTTATCGACTTTTCAAAGGTAAGGAAGATATTATCGAGGCGTTGGTGCATGCCGACGCGACGATGGTGCGAGGATATGGCTGCGTTGCGTCAGCGGCTGCAGGCTGGCGAATTGACGGTTGAACAGACGTTTGAACAATTATTGTTGCATACGATTGACGAAAAGAATGAGGCCCTGTCCTTCGACATATTGGCCGAGAGTTTCCGTAACGAGGCCGTTGGCGACACGATCGCGAATATGTGCATGCGGTTTCGCACCTATATCCGCGATTTCGCCTGTGCCGCCAATCCCGACCTATCGGGCGAAGCGTTGGAAGGCGCAGAGGAGGTGGTCCTGGCCTGCATGTTCGGGCTGGGCCATCGCAGCCTGTCGCGCCCAAAGCTGAGCGCGGCGGCGACCGGCACCTTGTCCGCGCGGATGATCATCGCCGCGTTGCGCGCCATCGGCTGATCGGCGGCTTGGGCCGCGCGATTATTTCGCGGCCACACCGTCGGCCAAGACGATCGCCGACCAGCTTTTGCCCGGCACGAGATATTTGCTTGCCAGCGCCTGTAACTGAGGCGCGGTGACGGTCAGCATATCCTGCCCCATCGTGTGCATCGCCTGAACATAGCGGGGATCGTGCGTCGCGCCCTCCATCTGGTTCATCCAGAAGCGTTGCCGGTGCTCGCCCGTGCCAATAATTGCCGCATCGGCGCGACCGCCCGCTGCAATTCATCGTCACTGACAGGATTTTTCACCAGGTCGGCCGCCGTGCTTTTTACGACGTCGTAGAAATAGGCGATGCGATCCGGCCGGACCTGGCTGGTGACCAGTATATAGCCGCCATTCTCATAGGAGAAAGGCAGCTATTCTGGACACTTGGCGAATAGGCCGCGCCTTCGGCCGAGCGCAGCCGGTCAAACAGGCGATCGTTGAAGATCTGGGTGAGGATTTCCAGCTGGCGCGCTTCCTTTTGCAGGGCAAAGCCCCCTGCCGTCGGCCAGGCCATCACTGCGGCAGCCTGTTCCTTGTCGCCTTTGTGGCGCAGAACCACCGGCGTTTTGACAGGTGCGGGGAAGTTCATCGCGCGGTTGGCGGCGGGCGCGGGCTCGTCGGACCGGGGCGGCAAGGCGCCAAAGGTCGCGGCGACCGCCTGGATCGCATCCTCTGCCTTCACATGACCGAATATCTGAACCTCGATCGGCCCCGATGCCAGCACAGGCTCCCACACCGCGCGGAAATCCTGCGGCGTCAGCGCCGCAATCTCTTCGCGCGACGGCGTGCGGAAACGCACATCCTTATCATGCAACAACCAGTTAAGGTCGCGCCCCAACACGGCGTCGGGCGATTGCGACATGGCGTCATAGGCAAGCATCGCGCCCGTCTTCACCCGCTCGATCGGCGCAGGATCCCAGCCCGGCATGGCGAGCTTGGTCGCGAACAGGCGCAACTGGTCCCGATAATCCGCCGGCCGGGTCACGGCCTGTAATTCGAAGGCATCATCGTCGATGGCGAACTCCATGCCCATGCGGCGGCCATTGGTCAGTTCGTCCAATTCGCGCTGGCCCAGCTTGCCGATACCGCTGGCGACGAGCGCATAGCCCCCTGCCCAGCTCGCCACTGGCTTGGTCGGCGAAAAACTCTGCTGCCCATGGCCGAAGCGGACATTGATCCGCACCTTTTCCGTCTCGGCATCATTGGCGAACAGGGTCAGTTTAACGCCGTTCGAGAAGGTTATGCTTTCCATGCCGGGCAAGCCGACGGCGCTGCGCGATACGACCGTGGCCGGTGCGCCCAAGGTGGGCAGGTCATCCATCGTCACCGGCTTTTCCGCCAGCCGGACGTTGGTGGCCGCCTTGACCGGGGCGGCAACGGCGGCCGCGAGGCGGGCATCGGTTCCCGCCTCCACCTTGCCGGTCACCAGCAGGGCACGAAAGACGTCGGCGGAAAAGAGCCGCCGGGTGGAATCCAATATCTTCTGCGGGGTCATGGCGGGCTTGCCGGCGCGGAATATCTCCACGGCGGCCTGCGGGCTGACGGTAGTTTCCCGAATATCGACGGCGCTCACCAGATCGCTCGCCTGACTGGCACTGGCTTGCGTATCGGCATTTTCGACCTGGATCGACAGGGCGGTGTCCATTTGCGCATATTCGCGGTCGATTTCCAGCTGGCTGGGCGGGCTTGCCTTGGCATCTTCCACGATGGCGCGCACATCGGTCAGCGCCTTTTCCCAATCATCATTGGCGGGAATGATCGACATGAAGGTGCCGTCTGCCGAACGGCTGACATCCTGCTGCTCGACACTGGCCTGCAGGAAACTCCCCCCTGCCCGCGCCGCCTGTTCCAACCGGCGGCTGATGATCTGCAGCGCCAGCATGTCGGTCAGCTTGTCCTGATTATAGACGATCGTGTCGGCGCGCGGCTTCCAGGGACGCAACCAGGCGGCGGTGAGGCCGACCGGCGCGCCGGGTTCGACCAAGACACGCGTCGCGGGGCTTTTGGGATCGGGCTTGCCGAAATCGGGCATGGGTGCCCCTTTGCCCGCCACGGTCCAGGCCGCGAAATTGTCGCGGATGAGTTGCTCGGCCTGCGCGGGGTCGATATCGCCCGCGATCGCGATCACTGTATTTTCAGGGCGATACCAGCGCTGGTGAAAGGCAGTCATCGCCTTGGCGGTCGCGGCGTTCAACGTGGCGACGGTGCCGATTGGCGAATGATCGGCCAAAGGCTGCTTGGCGAAGAAATGCTGGCGGCTGGCATCGGATATCCGCATTTGGGCACCCTCGCTTTCCCGCCGCTCGGCCAATACCACGGCGCGCTCAGCGGCGATGGCGCTATCGACGATGTTGGGATCAGCCATCATGCCCGAAAGAATTTTCAAACTTTCGCCAAGGCTTGCCTGCGTGGCTTGGGGCAAGTCGAGTGCGTAAGTCGTGCCGGTCGGCGACGTTATAGCGTTGCTGTCGCTGCCGAAGGTCACACCCAAACGTTGCCAAATCCGTTTGGATTCGCCGTCCGGCACGTGGCGCGACCCGCGCATCGTAAGATGCTCCATATAATGGGCATATCCCATTTCATCGGACCGCTCCATGAGCGACCCTGCGTCGATCCGCAGCCGCACAGACACCTGACCCGGCGGCACACCATTGCGACGGATCGCATAGCGCAAACCATTGGACAGCGTACCGAAATGCCACGCGGCATCGATCGGCACATCGCTATTTTGGTAAAGCCAGGGGCGGGTTTCGGCCTGCGATGCGCCCGACCTGGCAAGCGCCGTTGGCGTTTCGGTTTGGGCCGAAAGCGGCGCGGTCGAAACCGACAGCAGCAGGGCGAGGACGGAGAGCGAAGCAGCCGAACGGCGGGGGGAAAAATGCATAGGCGTCGGAGCCTAGCGACAGTTTCCTGAATGGCCACTGACAATCATCGTCACGACGGGAGACTGTTTCTCCCATCGGGTAGAGCGTGCCGGGAACCTGTCCCGGCACGCGCCATCCTGATTATACGCGCGGTGCGCCGGTGCGCTGAACGGCGCTCTTGTGCGCGCCGACCGGGCCGCCGCTGCGACGACGACGGAAGGGGCGCTTCTCACCACCCTCCGCTTCAGGGCGATGGGCGCGATCCGGGGTGCCGCGCGATTGCTTCTGGCCGTCCTGATATTTGCGCTGACCATCGGCGCGACGCGCCTGTTGCTGCGGCGACTGGCTCGGACCCTTTTTGGGAGCCGCGGGCTTTGGCATGTTGCGCACCGCTTCCATGAAATTCTCAGGCAGCGCTTCGATTTCCAGCTTTACGCGGGTCGTCTTTTCGATCGACTTGAGGAAAGGCCGCTCGTCATCCGCCACGAAGCTGATCGCGATGCCCTCAGCCCCGGCGCGCGCGGTGCGGCCGATGCGGTGGACATATTGTTCGGCCACATTAGGAATTTCAAAGTTGATGACGTGGGACACGCCCGACACGTCGATACCGCGCGCAGCGATATCGGTCGCAACCAACAGCTTGACCTTGCCCTGACGGAACGCCTGCAACGCGGTGGTGCGCTGACCCTGGCTCTTGTTGCCATGGATCGCGAAAGCGTCGATCCCGGCACCTTCCAGGAAGCGCACGACGCGGTCGGCCCCATGTTTGGTGCGGGTGAAGATCAGCGCGCGGTCGATATCTTCGCTCTTGAGCATCAGATGGAGCAGCGCCTGCTTTTCCGCCTGGTTCACGAAGATCGCGCGTTGGCGCACACGCTCTGCGGTGGTCGATTGCGGCGCGACGCTGACCTTGATCGGATCATTGAGGAACTGGGCGGCGAGCGCCTCGATTTCCTTGGGCATGGTGGCCGAGAAGAAGAGATTCTGCCGTTCGCGCGGCAACATCTTGGCGACGCGCTTCAAGGGATGAATGAAGCCCATGTCCATCATCTGGTCGGCTTCGTCGAGGACGAAGATTTCCGTGTCCTTGATGGTGAAGGCGCGCTGGTCGATCAGATCGAGCAGGCGGCCGGGCGTTGCGACGACGATGTCGACGCCACCGGCCAGCACGCGGATCTGCTTGTTGATCGGCACGCCGCCGAATACGGTCTCGACGCTCAGCTTGAGGAAGCGGCCATAGTCGCGGAAGCTCTGCGCGATCTGCGCGGCCAGTTCGCGGGTCGGCGCCAACACCAGCATACGACAGCCCTTGAGCGGCGTGACCTTAGGGTTGCGGGCGAAATAGTCGAGGCTGGGCAGCGCGAACGCCGCCGTCTTGCCCGTGCCGGTCTGCGCGATGCCGCACAGATCCTTGCCTTCCAGCAGCGCCGGAATGGCTTTCTGCTGGATCGGCGTCGGGGTGACGTAGTTTTTGGAGGCGAGCGCCTTCATGATCGGCTCAGCCAGACCAAGTTCGTTGAATTGCATGTATAAACTCACAAGTGGGCCATGCGCCAACCTGATCTGCGGACGCAGCAAGGGCGCTAAGGCGGGTTACGAAACGACCCGCGTGAAAAGGGAAGCCTCAAGCTTAACGCAGACTCTCATTGGCCGGTCCGTGAGCCCTTTGTGGCTGCTTCAGCCACCATAGGTTTGCGGACGATCACGCTGCCAATCGCTGTGGAGCCAAAATGGCCCCTCTGCTGCGCTGCAACGCATATGGCGAAGTCGCAGGCAAAAAGCAAGCGGCCGCGACATCATGCCGCGACCGCCTGTTTACTCGTGGAATATGATCAGAGCTTTATTTCGACATGCTTGGTCTTCAGCTCATCGCGCACGTCGCCGCCGAACATCATCTTGAATACGCCCGTCAGCGACATGTCCGCGCGCCAGATTTCGGCGGTGCCAAGATCGAAGCGCAGCATCAACAGGTTCGGATCATTGCGCCCACCCGGATACCAGGCTTCGACCTGCTTGGACCAATGCCGATCGATCACCACCGGGTCGGTTTCTTCGGTCAACGTCCCGTCTATGCAGGCGAACAGGTCATGATCCTTTGCCGAATATTGCGCCATGGCGGCACCACCGGGGGCCAATCGATTATCCTTGCTGGTATAGAACCAGAAGCAATGATTGGCGTCGGGGTCGAGTTGGGCGGTCATCGGCAGGCTATGTTCATGGCTGTTCTGCAGCCCGATCATCAGGAATGGACTGCTGGCCAGATCGCTCCAGAAACGGTCGCGAATTTCGGAATGGGTGCTCATTGAGGCTCTCCTGTTGCGTCCTTCAATCAATCAATGGCCGCCTGCGAAGTTCCCCACCGCTTGATCTTGCCGCTGCTTGTCGCCACATAGCGTTCATGCTGATCGAGACCGAACTGACGCCCAACCCGGCGACCATCAAATTCCTCCCCGGCCGCACCGTGATGGGGGCAGGTACGCGCGATTTCGCGACGCCGGAAGAAGCCGAGGCGTCGCCTCTCGCCGATGCCCTGTTCGGGCTGGGTGATGTGACCGGCGTGTTCTTCGGCAGCGATTTTATTTCGGTTACGATCGCACCGGGATCGGAATGGGCCTATGTGAAGCCGGACATTCTGGCGACTTTGCTGGAGCATTTTTCCGCCAACATGCCGCTCTTCAAGGCGGGCTCTGCTGCCGAGATTAGCGTACCGGGCGATGAGGGCAGCTTTGGCGACGACCCGGAAGATGCCGAGATCGTCGAGCAGATCCGCGAATTGATCGATACGCGCGTGCGTCCCGCCGTTGCCAATGATGGCGGCGACATCATCTATCGCGGCTTCGACAAGGGCACGGTCTATCTCAAGATGCAGGGGGCTTGCGCGGGTTGCCCGTCGTCCACCGCGACGCTCAAGAACGGCATCGAACAGTTGCTCAAACATTATGTTCCCGAAGTCACGGAAGTGCGCGCCGTCTGATCCGCGCCTGTCATTTGGCAAATCGCGCCTGATCGACTAACCGCTAGGCGAATCCGCTCTTTTGCGGAGCCTAAAGGGAGTATGGTTTGCGCCTGCTGGTGATCGACACTGCGACACAGGCTTTGTCTGTGGCGTTGTTGGAAAACGGCGCGCCGATCGGCCGCCATCATGAGATCGTCGGCCGCGGCCACGCCGAAGCCTTGCTGCCCGCCATTGCCGCGCTGCCCGACGGTGGTCGCGCCGACGCCATTGCGGTGGATGTCGGGCCAGGCAGCTTTACCGGGGTTCGCATCGGGATAGCAGCAGCCCGCGCGCTTGCGCTGGCGTGGCAGCTGCCGCTTTCCGGCTACAGCGCGCCCTCCATGATCGCCGCCAGCGCCGCGCGCCAGCATAGGGGCGATGATCCGATCATCGTGACCATCACCGGAGGCCACGGCGAACTATTCTGGCAAGCGTTCACCAGCGACGGCATGGCGGCGACTGGGCCGATCCAGTCCACGCCGATCCCCATCCTGGCAAACCAGATCACCGCGCCCGTCATCTATGGCACGGGTGCCGAAGCGTTGGTCACGGCACGGGGCGCGGGCGCGGCCCAAACCATTTATCCCGATGCGGCCGACTATCCACTGATTGCGGCTCTGCCCCCCTTGCCCTCGACACCGCTCTATGGCCGAGGGGCCGATGCCAAGACAATGGCGGAGCGTGCAACATCATGATGCCCAATCTATTCTTCGACACCTATGACGAAGGGGAGCGCAACGCCATCGCCGACGCCATGACGGTGATGGAAGCCGCGTTCGACCCGGTATTTGGTGAAGCCTGGACCGCAGCGCAACTTTCCGGCGTCATGATGATGCCGGGCACCTGGCTGACAGTCGTGCGGATCGACGCCGCCCCATTGGGCTTTGCCTGGTGCGATCAGTATTGGATGAATGCGAACTGTTACTGCTCGCGGTTGATCCGCTGTGGCGCGGACGTGGTGTCGGCGAAGCACTGTTGCGCGACAGTCTGATCCGGGCACGCCGTAGGGGCATCACGTCGATGAACCTGGAAGTGCGGTCCTCCAATAACGCCATAAAACTATACGAAAAAAGCGGGTTTGAATATGTGCATCGTCGTCCCGGTTACTATCGCGGTAACGATGGACAACTTCATGATGCTCTAAGCTTTCGTATTGATATGCGGATATAACCCTCTAGCCCCTTGCGAAATCAGCCCATGAGGTCTAGCGGAGACATACCGCTGCAGAAAATCAATTTCCGCGGACGGGTCGCATTATAAAAGCCTTCGTAGGAAATAGATAAATGGAAACCGAATCGGCACAGAGCGAACTGCTCATCACTTTGACTTCCGACATCGTCGCGGCGCATGTCTCCAACAATAGCGTTGCAGTATCGGACGTCGCCACTTTGATTCAGAATGTTCATGGTGCTTTGTTGGCGCTGAACGAACCGGTCGTCGCGCCTGAAGTCAAGCCGGAGCCCGCTGTGTCGGTCCGCTCTTCGATCAAGCCCGACTTCATAATTTGCCTGGAAGATGGCAAGAAGCTCAAGATGCTCAAGCGCCATCTGGTGACGCATTATCAGATGACCCCGGACGATTATCGCGCCAAATGGGGCCTGCCGGCCGACTATCCCATGGTTGCCCCCAACTATGCCGAACAGCGCCGCAACCTGGCGAAGAAGATTGGCCTGGGCACCAAGCGCCGCCGGACTGCCCGCGTCGCAAAATAACCACGCGCCCGCATGGATATGGGAAAGCAGGGGTGCATCGCTGATGCGCCCCTTTCCTGTATCTGGCCTTTCCTGTCCCTGGAAAAGCCGCTAGGCATAAGCCCAATTCCCTGGACTTTCCATTTGAGCGAGCCTTCATGAACCGCAAGATCGACGTCGAAGCCCTGTGCCATGAAAAAGGCCTTCGCATCACCGAACAACGGCGCGTGATCGCGCAGGTGTTGAGCGACGCCATGGATCACCCCGATGTCGAGGAATTGCACAAGCGGTCGGCCATGATCGATCCCGGCATCTCGATCGCCACGGTGTACCGCACCGTCCGCCTGTTCGAGGAAGCGGGGATTTTGGAGCGGCATGATTTCGGTGATGGTCGCGCCCGCTACGAGGCGGCACCGGAATCGCATCACGATCATCTGATCGACGTTGAAACCGGCAATGTCATCGAATTCGTCGATCCAGAGCTGGAACAGCTGCAAAAGCAGATCGCCGAGAAACTGGGTTTCCGGCTGGTCGATCATCGCATGGAATTATACGGCGTCGCGCTCGAACGGAAGAACTGACGCGCTGGCCCCTGTGCGACGCACGGTCCGCATAGCAGCGCTGGTCGCCAGCCTGCTTGCCTGCCTGCTCCCCCATCTGCTCTGGAAACTGGCCAGGCGGCAATCGCCCTGGCCGCGCCGCTTCCTGGCGTTAGCGACGCGCGCGATTGGTGTGCGCGTGGAGATTGCCGGGCAGCCGCATGATGGTGACATGTTCCTGCTCGCCAATCATGTCAGCTGGATCGACATATTGGTGCTCGGCGGCGCAACCGGCGCAGCCTTCGTCGCGCATGACGGGATCGCGCGCTGGCCGGTGGTCGGCTGGTTGGCAGCGCAGAATAATACGCTGTTCGTGGCACGCGAACGGCGCGGCGCGCTATCCCACCAACTCGATGCTTTGCGCGCCGCCTTGCAGGGGCATCAGCCGGTCGCGCTCTTCCCCGAAGGCACCACCAGCGACGGCAGCGGCCTGCTGCCGTTCAAACCCTCGCTGCTCGCCGTCCTTCTTCCCCCTCCTCGCGCCGTGCTGATCCAGCCGGTGCATATCGACTATGGCGCGGCGACCGGCGAGATCGCCTGGCATGGCGATGAACCGGCAGGCACCAACGCTTGGCGTGTGCTCGGCCGCAAGGGGCCACTGGTGGTCACGCTGCGTTTTCTGCCGCCGTTCGACCCGGCGACCTGCGCTGATCGCAAGGTCATTGCAGCCACCGCGCGCGAAAGGATCGCCGCGAGCATTGCCCTGCACCAGCGCCCTTTCGCTTATGCCCCGCCCTCTATATAGCTGGTGGCCATGAATCGTACCGATGCCCCCAAAGCGCCTGCCACCTTCCACGTCAAATCCTTCGGTTGCCAGATGAACGTCTATGATGGCGAGCGGATGGCAGAGATGCTTGGCGCGCGCGGCATGACGGCGGCGGCGGACGGGGTGGATGCCGATCTGGTTATTCTCAACACCTGCCACATCCGCGAAAAGGCGGTGGACAAGGTCTATTCCGACATTGGCCGCATGACCCGCGAGGATGGCACCCGTCCGATGATCGCGGTCGCGGGCTGTGTCGCGCAGGCCGAAGGCAGCGAGATCAGCCGCCGCGCCAAAACCGTGGATATCGTCGTCGGCCCGCAAGCCTATCACCGCCTGCCGACCTGATCGAGAAGGCCGGGCGCGGCGAAGAGGCGGTCGATACCGACATGCCGGCCGCCTCCAAATTCGGCGCACTGCCCGCCCGTGGAAAACAGGCGCGCCCCACCGCCTTCCTGACGATCATGGAAGGGTGTGACAAATTCTGCACTTATTGCGTGGTCCCCTATACGCGTGGCGCAGAGATCAGCCGTTCGTGGACCGCCATCCTCGACGAAGCCAGGGCGCTGGTCGATGGCGGGGTGAAGGAAATCACACTGCTGGGCCAGAACGTTAACGCCTGGTCGGGTGAGGATAGCAGGGGCGTGATGCAGGGGATGGACGGGCTGGTCCGTGCGCTTGCCGACATTCCCGAGCTTCAGCGCATCCGCTATACCACCAGCCATCCCAACGACATGGGCGATGGCCTTATCGCCGCACATGGCGATTGCGCCAAGCTGATGCCCTTCCTTCACTTGCCGGTTCAGTCGGGCAATGACCGCATCCTGAAAGCCATGAACCGCAGCCATGATGTGGGCAGCTATCTGCGCCTTATCGACCGGGTGCGCGCCGTGCGGCCCGACATCGCCCTGTCGGGCGACTTCATCGTCGGCTTCCCCGGCGAAACCGACGCGGAGTTCGAAGATACGCTCCGCATCGTCGATGCGGTCGGCTATGCGCAATGCTATTCGTTCAAATATAGCCCCCGTCCTGGCACCCCTGCCGCCGACATGGACGGGCAGGTGCCCGCCGCCGTCATGGACGAACGCCTCGCCCGGCTGCAGGCCGCAATCAACCGGCATCAGGTGGCGTTTAACAGTACGACCGTCGGTCGCCGCACCGACATCTTGCTGGAACGCAAAGGCCGTTATCCAGGTCAATTGATCGGCAAGACGCCCTGGCTCCAGTCCGTCCACGTCACCGCGCCCGACCATGCGATCGGTGACCTGATCGAAGTCGATATCATCAGCGCCGGTCCCAATAGTCTGGCCGGCGAGTATAGCAGGAGGAAAGCCGCTTGAACCAAGGCCTCGTCATTCCCGCATGTGTGGGACGCCATCTCCCCGATCTACCGCTATGGCGGATCTTCACGAGATGCATGACGAGCAAGGGAGGCTGACCATGGGCAAGAAACCGAACCCCAACCATCGCACCGACGTCGCCGAACGCGCCCGGCTCGAAGTCACTTTCGACAAGCCGCACCTGCTCGGCACGTTATTTGGCCAATATGACCAGAATCTGGTCGCGATCGAAAATCGGCTGGGCGTCTATATCGCCGCGCGCGGCAACAAGTTGCAGATCGAGGGTGAGGCGCAGGCCGCCGCCCGGGCGCGCGACGTGATGACCGGCCTCTACAACCGCATCGTGGCGGGTCAGCAGATCGACACCGGCGCGGTCGAGGCGGTGATCGCCATGTCGTCCGAACCGACGCTGGACGGCATCATCCGCCATGACGTCGCCGAACCGCCCACGGTGATGATCCGCACCCGCAAGAAGACGATCGTGCCGCGCTCTGCGACGCAGGTCACCTATATGGAGGCGCTGAACCGCAACGACATCATCTTTGCATTGGGGCCAGCAGGCACCGGCAAGACCTATCTGGCGGTGGCGCAAGCGGTCAGCCAGTTGATCACCGGCACGGTGGACAAGCTGATCCTGTCGCGTCCTGCGGTCGAGGCTGGCGAGCGGCTCGGCTTCCTGCCCGGCGACATGAAGGAGAAGGTCGATCCCTATCTCCGCCCAATCTACGATGCGCTTTATGATACGCTTCCCGCCGAGCAGGTCGAACGGCGCATCGCCAGCGGCGAGATCGAGATCGCGCCGCTCGCCTTCATGCGCGGGCGGACGCTCGCCAACGCCTTCATCGTGCTGGACGAAGCGCAGAACACCACCATCGCGCAGATGAAGATGTTCCTCACCCGCTTTGGCGAAGGCAGTCGCATGGTCATCTGCGGCGACCCCAAGCAGGTCGATCTGCCGCAACCCGGCGCATCGGGCCTCGCCGACGCGGTCGCGCGGCTAGATGGAGTCGAGGGGATCGCCATGGTGCCCTTCGGCATCGGCGATGTCGTCCGCCATCCCGTCGTCGGGCGCATCGTTCAGGCCTATGAGGGGCCGGATGCTTAACGCCGCGGACGTCCCAATCCCCGTTCGGTTCGAGCAGCTTCGAGCTTGTCGAGAAGCGTCCGTCGAGAACAGTTCTCGACAAGCTCGAACCGAACGGAATGATGAGATTCATAAATCATGATTGAAGTCGCTCTCCTCCATGAAGATGGCTGGCCCGGACCGGACTGGGAACAGCTCGCCCAAAGCGCCGTCGCCGCCGCCATCGCGCATAGCCCCTATGCTGCCTTCGCGACCGATCAGGCGCTGTATGAAATCGCGGTCAAGCTGACGAGCGATGCAGAAGTGCATGAATTGAACCGCGCCTATCGCGACAAGGACAAGCCGACCAACGTCCTGTCCTTTCCGATGGTGCAGGCCGACCTGTTGCAGGGCACCGCCAATACCGACGATGGCGAAGTCCTGCTCGGCGATATCGTGCTGGCCGAGGGGGTTTGTGCCGCCGAAGCGGCCGACAAGGGCATCGCCATCGCCGATCATGCCGTGCATTTGATCATACACGGGACTTTCCATTTGCTTGGATATGATCATATGGACGACAATGAGGCGCAGGCCATGGAAGCGCTGGAAGTCGCTGCCTTGGCCAGTCTTGGGCTAGCCGATCCCTATGCGGATCGCATAACGACAGGGGATTAGGACTAACTATGGCTGAGGGCAGCCCGAAGGACGGCAACGGTTCCAAGGAATCGGACAGTAGTAACGACGGCGGTTTATGGAGCGGCATCAAGTCGCTCCTGTTCGGCGACAGCGAATCCACCAGCCTGCGGCAGGAGCTGGAAGAAGCGCTCGACGAATATGACGAGGATAGCGAGGAAGTCGGCGCAGCGCCGCCGACCAAGGGCGACCTGTCGGCGATCGAGCGGCAGATGGTCCGCAACCTCCTTCATTTTTCCGAACATACGGTCGACGACGTCGCCGTGCCCCGCGCCGACATCATCGCGATCGAGGAGAAGGCGAGCTTTGCCGATCTCGCCGCGCTGTTCGCCGAAGCGGGCCATAGTCGCATCCCGGTCTATCGCGACACGCTCGATACGATCGTCGGCATGGTCCATATCCGCGACGCCTTCGCCATCCTGGCGGGCAAGGAACCCGTGCCAGACACGCTCGAACCGCTGATCCGCCAGCCGCTCTATGTGCCCGAAAGCATGGGCGCGCTCGACCTGCTCGCCGAAATGCGCGCCAAGCGCACCCATCTGGCCATCGTGCTGGACGAATATTCGGGCACAGAGGGGCTGTTGACCTTCGAAGATCTGGTCGAGGAAATCGTCGGCGAGGTCGAAGACGAGCATGACGACGCCCCCGAAGCCATGCTCGTGCAACTGGAAGACGGCCTGTGGGAGGCCGATGCCCGCGCCGAACTGGAAGACGTCGCCGAAGAGATTGACGAGAAATTGGGCGATATCGACGAAGATGTCGATACGCTGGGCGGCCTTGCCTTCGTCATCGCCGGGCGCGTGCCTGAACCGGGCGAAATCCTGGCGCATGTGCAAAGTGGTTGGAAGCTCGAAATCCTGGCCAGCGATGGACGGCGCGTCACCCGGCTAAGGTTGCATCCGCCAGTCAAACATGCCGCCGCCGAGGACGGTTAAGGCCGCCCCAGCAAAATTTGGTTACGGACTGGAAATATTAAGGGCTCCCGCTTAGCATCGCGGCCAAAGGGCAAAGTGCGGCGGCGATGCGAAGCGAACGGATCAGGACGAAGACAGGCGCGCCCAGTCCCGACATGCTGGTGGCGGCGCCATGGAGCCGGCTGGAAAGGCTGTTGCTGACCGCGATCGCCATCGCCACTTTATTCTTCACGCTGATCACGCCGCCTTTCCAGGCACCCGATGAAAACCAGCATTATATGAAGGCGCTGCTACTGTCGGAAGGCCGTGTCCTGGCCGAACAGCGGGGCGATCTGATCGGTGCGCCCCTCCCGCGCGCGGCGGTGGCGTTTCATGGCGTCGATTTCCCAACCGATGTCCCCGCAACGCTGCGCCGTTTCGACCGCACGATGCTGGAACAGAGCCCGGACGCGGATGCACGACGGCCGGGCATGGCCTTTGCCGAATTTCCCAACGTCGCGAGTTACGCGCCCAGCCTGTATGCGCCCGGCGCGGTCGGCCTGTATCTGGGCGATGCGCTCGACCTCTCGCGACGCGATGCCTTTTATGTCGGTCGCCTTGTCAATGCGGCGACGGGACTGCTGCTGCTGATTGGCGCGCTGCAACTCCTGCCCTTCGGCCGCAACGCACTGCTGGCGACGGCGCTGCTTCCCACCTTCGCCTATCAAACCGGGTCGCTCTCGCCTGATGCCGTCATCAATGGCCTTGGCTTTCTCGGCCTCGCGCTGGCACTACGGGTCGGATTCATGGGCGCGACCCCGGCCCGTACCGCCGGGCTGTTCGTCACCGCGCCGATTCTGGCCTTGGCCAAAGGCGTCTATCTCCCGCTCATGGCGGCGGGCTTGCGCTGGCCGCAGGACCGCCGTGACCGGCGGCCCTGGCTGCTGATCGGCGCGATGCTGGTGGGCGCGATCGGCTTCATCCTGTGGATGAAATTCTCGGGCGGCAGCCAGGCGCTCTACCATATCCAGTCGCGCCGCACCGGCGAGACGATGATGACCGCGCCGTTGGCCGACCAACTCGCCGTCGTCCTGCGCGATCCGCTGGCTTATGGGCGCGTCCTTATCTCCAGCGTGACCGAGCGTGCGCCGGTCTATGCGCTGCAGATCGTCGGGCGCTTCGGGTGGAACGCGATCCTGCTGCCGCTGATCGCGTATCCGCTGGCGCTGCTGATGCTGGGCGCGGGCGTTGCGACCGGCACGGGCGCGCGTTTCGGCATCGGCCAACGGCTATGGTGGCTGGCGGTGGCGGGCGGCATCGCCCTGCTGATCGAAACCGCCATGTATCTGACCGGCACGCCGCTCGGCGCGGATTATATCCAGGGGACACAGGGCCGCTATTTCCTGCCGATCCTGCCCCTGATCCTGATCGCCTTGTCCCCCGGTCGGCCGATACGCGGTGCGCCGCGCCTATTTGCGGGTGCAGCCTTGCTGCTACTCGGCGTCGCCGCTGCGACGGTCTTCGACAGTTTCTGGGTGCATGGTTTCATCACGACCGACGGGATGCCGCCCCACGACAGCCTCCTCCGCGCGCTGCTGCTACCCTCGCCGCGCTGGTAACCAGACGCGGCACAGCAGCAGCCAGCCAAAGCCTTCGACCCACCCGGCCATCACGTCGCTCGGCCAATGCACCCCCAGCCAGACCCGGCTGACGCCGATCAGCGCGATCATCACGCCCGCCGCCCAATAGACGCTGCGGCGCGCGGCCAGCATCGCCAAAGCGCCGAACAACATCATATTTCCCGCCGCATGGCCGCTCGGGAAACTGTAGCTGTGAACGACATCCAGATGCGGCAGCAGATCGGGGCGCGGCGCGGCGAATAGCTGCTTGAGGATCAGGTTGAGCGCGGTGCCGCCCGCCATCATCAGCGCCAGCCAAAGCGCATCCGCGCGTCGCTGCCGCCAAAGCAACAGGGGGAAAACGATCGCCAATATCGCGATCCTGCCGATCGTATCGCCGATCGCCGTCGCCAGCCGCATCAGCGCAATGGATGGCCCGCCCCAGGCGCTATCCCGCGCCTGGCCCGCTGCTCCCATCAGCCCATTGTTCAGCCCGTCGAGCCACCCGGCCCGCTGCATCCACGCTATGGCAAGCACGCAAAAAAGCGCGAGGACCAAAGCCCCCGCGCCTTTCTGTGCTGTCCAGCGATCAGATATGGATCGCACGCCCATAGGCCGCCAGCACGCTTTCATGCATCGATTCCGAAATGGTCGGATGCGGGAAGACCGTATGCATCAGTTCCGCTTCGGTCGTTTCCAGCGTCTTGCCGATCGTATAGCCCTGGATCATCTCGGTCACTTCCGCGCCGATCATATGGGCACCCAGCAATTCGCCGGTCTTGGCGTCGAACACCGTCTTGGTGAAGCCTTCGGCCTCGCCCAGCGCGATCGCTTTGCCATTGCCGATGAAGGGGAACATGCCGACCTTCACCTCGTAACCCGCTTCCTTCGCCTTCGCCTCGGTCAGGCCGACGCTGGCGATTTGCGGGTGGCAATAGGTGCAGCCGGGAATATTGCGCGGGTCCATCGCATGGGGGTGTTGACCCGCAATCGCCTCGGCCGTGATCACACCCTCATGGCTCGCCTTGTGCGCCAGCCATGGCGGCGCGGTTATGTCGCCGATCGCCCAGACGCCATCGACGTTGGTGCGGCACATCGCATCGGTCTTCAGGAAACCGCGATCGTCCATATCGACGCCCAATTCCTTCAGGCCAATGTCGGCCGTATTGGGAACGATGCCGATGGCGACGATCATATGGCTGAATTCGGCGGCCGTTTCCTTGCCAGCCTTGTCCTTCAGCTTCACCTTGACCCCGGTGTCGCTGACCTGAATGTCGCTGACGCCCGCGCCGGTCAGGATAGTCATGCCCTGCTTCTTGAGAGCCTTTTCCAGGAAGGCCGAGACGTCGGCATCTTCGACCGGAACGATCCGATCCATCATTTCGACCACGGTCACCTCGGCGCCCATGTCATTGTAGAAGCTGGCAAACTCGATGCCAATCGCCCCCGAGCCGATGACCAGCAGCTTGGTCGGCATTTCCGGCGGGGTCATGGCATGGCGGTATGTCCAGACACGCTTGCCATCAGCCGGCGTGCCGGGCAGGTCGCGGGCGCGCGCGCCGGTGGCGACGATGATGTTCTTCGCCGTCAATTCTTCGGTCTTGCCATCCTTGGTGACGGACAGCTTGCCCTTCGCGATGAGCTTGCCCTCGCCCATATGGACGGTGATCTTGTTCTTCTTCATCAGGTGGGTGACACCCTGATTAAGCTGCTTGGCGACACCACGCGACCGCTTCACCACCGCTTCGATGTCGGCCGTGATATTGTCCGCAGCCAGACCATAATCCTTGGCATGCTGCATATAATGGAAAATCTCCGCCGATCGCAGCAGCGCCTTGGTCGGGATGCAGCCCCAATTGAGGCAGATGCCGCCGAGATTTTCACGCTCGACGATGGCGGTCTTGAGGCCCAACTGCGCCGCGCGGATCGCGGCAACATAGCCGCCGGGGCCGGAGCCGAGGACGATGAGATCGTAGGTATCAGCCATGGGTCACACTCGCTTCTTGTAATTAGGCTTCCGCGATCGGCGGAACGGAACGGGGCTGGCGATCCTCGCCGATCGCCACGAAGGTAA
This sequence comes from Sphingobium sp. Ant17, assembly GCF_000588875.1. Lineage (GTDB taxonomy): Bacteria > Pseudomonadota > Alphaproteobacteria > Sphingomonadales > Sphingomonadaceae > Sphingobium. The sequence continues at coordinate 179,373 of NZ_JEMV01000002.1, forward strand.
AGGTCGCTTGGGTCACGCGATACGATCGGTCGTCATGACGCGCACGACGCCATGCTTCTACCGCGATCTTCATCGACGTGCGCCCCACGGAATTGAGGGTAGCAAACACCGAGACTTCATCGCCGACCACGACTGGGCGCAGGAATGTCATGCCTTCGACGGCGATCGTCACGGCACGGCCATGGCTGTAGCGGGCCGCCACCGAGCCGGCGGCCGAATCCATCAGGCTCATCAGCCAGCCGCCGAAAATATCCCCATAGGGATTGGTATCGGCGGGCATGGCGATGATCCGCACCGCCGGGCTATGCTCCGGTGGCTGCTCGTCGACGAACGGCATCAGGCCAGCATGCCGATCGGGTTTTCGATCAGTTCCTTAAACGCCTTCATCAACCGCGCGCCGTCGGCACCGTCGATGGCGCGGTGGTCGAAGCTGCCGGTGGCCGACATGACGGTGGCGATCTGCAGGCTGTCTTCGACGACATAAGGCCGCTTCTCGCCCGCACCGATCGCCATGATCATGCCCTGGGGCGGGTTGATGACCGCTTCGAACTGCTTGATGCCGAACATGCCCATGTTGGAGAGCGAGGCGGTGCCGCCCTGATATTCCTCCGGCTTGAGCTTGCCGTCCTTGGCGCGACTGGCGAGATCCTTCATCGCATCCGAGATGGCGGCCACGCCCTTGCTGCCTGCATCGGTGATGATCGGGGTGATCAGACCGCCGGGGATCGACACCGCGACCGAAATGTCGGCGCGCTTGAACTGCAGCATCTGGTCGCCTGCAAATTGGACATTGCATTCGGGCACTTCGGCCAATGCGACGCCCAGCGCCTTGATCAGCAAATCATTGACCGACAATTTAACCTTGCGGCTGGCAAGGCCCGCATTGAGGTCGGCGCGCAACTTTAGCAGTTTGTCGAGCTGGATATCGACCGTCAGGTAAATATGCGGAATCTGCTGCTTGGATTCGGTCAGGCGACGCGCGATCGTCTTGCGCATACCGCTGAGTTTGACGACCTCGTGCGGAATACCGAAATCCTGCGCGGCGGTCGGGGTGGCCGGAGTCGGCGCAGCGGGCGCCTTTTCGGCAGGCGCAGCAGTGGCAGCGGCCGATGGGGCGACGCCTTCCTTGGCTCCGTCCAGATCGCCCTTGACGATGCGGCCATTGGGACCGGAACCGGTCACTGCCGCCAGATCGATGCCCTTTTCCTGGGCCAAACGACGCGCAAGCGGGCTGGCCTTGACCCGGCCCTCGGCCGGGGCAGCGGCGGGCGCGGCAGCAGCCTTGGGTGCGGCGGCAGGCGCGGCGGGTTCTTCGGCTTCCGCCTTGGCAAGCGCGGTATCAGCCTTGGGTGCGGCCTCGCCCCCACCAGCCGCGACCGTCGCGACGTCTTCCCCCTCTTCGGCGATGATGGCAATCACGGTGCCGACCTTCACGCCCTCAGAGCCTTCGGATATCAGGATCTTCGCGATCACGCCTTCATCGACCGCCTCGAACTCCATCGTCGCCTTGTCGGTCTCGATTTCCGCCAGCAGATCGCCGGACGATACCGTATCCCCTTCCTTGACCAGCCATTTGGCCAGCGTCCCTTCCTCCATAGTGGGGGACAAAGCGGGCATCTGGATCGTCTTGCTCATGCGTTCGGGGCCTCTTCTGGTTTATGCGGCACGCGCCATTTGCTGTTCGTTTTCACCCATTCGCCGGAACGGTCAAGGGACGCCTTGCACCAAAGCCGATTATGGCCCACATTTCACCCCTATGGTTCGTTCGGCCCGATTGACCGAACGGCATAGCCATTAAATCTTTGCAGGGGCGATAAGAAGTGCGGGCATATCTGGTTGTTGTGGACGAATCGCCGGAGGCCGAAACCGCGCTGCGCTTTGCCGCGCGGCGCGCGGCCAAGACCGGGGGGACGGTTCGCATCCTCGCCCTGATCCCGCCCGCCGAGTTCGTCCAATGGGGTGGCGTGCAGGCAACGATGGAGGATGAGGCTTTGCAACGGGCCGAAGCGCTGGTGACCAGCGCGGCAGGCACGCTCACCGACGAATCCGGCATCCGTCCCAGCATCACCGTGCGCCAGGGCGAAGCCGTCGCGGTCGTGCGCGGAACGCTGGATGAAATGGAGGACGTGGCTGCGCTGGTATTGGGCGCCGCCGCCAGCGGCCCGCCCGGCCCGCTGGTATCGCATTTCGCCGGGGCCGATGCAGGCCGGATGCCCTGCCCGATCATGGTCATCCCCGGCGCGCTCGACGCGGAATCGATCGACCGGCTAAGCTAAGCCACAGCATCGAGACCCACGTCGTCATTCACCACCTGTTCAATGCCCTGCGCCTATGTCATGCCCATGTTCATGAAGTGGAAAATCCTGCCAGCCTCTGTGACGATCGGCATTGGCGCGGCCATGGCGCTGGTAGCGGCCATGCCTGCGGCCGAAGCCGGTGGTCGCCGCGACGAGCAGGACGCTGCTCGACGCGCCATGCTGGACGGGCATGTCATGCCTTTTTCCATGATCAAGCGCCGCGTCGATGCCCAGATGGACGGGGCCGCCTATGTCGGCAGCGAGTTCAACCCTGGTTCCAACCGCTATCGCCTGAAATATGTGAAGGATGGCAAGGTGGTATGGGTTGATGCCGACGGCCGGACAGGCGATATCATCGGCTGGGCGCGCTGACCGCGCTCGCTTTATAATAGAAACGGAAAGCCCATGCGCCTGCTGATCGTCGAGGATGAACCGAATCTGGGCCAGCAGCTCAGGAACACGCTGGAGGGCGCGGGCTATGCCGTCGACCTCGCCACCGATGGCGAAGACGGCCATTTCCTCGGCTCCACTGAAAATTACGACGCGGTCGTGCTCGACCTTGGTCTGCCGACGATCGACGGGCTGACGGTGCTGGACCGCTGGCGCAAGGAAGGCCGCGCCTTTCCGGTGCTGGTGCTGACCGCGCGCGACAGTTGGTCGGACAAGGTCGCGGGCCTCGACGCGGGGGCGGACGATTATCTCGCCAAGCCGTTCCAGAGCGAGGAACTGATCGCCCGGCTGCGCGCGCTGATCCGCCGCGCATCGGGCAATGCGTCGAGCGAACTGACGGCGGGCGACGTTCGCCTCGACACGCGCTCGGGCAAGGTCACGCTCAAGGGCGATCCGGTAAAGCTGACCGCGCAGGAATATAAATTATTGTCCTATCTGCTCCACCACAAGGGCAAGGTGGTCAGCCGCACCGAATTGATCGAACATATATACGACCAGGATTTCGACCGCGATTCCAACACGATCGAAGTGTTCGTGACGCGCATCCGCAAGAAGCTGGGCGCGGACGTCATCACCACCATTCGCGGTTTGGGCTACAGCCTGGACGAGCCGGGGCGCTGATCTGATTTCTCGTCCCGTTCGCCCTGAGCGAAGTCGAAGGGCTCTGCCGAACGCAGTGAGGTGCCTTCGCTCCGCTCAGGAGAGGGCTTCGACAGGCTCAGCCCGAACGGATATGGGGCCGAAGGGACATGGGACAGTCTGACAATAGCATGACCGAACCCCAGTCCCCTCCCCCCGTCCGCTCCACCGGGTCCATCAGCCGCCGGATGATGGGCATTGCTGCGCTGTGGATCAGCGTGTTGCTGCTGGGTGGCGGGGTGGCGCTGGACCGGGTGTTGAGCGACGCGATCACGCGCAATTTCGACGATGGCATGAATTATGTACTGACCGCGATGATCGCGGCGGCCGAGATCGGGCCGGAAGGCGAAGTCTTGTTCAACCGGGAACTCGCCGATCAGCGTTTCCTCGAACCCAATAGCGGGCTTTATTATCAGGTGAGCGCCAAGGGGCATGAGGATTGGCGCTCGCGCTCGCTGTGGGACCGCGCGCTTAAAGTCCCTGCCGAACATCGCGACCGGCATCTGCATGTCTATGACAGCAAACAGTTTCCCGGCGAAGATTTGCGCATCATGGAGCGGAGCGTAGTGCTGCCCGGCTCCGACAGCCGCTGGCTGTTCATGGTCGGCCAGGCGCGGTCCGGGCTGGACGCGCAGATCAAGACGCTTCGCGCGACGCTGTTTCAGAGTTTCGCGCTGCTGGCGCTCGGGCTGTTCGTGCTGGCGACGCTTCAGACCTTCTATGGGCTGCGGCCACTGCGCAAGGTGCGGCAGGAAATCGTGCGGATGCGCGACGGCCAGAAAAGCCGCCTGACCGAACCGATGCCCGCCGAAGTGCTGCCCATGGTCGAGGAACTAAACGCCCTGCTCGCCCATAATGAGCGGCAGGCGGAGGAAGCGCGCACCCATGCCGGCAATCTCGCCCATGCGCTCAAGACCCCGCTGACCGTCATCATGAATGCCGCGACCGCGCAATCGCCCGACCTTGGCGAAGCGGTCATCCGCGAGGCGACGACGATGCGGCGGCAGGTCGACCATCATCTCGCCCGCGCCCGCGCCGTCGGGCGGCGCGGCGCGGCGCAGAGCCGGGCCGAGGTCTGGGCCAGCCTGACCGCCGTCGAGCGCGCGGTGCAGTGCCTTTACCCACACACGCGGGTGGATATGGACGGCGACAAGGCGGCGGCCGTGCGCGTCGAGCGGCAGGATCTGGACGAAATGCTGGGCAACCTCATTGAAAATGCCGCGAAATATGGCGGCGGATCGGTGTTCGCGACGGTCACGCGCGCAGGCGACATGGTGGAGATACTGGTCGAAGATGATGGCATGGGCATCCCCCAGGAAGAGCGCGTCCGCATCTTCGATCGGGGCGTCCGGCTCGATTCGGGTAAGCCGGGCACCGGCCTTGGCCTCGCCATCGTGCGCGATGTCGCCGAAATCTATGGCGGATCGGTGCTATTGGAGGAAAGCGAGGATCTGGGCGGGTTGCTCGCGCGTTTGCGCTTGCCTGCGGCCTGATCTTTTCCTTGCCATCATGGTTCGCAGTTGCGAAACAATAGCAACAACCCCGCTCCCACAGGACCGATCATGCGGCGATATCTCTATTTCATCGCAGGTTGGGCGTCGCTGGGCCTCGGCACGATCGGCGCGTTCCTGCCCTTGCTGCCGACCGTTCCCTTCATGATCCTCGCTGCCTTCTGCTTTGCCCGGTCCAGCCCGAAACTGGAGGCCAAGCTGCTCGATCACAGGCATTTCGGCCCGCATATCCGCCGCTGGCGCGACGGCGGGGCGATCAGCCGCCGGGGCAAGAAGGCCGCGCTGGGTGCTTTCGCCTTCAGTGCCGTGCTGGCGCTGATCCTCTCGCCCTTCCCCTGGTTCCTGATCCCGATCGCCGCTGCACTGATCGGTGGGACGTGGATCTGGACCCGGCCTGAGGCCTGAGTCTTTTCAGCAGCGACATTTGGGTTTCGTGGCGCGCTTGGGCGCGGTCGTGGCGAATTCGGCGGGGGTCAGTTTGCCATCGCCATCGGCGTCCGCTGCGGCGAACCGATCCGATGTCGCCACCGCCCATTCCTCGAAAGACAGCAGGTTGTCGCCATTTTTGTCGAGCGCCTTGAACGCCTTGGTCCGGCTGCCCAGCATTTCGATGCGGGTGATGACCCCGTCGCGATTGCGGTCGTAGCGGGCAAAGCGTCGCTCTTCGCGGCTTTGCGGGCTGGCTTCGGCGGGCATGGGTGGCGCGTCCCCCACTGCGTCGGACCTGCCCTCCGGCAGGCTCTCCACGGCAGGCGGGGGTGGCGCGGCCAGGGCCAGTTGCGGCACAGGATCACTGCTCGCTTGGCCCGACCACCAGAACAGGCCGCCCGCAACCAGCAGCAACGCCGCCATGCCCCCTGCCAGCAATCGCCCCATATGCCCGCTCCCTCGCTCCTGCGGAACGCAGCCTATCGCGTCTGCCTATCGTCCGACAAGCGCGATCCGCAGCAGCCGCCATGCGAGCGAACGCGGCATCCCCAGCGGCGCGCGCCGTCCGGCCAGCACATCCTGATGCGCCAGCGTGGCCACTATCCGCACCGGTTTCCAGCCAAGCGGCCAGCGCGCGCCGTCCATCTGTGGCGCGATTTCCCGCGCGAGCGCCAGCGCGGCGTCGGCCAGTGCCGCGTCGCCGACATGGCCGGCCATATCCCATAAAGCCCAGACCTGCCCCGCCGCGTCCAGCCAGTCCGGCGCATCGGCGGCATCGACCAACGCGCGGAACAGCCCCCCGCCCCGCCCGGCGGCGTAAGCGCGCAGGCCTTCCACGTCGATTTCCGGTTCGACCACCAATATTTCCCAGCCGTCGATCATCGCCACCAGCCCCGGCGCGGCCATCGCGCCCGTCGCGCGCAGCGCATCGACCACCGGCTCGCCGCGCCCCTTGCGCGCGTCGGCATCGTCGATGACGTCATTCCACCAGGCCAGCCGCATCTGCCCGATCGCCGGTTCGCTGGTCGTGCGCGCGACATGGGCGAGCCGCGCGTCGAACGCCCAGAGTGCGCGGTGTCGGCCCGCTCGTGGCCCGGCATGCGCCGCCAGCACAGCGACCAGCGGCGACAGCTCTTCCCCGGCCATGCTCATTTGCGCAAATGTCCGCAGATCAGGCGGGATTGGCGGGTTATCGGTCCTTTAACCATCTTCCTCATACACATTCTAACGAGTGCGCCTGCATAGGCGACAATAATCTGTCCGGCCCGAAGTGGGGGGCGGCGGGCACGACATGGGTGATGGCGGACAAATGGGCAAGCAGATCGAACATCCTGTAGGGTTTCTTCGCCGTTTGGCGAAGAACCAGGCGGGGAACACGCTGGCGATCGTCGCTGCCGCGCTCGTGCCGCTCGCGGGCATGATCGGTGGTGGGCTCGACATCAGCCGGGGCTATCTGAGCCAGACCCGCTTGCAGCAAGCCTGCGACGCCGGAGTGCTCGCCGGGCGGAAATTGATGGGGACCAGTGGCGTCCTGAGCGATGCCGTAACCGCCGAAGTGCGCAAATATGTCAGGTTCAACTACCCCAACAACTATCTCGGCGCGACGTTGCAGGACGCCGATATCGTGCCAACGGTTGGCACGAACGAACAGATCGTTCTCACCGTCTCCACCGCTGTTCCGACCGTCATCATGAAATTGTTCGGTAAGGACGAGATGGCCGTCTCCGCGACGTGCAGCGGGCGCAACGATTATTCGAACATCGATATCGTACTGGTGCTCGATACGACCGGATCAATGGCGTGCAAGCCGGAATATACAGCGACCGAGTGCTCGGATTGGATTGCCGCCTATAGACGAGGTGGCAAGAAAATGACGGTGGATAACAAAACCGTCACTTATGTTTTAGAGCAAACGGAAGGGACTACCAATATCTCCCGTATGGAGGCACTTCGTACCGCCCTGACCAATCTACAAACTCAAATGGCGACGATCGAAAGCCAGTTCAACATGACTGAACAAGGCAAGCGAAAGCGTGTCCGCTGGTCGATCATTCCTTTTTCGCAAATGGTCAATGCTGGCTTCAGTAGGGGAACAGCTAACACCACGCTATATGATCGCAATCCTGGCTGGTTCAATACGACAGGCAGTTACAAGGAAACATCGTGTTACTCGTACCGCGGCCAAATATATTGCTCGGTCGACAAGAACCACAATAATCTTGCGCATGACTCGACGTGGATGACCAACATCTGGGATGGCTGCGTCGAAGAACAGAGCACGAGTAACGCGATCACGTCGAAAACAAGCACTATCCCGTCCACAGCATATGATATGCAGTATAATACGGTGCCGACTTCTACAGCGACGAAATGGACCGTAGCGGACCCGTCGATGACCGGCACCGCACAATATGCCTGCCCGAAGGCCATGCGCGAATTACAGCCCATGACGGCGACGACCTTCAACGACTATTTCAAGCTGACGAATGGCTTTGCAGCCAATGGCGGTACCTATCTCGACATTGGCCTGTTGTGGGCGGCCCGACTGCTGTCGCGCAGCGGCAATTGGGCGTCCGATAACCCGGCAACCTACAATACCTATCCCGTGAACCGCTATGTCATCTTCATGACGGACGGCGAAATGGATACTGGCAGCACAGGTTATGGGGCCTATGCGCAGGAATTCACCTGGAAGCGTATTGCCTCGAACGGCAACGCAACCACGTCCAACACCAATCACACAGCCCGCATGCTGATCACCTGTGCCGCCATCAAGAACATGGCGAGCACGAAAATCTACACCATCTCCTTTGGCGCAGGCTCCGGCTTGACCCAGGATCTCATCGACTGCTCGTCAGGTGCAGAGGATGAATATGCGTTCGAGGCGGCCAATGCGTCCGATCTGAACAACGTCTTTCGCGACATCGGCGAAAATATCGGCTCGCTGAGGCTGGCGCAGTGACGCAACACCCACATCTTTCGCGCAGGCTTGCAGTCGATCAGCGCGGTGCCTCCGTGCCCGAATTCGCGCTGATCCTGATACCCCTGTGCCTCATCCTGTTTGGCGGGTTGGAGATCGGCTATCAAATCTATGTGCGGTCGGTGCTGCTGGGCGCGATGGAACGGGCCACCCGCCTGACGACGCTGCAAACGGTGGACAGCACCGCCGTCGAAACCGACATTGAAGCCACCATCAAGCGCCTGGCCCCCAATGCGACGGTGCGCACGACCAAGGGCAGTTTCCTGCAATATAGCCAGATCAACGCGATGGAACGGCTGACCAAGGACACGAACAATAACGCCACGCTCGATAGCGGCGATTGCTGGGAAGATGTCGATGACAATGGCGTTCGTAACGTGGTGACGGAGGGCAAGACGGGCATCGGCGGTGCGGACGATATCGTGCGGTATAACACCGTCGTCACCTATAACCGTATCCTCCCAATCTATCGCTTCACCGGGATCGGTAATACCGCCACCCTGTCGGCAACCACCATGACCCGGCGCCAGCCCTATGAGCTGCAGAATGTCCTAACCCCCAAGTGCAAGGCATGACCATGGCCATCGGCAAAAAGTTTCGCCGGTCCTATCGCGAAATCCGGCATAATATGGCGGGGGTGGCGGCGATCGAATTTGCGCTGGCGCTGCCCGTTCTCATGGGCCTTACCCTTTACGGTGCCGAAGCCGCCAATATGGCCTACACGTCCCAAAAACTGGGCGACATCGCGACGCTGACCTCCGACAGCGTTTCACGCATCCGCCTCAGCATTTCCAATGGCGATGTGACTGATGCTCTGGGCGGTATCAAGATATTGGGCGACAGTATCGATCTGCGGAACAATGGGCGCATCATCGTTTCCAGCATCGCGCCGGTGCTCGACAATTCGAACAATGTTATCAATCAAAAGCTGCGCTGGCAGCGCTGTTCGGGCGCTCTGGTCAAGACATCGGCCTTTGCCACCACCGAAAACAGCAATATCGGCATTGATGGCATGGGTCCGACGGGTCGCAAAATCGCGGCGACAAAAGGCAGCGAACTAATTTTCGTCGAAGTCTATTATACGTATCGGCCGCTTGTTTCCGCGTCATTCTTCGGCACGCCGCAGATGTCGGCCTTTGCCGCGATGGCCGTCCGCGAGCGGACGGCCAATGATCTATTGACGAATGGCACCAATTCGCCCTGCACCACCTACGCCGCCTGACGGCGGCGTAGGCATGTTGGTTCAGCGATAGCAGACCTTCTTCGCCGCTTCGACCACGCGGGCGGCGTCGATAAGGGCTGCCTTTTCGAGGTTCGCAGCATAGGGGAGTGGCACGTCTTCGTTGGTGACGCGCAGCACCGGGGCATCGAGATCGTCGAAGCCCTTTTCCATCACGACCGCGGCGATTTCCGACGCGATCGAGCAGGTCGGCCAGCCCTCTTCGACCACGACGATGCGGTTGGTCTTCTTGAGGCTTTCCAGAACCGTTGCCGTGTCGAGCGGGCGCAGCGTGCGCAGGTCGATGACCTCCGCATCAATGCCCTCGCCTGCCAGCGTTTCGGCCGCGTCGAGCGCGAGGCCGACGCCGATCGAATAGCTCACGAGCGTCACATCCTTGCCCGGCCGCATGATCCGCGCCTTGCCGATCGGCAAGACATAGTCATCAACCTTGGGCACGTCGAAGCTGCGGCCGTAGAGCAGTTCGTTTTCGAGGAACACGACCGGATCCTGGCTGCGGATCGCCGCCTTGAGCAATCCCTTCGCATCGGCCGCATCATAGGGTGCGATGACGATCAGACCGGGGACGGCAGCATACCAGGGACCATAATTCTGGCTATGCTGCGCGCCGACGCGGCTGGCCGCGCCGTTGGGGCCACGGAACACGATCGGGCAACGCATCTGGCCACCGGACATATAGTTGGTCTTGGCAGCGGAGTTGATGATGTGGTCGATCGCCTGCATGGCGAAGTTGAACGTCATGAACTCGACGATCGGACGCAGGCCGCCCATGGCCGCGCCCGTACCGATGCCGGCAAAGCCATATTCGGTGATCGGCGTGTCGATGACGCGCTTGCCGCCAAATTCATCGAGCAGACCCTGGGTGACTTTGTAGGCGCCCTGATATTCGGCGACTTCTTCCCCGATCACAAACACGCGCTCGTCGGCGCGCATTTCTTCGGCCATCGCGTCGCGCAGCGCTTCGCGAACCGTGGTTTTGACGAACTCGGTGCCTTCGGGCAGGTCCGGGTCGGCGACGGTTGCCTTGGCTTCCGACGCCAACTTGGCGGTCCCGCTTTCGGGTGCCTTGGGCGCTTCGGCCTTGGCGGGCGCTGCCGCCTTGGGCGCGGGCGTGGCGTCCTCGCCCTCTTCCCCCGCCATCGTCGCGATGACGGTGCCGACCTTTACGCCCTCAGTGCCTTCGGCAATCATGATCTGGCCGATCTTGCCTTCGTCGACGGCTTCGAATTCCATCGTCGCCTTGTCGGTTTCAATCTCGGCCAAAATGTCACCGGATTTGACCTCGTCGCCTTCCTTCACCAACCATTTGGCCAGCGTACCCTCTTCCATCGTCGGCGAGAGTGCCGGCATCTTGATTTCGATACCCATTAATATTGCTCCACCAGCACGTCGGTATAGAGTTCGGCCATATCCGGCTCAGGCGAAGATTCTGCGAAATCGGCCGCTTCACTGACGATTTTGCGGATGTCCTGGTCGATCTTCTTGAGTTCGTCCTCGCCCACGCCATGTTCGGCAAGATAGGCCTTGGCACCTTCGATCGGGTCGGACTTGTCGCGCATCGCCTGCACCTCTTCGCGCGAGCGATATTTCGCCGGATCGGACATGGAGTGGCCGCGATAGCGGTAGGTTTTCATTTCCAGCAGGATCGGGCCATTGCCGCCCTGCACCCACTTCAATGCTTCCTCGGTCGCGCCGCGCACGGCCAGCACGTCCATGCCGTTGACCTGGATGCCGGGAATGCGGAAACTTTCGCCCCGGCGATAAAGCTGATCTTCCGCCGAAGAGCGGTTGACGCTGGTGCCCATGGCATATTGATTATTTTCGATCACGAAGATGATCGGCAGCTTCCACAATTCGGCCATGTTGAACGATTCATAGACCTGGCCCTGGTTGGCCGCGCCATCACCGAAATAGGCGACGCACACACCGCCATCACCATTATATTTATGCGCAAAGCCCAGGCCCGCGCCGAGCGACACCTGCGCGCCGACGATGCCGTGGCCGCCGAAGAATTTATGTTCGACGCTGAACATATGCATCGAACCGCCCTTGCCGCGCGAAATGCCAGCGCCACGGCCGGTCAGTTCGGCCATGATGACGTTGGGATCGATGCCATAGGCCAGCATATGGCCATGGTCGCGATAGCCGGTGATCACGCTGTCCTTGCCGGGCACGAGGGCCGACTGAATGCCGACGGCAACCGCTTCCTGCCCGATATAGAGGTGACAAAAGCCGCCGATGAGACCCAGGCCGTACAATTGGCCCGCTTTCTCTTCAAAGCGGCGGATGAGGACCATCTGCCGGTAGAATTCCAGCAATTCTTCCTTGCTGGGTTTATAATCGGTCGGAGTGTCGGGGCGAGGCCGGTTATGGTCCGCGCCGACCGGGCTTTTCGCCTCGGCCTCTGCGCGGGTCGGGCGCGGCGTCGTTGGTTTCGCCAAGGCTCTTATCCTCTTGCGTGGGGTAGGATGGAAGGAAGCCTGATATAGCGATAGAGTTGCATATATTGCAACGGCGGACCCAACGGAATCCGGGCAGCAGCTATAACCTCGCGCTAATATTGGTCGTGGCAAAGGCTCAGTTGAGCGGCACGATCACTTCATCATGATGGATGACGCCGAGTTGGCGACGGATCAACTCATCGGACAGGTCGGGATCGACCCGGCGTGGGTTCAGCAGATCGACCCGGTTGCGCAGGTCCGCCCGGGCATCCTGCACACGCTTGAGCTCCGCCTTCGCCGCGCCGAGCTGCCGCGAATAGTCGCCCCAGGCAAGGATGCCGTTCGAGCCCACGACGACATAGCCCGCGAAGGACAGCAGCAGCAGCAGCGCAATCGCAGGGCCAAGGCCGAAAATAAAAGAAGACGAAGCTTCGCGATGTGCGCCATAGCCCACAAGAATCACAAGAAAAGGTCGGCCGCAAGCGAATTTTATCGAACTTGCGGCCAACCGAAGGAAAGCCGATCAGCGGAAGATGGAGCGTCCGGCATAGACGGCGACATCGCCCAGTTCTTCCTCGATGCGGATGAGCTGGTTATATTTGGCGAGCCGATCGGAACGCGCGAGCGATCCGGTCTTGATCTGGCCACAGTTGGTGGCGACGGCGAGGTCCGCGATCGTCGCATCCTCGGTCTCGCCCGACCGGTGCGACATGACGGCGGTGTAGCGCGCGCGGTGCGCCATATCGACTGCCGCCAGCGTTTCCGTCAGCGTGCCGATCTGGTTGACCTTGACCAGCAGCGAGTTGGCCAGCCCCATGTCGATGCCCATCGACAGGCGCTTGGGATTGGTGACGAACAGATCATCGCCGACCAGCTGCACCGATCCGCCAATCTTGTCGGTCAGCGCCTTCCAGCCTTCGAAATCATCCTCGCCCATGCCGTCCTCGATCGACTTGATCGGATAGTCGGCGCACAGGGCGGCGAGATAGTCGGCCATTTCGACGGGGCTGAGCGACAGGCCTTCGCCCGAAATCTCGTACTTGCCGTTCTTGAAGAATTCCGTCGCGGCGCAATCGAGCGCCAGCATGACGTCGTCGCCCGGCTTGTAGCCCGCCTTTTCGACCGACAACATGATGAAGTCGAGCGCATCGCGGGTCGAGGCGATGTTGGGCGCAAACCCGCCTTCGTCGCCGACCGATGTCGCCAGCCCCTTGTCGTACAGGCCCTTCTTGAGCGTGTGAAAGATTTCCGACCCGATCCGCACGGCGTCGGCGATGCTTTCGGCACCGACCGGCATGATCATGAATTCCTGGAAATCGATCGGGTTGTCGGCATGTTCGCCACCGTTGATGATGTTCATCATCGGCACTGGCAGTACATGCGCGGACACGCCACCGACATAGCGATAGAGCGGCAAACCGCGCGCGTCCGCCGCAGCCTTCGCCACCGCCAGGCTGACGCCCAAGATGGCGTTGGCACCCAGGTTCGATTTATTGTCGGTTCCGTCGAGCGCGATCATCGCGGCATCGACTTCACCCTGGTCCTCGGCGTCGAAACCGATCAGCTCTCCGGCGATTTCGTCATTGACGGTATCGACCGCCTTCAGCACGCCCTTGCCCATATAGCGGCTCTTGTCGCCGTCGCGCTTTTCCACCGCTTCATAGGCACCGGTCGATGCGCCCGACGGGACGGCGGCGCGGCCGAAGCTGCCATCTTCCAGCATGACGTCGACTTCGATGGTGGGGTTGCCCCGGCTGTCGAGGATCTGGCGGGCGTGAATGTCGAGAATGGCGGTCATGATCGCTCCCTGCACTGGCGATGGGCTGGCGACCATGGTGGCTGCCCGTCCCTGTTTGTCCGCGCTCCGCTTAGCCAGCGCCCCGATGCTTGGCAATGCAGGGTTGCAAGGATCGTAAAAATGCCGATGCTCGAAAATGTAACGGCAACGGAACTGTAAGCCGCTGCGGAGCATTAGGAATATAACAACCTGCCGCCTCGTGCGGCGCACCATGCTGCATCAAGAGGGAGATTGAGGACGATGGTCGACACCCCGGAAACCCAGCCTGCAAAGCGCGGACGTCCAGCCAAGGTCAAGCCAGTGGACGACACCATGGCGGCGATTGCCGTGAAGGCCGAACCGCTCAAAACGGCGGCGACCGAAAAGGCCGCTGCAGCCGAAACTGCTGCCAAGAGCCTGTCCGACCAAATCGCACCGATCAAGGAACAGGCAGAAAAGGCCGCCAAAGCCGCTGCCGAGAAATTGAATGCGGTCGATTGGAAAGCCCATATCGACCCGATCAAGGAACAGGCCGGCAAGACCGCCAAGTCCGCCGCAGGCATTGCGAAGGACAAGACCGGCACGGCCATGCAAAACCTGTCCAAGCTGATCGCCGACACGGCGGGCACAGTGGACGCGAAACTCGGCCCGCAATATGGCGATTATGCACGCCAAGCCGCCGAACAGGTGGCCGGTGCCGCAAACAGCCTCGACAGCAAGGATGTCGATGCGTTGATGGCCGAAGCACGGGATTTCGTGCGGAAAAGCCCGGCGGTCGCAATCGGTGCGGCGGCCGTGGTCGGCTTCGTGTTGATGCGCCTTGCCAAAGGGTCTGACGATAAGGCCTGACGGTCTGGCTTTCCCGTCACTGACACTAAAGGCTCCGGTTCCGGGGCGGAGGATCTATTGACACAAGAGCCAGCGGATATGGCGGTAACGCCGAACGCCGAACAACCGGAACTAAACAGCGGTGAAGAGGGCACGCGCACCGAAAGTGTGCGCGATGTCTTCTCCCGCCTCTATGCGGATGGCCGCGCCTATGCCGCCGCCGAAGCCGATCGACAAAAACTGCGCCTGAGCCTTGTCGGCATCGGTGTCCGCAACGCAGCCGTGCTTGGGTTGGTGGCGTTGATGTTGGCTTTTGCCAGCATCGTATCATTGCTGGTGGGTCTGATCATTGCTTTGTCCCGCCATATCGAACCGCTATGGGCGACGCTGATCGTCACGGGCGGCGGGCTGGTCGTAACGATCGCGCTGCTGCTGCTGGCGAAGGGCTGCATTACCCGCATGAAGAAGGCGATCACGCCATGACACAGGAACTGGCCTATCGCGAAGCCTGTGCGCGCGCCACGCTGGCCCGGGCACAGATGATGTCGAGCGCTACCGAGGCCAAGGCCCGGATCGCGCCGGCCCGTTTGGTGCAGGATGTGAAGGACAAGGCGACTGGCACCGTGTTGGGTGCCGTGGCCCAGGGCGCGGCCAAGGCCCATCAACGCCCGGTCGCTGTTGGCGCGGCCGCTGCGGCCTTCGCGCTTTTTCTCGCACGGCGGCCGATCGCGGCACTTTTCGAACGTTTATACGTTCGCATAAGGAACACCCCAACAGATATGCCGGAGAATGACCATGGCTGACGTTCGTGCCCAAGTTAATCGTGCCCGTGATGCAGCGAATGACGCTGCCACGACGGCCACGGGCCGTATCCGCGAAACCACTGCCAAGGCGCGCGAAGGCGCGGGCGAATTGGTCCAGACCGGTCGCGACAAAGCTGGCATGGCCTATGGCGATGCCCGCGACAAGACGCAGCGCGTTGCAACCCGCGCCAACCAGATCGTGCAGGACCATCCCGTCGCCGCCGTCGCTGGCGCAATCGCCGTCGGTGCCGTCGTCGCGTGGATGTTCCCCAAGAGCCGCGCGATGATGAAAGCGCTGCCGGGCCTCGCCGTCACCGCCGGATCGCGCGTTGCCGAAGCGGCCGTCGCGGCCCGCGTGGCGGCTGCCGAAGGCGCTGAAACCGTCAAGACCAATGCCGCCCATGCACTGCATAACGCTGGCGACGCTGCCTCGCATGCGCTGCACAGCGCTACCGACGCCGCCGCGCATGCGCGCGACAATCTCGCATCGGCCGATCTGTCAGCCAAGGCATCGAAGCTGGCCGACGACGTGACATCGCTTGTTGCGCATCGCATCGAAGCGTTGGGCGATGCCGTCAAGGCGCGGTTGCCCAAAAGCTAATCGCGCACGCAGTAAAAGCATGCCAACAAGGCTTTAGTCCCCCTTGGATGGGACGTGCGGCGCTGCTAGGGTCGCCGCCCATCCAAGGGAGATAATAGAACGCCATGAGCAAAATGCATCTGGTGCTGGGCGGTCGCGTAACCGATCCGCAGACGCTCGAATTTCAAGACCTCAGCAAAGTCGACCTGGTCGGCGTATTTCCTGATTATGCCTCGGCCGAAAAGGCCTGGCGTGGCGCGGCGCAGCGGACGGTGGATGACGCTGAAATGCGCTATGTGATCGTGCATCTTCACCGCCTGCTCGAACCCGAATTGCCCAAGGCAGATTAAGCAACGACCATAGCCGTTTCCTGGCGAGCCCGGGGGACGGCTATTTTTTTGGCAATCAGTTGACCGCGCTTGGCCGCTTGCGGAAGCGCCATCGCAGCAATGGCCGGGTCAGCGCCAGCCCGGCGAGAAATCCCCCAATATGCGCGGCAACCGCAATCTGCCCCAGATCGCCCATGCCGCCGGCGGTGGCAAAGCCAATCATCAACTGGAGCGCGATCCAGCCGCCAGCCAGCCAGGCGAGACGCACGATATTGGCCGAAAACGGCCCGATCCGGCGCACCTGTTGCTGGCTGTAGAGCAAGGCGTAGGTCGCCACGACCGCTGAAATGGCCCCGCTCGCCCCGACCATCGGGCCGGTCGAGCCTGGATCGACCAGCCACTGCGCTCCGCAGGCCGCATAAGCGCCCACGCCATAAAGCAGCAGCGTCGGCCCCTTCCCCAGCACATGTTCGACATGCCGCCCGCAAAAGACGAGCATCAGCAGGTTGAATCCAACATGCAGCCACCCGGCGTGGATCAGCGTGCAGGTGAGCGGCGTCAGCCACCAGGCACCGCCGCCAGCCCAGCGAGCAGTTCTGGATCACCGACCCGCGCGGGGATGAACCCGCCCAAGACCGCTGCATTGTCGATATTCCCCGTCAGATACAGGATCAGGAACACGGCGAAGCTGATCGCCGCGATCCCGTTCGTCATGGGGCCAGCAGGCAATTTCACGGGATCAGATGAACTCGATTTTTTCGACCGAGTAGAATTTGTCGCCCGACGGCACCGAAACCTCAACATCCTCGCCGACCGTGCGCCCAATCAGGGCACGACCCAGCGGGCTGTTGTACGAGATCATGCCCGCCTTGGCATCCGCCTCGGCCTGGCCGACGATCTGATATTTCACCGGCTTGTCATCTTCTTCAAGCAAAGTCACGGTTGCGCCGAACACGATCTTATTGCCTGACAGCGTCGCGGGATCGATGATCTGCGCGCGCGACAGCTTGTCTTCCAGATCGTTGATCGTGGCCTCTACCTGGCCCTGCCGTTCCTTGGCGGCATGATATTCCGCATTCTCGGAAAGGTCGCCATGGGCGCGCGCTTCCTCGATGGCGTCCACGATCAGGGGCCGTTCGGCCTTGAGTTCGCGCAGCTGCGTATTGAGCTTGTCATAGCCCATCTGCAGCATCGGCATCTTCTCAACGGTCGCCATTATGCAAATCCTTCGTCAAAACTTCCCTTTGGCGGCCCGAACAGCGGGCCGCCCGCAGCATGCTTCCTTGTGCAGGGGATCAGGCGTGCGACAGGGGATAATAGGACTGGAGCGAGCGCACTTCAAGGGGATGCCCCCGTAAAGCCTCGATCGCATCGGCTGCAGCAACGCTGGCGGCGGCCGTGGTGAAGCTGGCGACCTTACCGCGCAGCGCGCTGGTGCGGATCGCCTTGCTGTCCTTCAAGGACTGCCAGCCCTCGGTCGTGTTGAAGATCAGTTGCACGTCGCCATCGGTGATCTTGTCCACGATATGCGGACGCCCCTCGGCGACCTTGTTCACCTTTTCCACCGCGATGCCATGGTCCGCCAGATAATCGGCGGTGCCGCCGGTCGCGATGAGCGTGAAGCCCATATCGGCCAGCTTGCGCGCGGCGGGCAGGATCACGGGCTTGTCGCTATCCTTGAGCGAGATGAAGACTGTGCCGCTGGTGGGCAAGACAGTCCCCGCCCCGATCTGCGCCTTGGCGAAGGCGGTCGCGAAATTGCTATCGATTCCCATGACTTCGCCGGTGCTCTTCATTTCCGGCGACAGGACGGGATCAACGCCGGGGAAGCGACCGAACGGGAACACCGCTTCCTTGACCGCCACATGGTCGATCGCATTGCGGTCGATCTTGGGCAGGTCGCGGATCATCTCCCCCGCCATCACGCGCGCAGCGATCTTGGCGATCGGGGTGCCGATCGCCTTGGCGACGAAGGGCACCGTGCGGCTGGCGCGCGGGTTGACCTCGATCAGATAGACCATGCCTTCCTTCACCGCGAACTGGATGTTCATGAGGCCGCGCACCGACAGCGCATGGGCCAATACCTCGGTCTGCCGCTCGATCTCCGTGATAATCTCGTCGGACAGGCTGTAGGGCGGCAGCGAGCAGGCGCTGTCGCCCGAATGGACCCCCGCCTCCTCGATATGCTGCAATACGCCCGCGACCACGACATCCTCACCATCGCACAGCGCATCGACATCGACCTCGATCGCATCGCGCAGATATTGGTCGATCAGCACCGGTGATTCGCCCGACACCTGAACGGCGGTGGTGATATATTCCTCCAGTTGCGCCTGCCCGTCGACAATCTCCATCGCCCGGCCGCCCAGCACATAGCTTGGCCGCATCAGCACCGGATAGCCGATGCGGTTGGCGACCGCGATCGCCTCCTCCCGGCTGCGCGCGATGCCGTTGGCGGGCTGGCGCAGCTTGAGCTTGTCGATCAGTGCGGCGAACCGCTCGCGATCTTCGGCCAGGTCGATGGCATCGGGCGAGGTGCCCAGGATCGGGATGCCCGCATCCTCCAGCGCCTGCGCCAACTTGAGCGGCGTCTGCCCGCCAAACTGCACGATCACGCCCTTGAGCGTCCCGTTGGTCATTTCGATGGCCAGGATTTCCAGCACATCCTCGGCGGTCAGTGGCTCGAAATAAAGCCGGTCCGACGTGTCATAGTCGGTCGACACCGTTTCCGGGTTGCAGTTGACCATGATCGTTTCATAGCCCGCTTCCGACAGCGCGAAGCAGGCATGGACGCAGCAATAGTCGAACTCGATACCCTGCCCGATCCGGTTCGGCCCGCCGCCCAGGATCACGACCTTTTCGCGATCGGTCGGCGCGGATTCATTCTCCGCCTCGCCAAAGATCGGCGCTTCATAGGTCGAATACATATAGGGCGTTTTGGCCTCGAACTCGGCGGCGCAGGTGTCGATCCGCTTGAACACCGGGCGCACGCCGAGCTTGTGGCGCAGCTTGCGCACCTCCGCTTCGGTCACGCCGCCCGTCATCGCCTTGATCGCGTCGTGGATCAGGCCCGACCCGCGCGCAATGCCCCGCTCCATGCCGCGCAGATTGGCGGATTTGAGCGCGAGATAGGCAAGCCGCTTGTCGGAAAAGCCCATGGATTTGAGGTGCCGCATAGCATCGGCATCACGCGGCAGGCCGTTCTCCAAAACCTGCGCCTCCGCCTCGATGATCTCCTTGATCCGCTCCAGGAACCAGGGATCGAATTTGGCGATATTGTGGATTTCCGCGACGGTCAGGCCTTCACGCAATGCCTGCGCCGCGACCAGCAACCGGTCGGGCGTCGCTGCGCCAGGGCCGCGACGATGTCGTCCTTGGGCGCGCCCGCCAGATGATCGACATCGTTGAAGCCGCACAGCCCGGTTTCCAGCCCGCGCAGCGCCTTCTGCATCGATTCATGGATGTTACGGCCGATCGCCATTACTTCGCCGACCGACTTCATCGCGGTGCCGAGCAGCGGTTCGGCGCCCTTGAACTTCTCGAACGCGAAGCGCGGGATCTTGGTCACGACATAGTCGATCGTCGGTTCGAACGAGGCCGGGGTCGCCCCGGTAATATCATTCTCGATCTCGTCGAGCGTATAGCCCACCGCCAGCTTCGCCGCGACCTTGGCGATCGGGAAGCCCGTCGCCTTCGATGCCAGCGCCGACGAGCGCGACACGCGCGGGTTCATCTCGATGACGACCAGGCGGCCATCCTTGGGATTGACCGCGAACTGTACGTTGGAACCGCCTGTTTCCACGCCGATTTCACGCAGCACCGCAATGGATGCGTTGCGCATGATCTGATATTCCTTGTCGGTCAGCGTCAGCGCCGGCGCGACGGTGATGCTGTCGCCAGTATGGACGCCCATCGGGTCCACATTCTCGATCGAACAGATGATGATGCAATTGTCGTTGCGGTCCCGCACGACCTCCATCTCGTATTCTTTCCAACCGAGCAGCGACTCCTCGATCAGCACTTCGGTCGTCGGCGACGCATCCAGCCCGCCGCGCACAATGGTCATGAACTCGTCGCGATTATAGGCGATGCCCCCGCCCGTGCCGCCCATGGTGAAGCTTGGCCGGATAATCGAGGGAAGCCCTGTAAACTCCAGCCCTTCCAGCGCCTCTTCCATCGTATGGGCAATGCGCGAGCGCGCCGATTCCAGCCCGATCTTGTCCATCGCGTCGCGGAACTTGATTCTGTCCTCGGCCTTGTCGATCGCCTCGGCATCCGCGCCGATCATCTGGACGCCGTACTTCTCCAGCGTGCCGTCGTTGAACAGCGCCAGCGCCGTGTTCAGCGCCGTCTGCCCGCCCATCGTCGGCAACACCGCATCCGGCCGCTCCTTCTCGATGATCTTCGCCACGATTTCGGGCGTGATCGGCTCGACATAGGTCGCGTCGGCAAATTCCGGGTCGGTCATGATCGTGGCCGGGTTGGAATTGACCAGGATGATGCGATAGCCCTCTTCCTTGAGCGCCTTCACCGCCTGCGTGCCCGAATAATCGAACTCGCACGCCTGACCGATGATGATCGGGCCAGCGCCGATGATGAGGATGGAGGAGATGTCTGTGCGTTTAGGCATTAGTGTCCTGCCGCTGAAAAGAGTGCTAAAATCGAAACAAACAACGAGGCAACACCGCAAATTTGGTTAGCTCGGCTTATTAGTTCCCAGATAATTGTGTCTGGAGGATCAGGTGAGTCAGCAAGCATTTTGGCCGCCATGACATGTGCCCGAACCGACGCTTTCTCGCTGTTAGGTAAAGGCAATTGGTCAAGCCGCCCTTCTACCTCACGTAGCATCTCAAGAAGACTATCATGGTCGATAGGAACAACTTTACGCCCGGTCCAGGCAGCGCTATCGACGGGCACATCGCTGACTTCGTCAAGATGCGTATCTTCCATTGCCAACTCGCCATCTAATTCACTGATCGCGGTAAAATCTTTGTCGTGAGATTCTACTGCTTCATATAAAAAAGTCGGCACCGAGATCTGCGTACGATTCTAGAAATTGAAATTTTACATCGTCATCCACTGCACCGGCAATATGATACATTCGGACACTGAAAGCGCCCATCTTCATCGATGAGAAAAACTTATTACTATCTACTAAATAATACGTCTGTATTTTATCATGGCTATATTTATTTAAACAACCTAGCTTTTCCAAAATACTGAACGAAGATTTTATTACAGCGTCAGAATGAGGAAGATTAAAGAAATCCCTAGAATACTTAATTACTGAATACCCAGCGCCTTTTAAGATGCCGCCCTCTTGCTGCTTGGCATATTCTACGATGCAGGCAGCATATATCTCCGACAGCAGAGGAAATATCGCGTCCCCGCTCAATGCACCGCCCCCGTCCGCGCCTCACAGCCCCAGCCGTCATATTCCACACCGCATAATATCTCGATCTGCAGGCATGTCTTGGTCAGCGCGCGGATCGATGCTTCGTCCACCGCCTGCTCACATTCCAGGAACAGGTAGAGTTCGCCGTCATCCCCCTCTTCGCGGTCCAGTTCGACCATGCCGAACTGGCTGGCGATCGTCAGGACACGGTCGAAATCCTTTTCGCTGCCTTTGAAGCTGACGTCCACGGCGCGCGGGATCATCGCCTTGTCGCCATTGGCGGCGAGGTTGGCGAGAACGTCCTTGTCTGCTTCCCACTCGGCGGCGAGGCGGGCTTCATCGACGGGGGGCAGCTTGATGCTCATGCCGCCACCGGCTTTTTCAGGCCATCGACGAACCGCTGGAACAGATAAAAGCTGTCCTGCGGCCCCGGCGAGGCTTCGGGGTGATATTGCACCGAAAAGGCGTTCTTGTCGGTCAGTTCGATACCGCAATTGCTGCCATCGAACAGCGACACATGGGTCGTGCGGACATTGGCGGGCAGCGTCTCTGCATCGACCGCAAAGCCATGGTTCATCGACGTGATTTCAACGAGGCCATCGCTCAGCCGCTTGACCGGATGGTTCGCGCCGCGATGCCCCTGATGCATCTTGATCGTCTTGGCCCCCACCGCCAGCCCCAGCAGTTGATGGCCAAGGCAGATGCCGAAGATCGGCACGTCGCGCGCCAGCAGCGCGGCGATCACCGGCACGGCATAGCTGCCGGTCGCCGCCGGATCGCCCGGCCCGTTGGAGAGGAACACGCCATCGGGCGAGAGGTCCATGATCTGCTCGAAGGTCGCGGTCGCGGGCAACACGGTCACGCGCGCGCCGGCCTGCACAAGATTACGGAAGATATTATTCTTCGCGCCATAATCGATCGCCACGACATGCGGGCGCGGCGTGGTGGTCGGGTGCTCCGCCTCAACCAGACGCAGCGCCTCGCCATTTTCGCCCGCTGCGGGATAGCCCGCCGCCACCGTCTCGACCTGCTCGGTCGCGTCCAGCGCATAGCCTTTGCCCAGCGTCCAGCCGCCATCCTTCCACAGCCGCGTTTCCTGGCCCGTGACTTCGATGGCGAGGTCCATGCCCTCCAGCCCTGGCCAGGCCGCCGCCTTCGCCGCCAGCGCAGCGAGGTCAAATGCGCCATCAGGGTCATGCGCGATCACGACATTGGGCGCGCCCTTTTCGCGGATCATACGGGTCAGCGCGCGGGTATCGACCCCGGCGAGGCCGATGCGGCCATTATCGGCCATCCACTGGTCGAACGGCATGACGTTGCGGAAGTTGGACGGCGCGGTCACATCCTCGCGCACCACGCAGCCCAGCGCATAGGGGTGCGCCGCCTCGACATCGTCCAGATTGGTGCCGACATTGCCGATATGGGGGAAGGTGAAGGTGATGACCTGCCCCGCATAGCTGGGGTCGGTCATGATCTCCTGATAACCGGTGATCGCGGTGTTGAAGCAGAGTTCGCCCACCGCATCGCCGACCGCGCCGAAACCGCGCCCGAACACGGCGCTGCCATCGGCGAAAACCACGACCCCGGTCGCTCCTTTGGGCACGGTAAGGGTCTTGGCGTCAGCCATGAGATCAGCGTCCTTTTTTGCGTTGGCTTTGGAACCCGTCTGCTGCGGGTTAAACGGCCGGTCACCTATGCCTGTGTGCGCTTGGGGTCAACGTCTGTTAAAAATCTCTTTTCGCTCTATATCTGTCCCTTTCCGCAAAGACACGAGGATTCGCTGCGCCATGATTCGCGAGCAGATAAAGAGCGCCCAGATCACCGCCATGAAAGCAGGCGACAAGGAACGCCTCGCCGCCGTGCGCCTCATCCTGGCCAAGCTCAAGGACCGCGACATCGAACTGCGCACCGCATCGACCGTGCCCGACGATGACGCCACCGTGGTCGAAGTGCTGCAGAAGATGGTCAAGCAGCGCCGCGAATCGATCGAGATGTTCACCAGCGGCGGTCGCGAGGAGCTAGCGGCCAAGGAACAGGTGGAACTGGACGTCATCGAAAGCTTCCTGCCGACGCAATTGAGCGAGGACGAGACCAAAGCCGCGATCGACGCGATCAAGGCGGAAGTGGGGGCCGCGAGCTTGAAGGATATGGGCAAGGTCATGGCCGTGCTGAAGGAACGCCACGGCAGCGTGATCGACATGAGCAAGGCCAGCGGCATGGTGAAGGCGGCCTTGGGCTGACTTGAAAGCCCCTCCTTTCAAGGGAGGGGTTGGGGTGGGTGATGGCGCTACGCATCAATGCCAGACTAGGCCAATATGCACGCGACATGCGCCGCGAACCCACCGACTATGAACGCCGCCTTTGGAGCGCCCTGCGCGCTTCCCAACTGGGCGGCTTCAAATTTCGACGCCAGGCAGTGATAGAGCCTTATATCTGCGACTTCCTCTGCCCATCGATCGGCTGATCGTCGAAGTCGATGATGATCGGCACGATCCGATCAAGGACAGGGACCGCGATTTCGATCTTGCCCATCAAGGCTATCTGGTGTTGCGCTTTTCCAATGCGGATGTGCGCGACAATATGGAAGGGGTGCTGAGCGTCATTCTTGATCGGGCGAATGCCTTGCCGCCAAGGCAGAAGATTACCCACCCCAACCCCTCCCTAAGTAGGGAGGGGCTTTAATCCGCCATGTCGCTAACCCCCGCCTTCCTCGACGAACTGCGCATGCGTACGTCGCTGTCCACGCTCATCGGCCGCACCATCAAGGTGCAGAAGGCCGGGCGCGAGTATAAGGCCTGCTGTCCGTTCCATAACGAAAAGACGCCCAGTTTCACGATCAACGATGAAAAGGGCTTCTACCATTGTTTCGGCTGCGGGGCGCATGGCGATGCGATCCGCTGGATGACCGACCAGCGCGGCCTGCCCTTCATGGAGGCGGTGAAGGAACTGGCGCAGGCGGCAGGGATGGATGTGCCCGCGCCCGATCCGCGCGCCGCCAAACGCGCCGAAGCGGCCAAGGGCCTGCACGACGCGATGGCCGCCGCGCAGGATTTCTTCGCCGCGCAACTCGACGCGATCGAGGGGGCGGAGGCGCGCGCTTACCTCAGCAAGCGCGGCATCAGCGACGCCACCCGCCGCACCTTCGGCTTTGGCTATTCGCCCGACAGTCGCGGGCGGCTGCGCACCGCGCTCAAGGACTTCGGCGATCCGATGCTGGTCGAAGCGGGACTGCTGATCGATCCAGACGCCGCCGAACCAGTCAGCGACCGGGCCAAGAAGCGAGATCCCTATGACCGGTTCCGGGGTCGCCTCATGCTGCCGATCCGCGACATTCGCGGGCGGACGATCGCCTTTGGCGGACGGATTTTGGGTCAGGGCGAGCCTAAATATCTCAACTCCCCCGACACCCCGCTGTTCGACAAGGGCCGCACCCTCTACAATATCGACCGCGCCTCCCCCGCCAGCCGCCAGACGGGCCGGGTGATAGTGGTCGAAGGCTATATGGACGTGATCGCGCTGGCGCAGGCGGGGTTCGGCGATGCCGTCGCGCCGCTCGGCACGGCACTGACCGAGCATCAGATCGAACGGCTGTGGAAGATGGTGGAGGTGCCGATCCTCTGTTTCGATGGCGATTCGGCGGGGCAGAAGGCGGCGATCCGCGCCGCCACCCGCGCTCTGCCGCTGCTGCGTCCCGGCCACAGCCTCGCCTTCGCCACCCTGCCCCAGGGTCAGGACCCTGACGACCTGCTGCGCGCCAGCGGCCCGGCGGCGATGGACGCCGTGCTGGACGCCGCGCAGCCGCTGGTGGAGCGCCTGTGGAGTCATGAGCAGACCATCGCCCCGCTCGACACGCCCGAACAGAAGGCCGCGCTCAAGCAGCGGCTCCGCGTCATTACCGACGCGATCGCGCATCCCGATGTCCGCGCCCATTATGCCCACGCCTTTCGCGAGCGTTATGACGCGCTCTTCTTCGCCCGCCCCGCCTTCACCCCCACAGCGCGTGGCCCCGGCGGTGGCGGCGGCAATAGCGCTGCCCGCTGGCAACGCGACAAGCGCGGCAACTGGAAAGCGCCGATCGGCCCGGCGGGCTATGAGGTCCGCGCCATCGGGGCCAGCGGCATGGAACAGCGGCTTTTGCGCGCAATTCTGGCCGGGTTGCTGCGCCATCCCGACCAGATCGCGCTCCATCGCGAGACGCTGGCGGGCCTGCCGATCGGCGATCCCATCCTCGCCCGGCTGGCCGATTCGATGATTAGTGCGTCGCTACGCAAAGAAACTGTTGAAACACAGGGCCTCCTTACCATATTGGAGCCAGGTGAAGTGTATAATATGGCTAAAGGGATGCTCCGGGCCGACACGTTCACACTCACCCCTCACAAGATGACCGCTGACCCGGATCGCCTTGCGCGCGATCTGGAGGAGGCCATTCGGGTGATGGCGCAGGGACCGGAGCTTGAGGCGGCGCTGGCGGAAGCGACACGGCGGTTCAAGAGCGACGTCAGCGAGGACAATCTCGCTGAGCAACAGCGCTTGCTGGCGCTCAAGGCCGACCATGACCGTCGATTGGCGGAACTGGCGCAGCCCGAAGACATTGTTTGACCAGGTCGTTCCTTCGCGGAGCGACAGGGTTTGAACGGAACGTCCCTTTGGCGGACGATGCATTGGAATTGATCGCTCCCGCCAGAGGGAGCGGCGGAGTTAAGGCGAATAGATGGCGACCAAGGCGAACAGCAAGAATGCGGCGGGTGCAGGCGATGGTGGGGATGAAGGTGGCGATGCGCCCCTGCTCGACCTCAACGAAGCCTCGGTCAAGAAGCTGCTCGCCCGCGCCAAAAAGCGTGGCTACATCACCTATGACGAGTTGAACAACGCCCTGCCGCAGGACCAGATGTCCTCCGAGCAGATCGAGGATGTCATGTCCGCGCTCAACGACATGGGCGTCAACATCGTCGAAAATGAAGAAGCCAGCGAGGATGGCGAGGACCAGCAGCGCGAGGACGACAACGACGACGCCAATGAGGCGGCGGACGATGACGATGGCTCGCCGCGCCTGGTCACCGAGAAGAAGAAGGAAACGGTCGATCGCACCGACGATCCCGTGCGCATGTATCTGCGCGAAATGGGCGCGGTGGAACTGCTCAGCCGTGAGGGCGAAATCGCCATCGCCAAGCGGATCGAGGCCGGCCGCGACACCATGATCCTGGGTCTGTGCGAAAGCCCGACCACCTTCAACGCGATCATCGAATGGTCGACCGCGCTCAACAATGGCGAAATGCAGCTGCGCGAGATTCTCGATCTCGACGCCATGCTCTCCAAAGACCCTGCCCCGGAAAGCCTGGAGGAAGGCGCCGAGGATGATGATGGCGAGATCAGCGAGAAGACCGCTGGCCCCAGCTTCAAGGAAGAAGAAGAGCCGGAGGAAGAATCCGCCGACGCCGATGAGGATGAGGAGGGCGCCGAACGCCGCCCCCGCCGCGTCGAAGAGGAAGAGGAGGAGGACAACACCCTCTCCCTTGCGCAGATGGAAGAAACGCTCAAGCCGATTGCGCTGGAGAAGTTCGCGACCATCACGGAAATCTTCCGTGCCTTTTCGGCCATTCAATCGTCGCGCATGCTGGCCATGGGCACCGGCGAAGTGCTGAGCCAGAAGGATGAGGATGATTATCAGGAACTGCGCGAAAGCCTGACCGCGCAGGTCGAGAGCGTCCAGTTCCATCAGCAGAAGATCGAATATCTGGTCGATCAGCTTTATGCCTACAACCGCCGCCTGACCGCGCTGGGCGGGCAGATGCTGCGTCTGGCCGAACGGCACAAGGTCAGCCGCAAGGATTTCCTCGACCGCTACGTCAATTTCGAACTGGACGACGCCTGGCTCGACCGGGTCAGCGGCATCGACAAGAAATGGGCCGCCTTCGCCGCCGCCGAAGCGCGCGCGGTCGAACGCATCCGCAACGAAGTCAGCGAAATCGCGCAGGCGACCGGCATGTCACTGGGCGAATTCCGCCGCATCGTCAACATGGTGCAAAAGGGCGAGCGCGAAGCGCGCATCGCCAAGAAGGAAATGGTCGAAGCCAATCTGCGCCTCGTCATCTCCATCGCCAAGAAATACACCAATCGCGGTCTGCAATTCCTGGATCTTATTCAGGAAGGCAATATCGGCCTGATGAAGGCGGTCGATAAGTTCGAATATCGCCGCGGCTACAAGTTCAGCACCTATGCGACCTGGTGGATCCGGCAGGCGATCACCCGCTCGATCGCGGATCAGGCGCGGACCATTCGCATCCCGGTGCATATGATCGAAACGATCAACAAGCTGGTGCGCACCAGCCGCCAGTTCCTGCATGAGCAGGGCCGCGAACCGACCCCGGAGGAGATGGCCGAGCGCCTCTCCATGCCGCTGGAGAAGGTCCGCAAGGTGATGAAGATCGCCAAGGAGCCGATCAGCCTCGAAACGCCGATCGGCGACGAGGAAGACAGCCACCTGGGCGATTTCATCGAGGACAAGAATGCCATCATCCCGGTGGATGCCGCGATCCAGGCGAACCTCAAGGAAACGGTTACCCGCGTCCTCGCCAGCCTGACGCCCCGCGAAGAGCGCGTGTTGCGCATGCGTTTCGGTATCGGCATGAACACTGATCATACGCTGGAGGAAGTCGGCCAGCAGTTCAGCGTGACCCGCGAACGCATCCGTCAGATCGAGGCGAAAGCGCTGCGCAAGCTCAAACATCCCTCGCGCAGCCGCAAGATGCGCAGCTTTCTCGACCAATAAAACCTCGCTTTCCGGCGATATGATAAAGGGCGGCCTCCGGGTCGCCTTTTTTTATGACGGCGTAAACGGGTCCTTTACCCCCTGTTGCTTAACCTGCGTTACGAAGCCCGTCGGCGGATCGGGCAAGACAGGAATCACGGCATGAGCGAAGCGGCACCGCGCTACCAATTTGGCGATATCGCGCGGATATTGGAGGCATTGGTTGCTGCCGATGGCACCGCAGCCCATAGCTATGCCTTGCGCGCCGGCACCGGTGTGGTCCGCGACACACTGCTCTCGCTTGGCGATCTGGCGGACGCCGCTTATTATCTTTGCCTGCTCCATGGCCGCCATCCCGGCGTCATCGATCATGCCGCCACCCGCTCTGCCGACAATGCCGCGCGCAACTGGCTGATCGAAGCCGCCGACGCCTTCGCTGCGGAGCGCGCCTATATTACCCAGGTCACCGTTGCCGCCGGCCCCGTGCCCAGCACCGCTGGCCAGGCCGATTGCGAAACCGCCGTCAGCCAGCAACGCCATGCGATCGACATGCTCGCCCAGTCCGACCGGCGCGGCTGTGCCATGGGTGCGGCGATGGCGCTGGTGCTGGACTGGCGCGCGGTGCGTCATGTGCTCGACATTGCTGCATTGCGCGCGGGCATCGAGCCCCATGCCTGCACTCTGCCCGACCGCGCCACCACGCTGGACGTCGCCCGCGCGATCGGCGGTGACGATGGTGTCGACCGCGCCATCCAGTTCGGCGCGCGGCAGTTGCTCAACCAACATCGCGGCCTGTGGGACTTGCTTGCCGCCCGCGCCGACGTCCGCACGCGCCAGGGCTGATCGATAGGTAATATCCACGCGGCTTGCGCCCGCGTGCCGCTTTGCCTAGTCCAGACGGAGGCACAGGCGAAGCGGACGGGAACATATGCGTTTTGAAGGCACCAGCGATTATGTCGCCACCGACGATCTAAAGGTCGCCGTCAACGCCGCCGTGCTGCTCCGCCGCCCGTTGCTGGTGAAGGGGGAACCTGGCACCGGCAAGACCGTGCTAGCGCAGGAGATCGCGACCGCGCTCGGCGCACCGCTGATCGAATGGAACGTCAAATCGACGACCAAGGCGCATCAGGGCCTCTATGAGTATGACGCCGTCGCCCGCCTGCGCGATGGCCAACTCGGCGACCCACGCGTCCACGAAATCTCTAATTACATCCGCAAGGGCAAATTGTGGGAGGCTTTCACGTCCCCTACCCTCCCCGTGCTGCTGATCGACGAGATCGACAAGGCCGACATCGAATTCCCCAACGACCTGTTGCAGGAACTCGATCGCATGGCCTTCCACGTCTATGAAACTGGCGAGACGATCGCGGCCGCCGACCGGCCCGTGGTCATCATCACCTCGAATAATGAGAAGGAACTGCCCGACGCTTTCCTGCGCCGCTGCTTCTTCCATTATATCAAATTCCCCGATCGTCAGACGATGCAGGCGATCGTCGACGTCCATTTCCCCGGCATCCAGAAAATCCTGGTCGGCAAGGCGATGGATATTTTCTACGAGATTCGCGACGTCCCGGGCCTCAAGAAAAAGCCTTCGACCAGCGAATTGCTCGACTGGCTCAAACTCCTGCTGAACGAAGATATGCCGCTCGACGTCCTGCAGAATAGCGACCCGACCAAAGCCATTCCCCCGCTTCACGGCGCGCTGCTCAAGAATGAGCAGGATGTGATGCTGTTCGAGCGCCTTGCCTTCATGGCCCGGCGACAAGGTCGGTAAGGGCTCAACTCAACGCAGCTCTCTTCAATTCCCTCACGAATCCCCTTGCGCCTGCGCGCATTGTCTGTAGCCTTCCTGTAACTATTCAACGCCGCGCCAAGACGGTCTGGATCAGGAGACGGATGCCAATGCCCAAGCGCCCCCTTTTTCTAGCAGCCGCCGTCCTCTCTCTGGCTGCACCCTTCGTCGCGCAGGCCGCAGATGCGCCCGAAGCCTGGACGCCGACCGACAGTAGCATCCGCGCGACTGCCGCGGGGATCAGCCTGCCCCACAGCATCGCCACATTGTCGCTCACCAAAAGTGGTGAAGCCTCGAACGGCGGCCGCGGTGTCGACAATTATGCGCAATATGTCTCGCAGGACGGCGCGGTGCAGGCGACGCTCTACGTCTATCTGCCCACCTATGCCGACGCCTCGCTCGCCGCCTATATGACCGACAAGGCGGTGATGGAGCGTTTCGGCCCCAAGACCCGCCGCACCGCCTATGCCAGCGCGCCCGTGGCAGGGCACACGGATGGCGCGATCCGCGCCGTCTATGAAGATGCGGCCGACGGCGCGCTCACCACGGCTGCAGGTTTCGTCCATGCGGGCCGCTGGATCGTCAAGATCCGCGTCACTGGCCCCACTGATCGCCGCGCCGAAGTGCTGGCTGGGTTGGACGGCATGCTTGCGCAGATGACGCTGGATGATCCGACGTCGTTGCACGCCACCACCCCCGCCCGGTTCGACGCTTGCCCGGTCGCCGCCAACAAGGACGCGCGCCTCACCCGCACGACCGAGCGCGGTGAAGCCGTTCCGCAGGACGTGCGCATGCCCCGCGAAGGCAAGGACGCCCTATGTGTGCGCGGCACCGTCGCCACCGCACAGGGCAGCTACGAAATGCTGCAGCAAGTGGGCCGTGACGACGGTGCGATCATCGTGCCGGTCGATGACAGCGGCACCGTTCTTGCCTTTGACCCGGCCGACAGCGGCGCAGGCTATAAGCTGTCGATCCACATGGTCGGCCAGACCGATCTCTATGGCGTCTATGATCGCGTCCCCAGCGCCCGACAGGTCGCCGCCATTCTCGACGGCGAAGACCCCCATACGGCAAAAGCCAGTGCAACAGCGGCCTACACCGCAACCGGCGACGTTACGCTCGTACAGGCGACGCCGGCGCGCTGATCCCGTTATCGTCGAGCGCTATCGATGGTGGGGGCGAGCGGATGGTTGTGCCCCGCAGCAGATCGGGCAAAGCATCTCGCCACCCGATCGATTTTCTTTCGACAACGCTTTGCCGAATGCTCCGCTGCGTCGAAGACGACGGAGCCGCACCCGATGAAGAGATCAGATTTTCAGCAGTTTCTACGCCTGTGGCCGATGCGCGCGATGAGCTACAGAAGCCGATATTTCACGAACCAATCCAAGGTCTGGAAATATTTGGTGGGCCCGGCAGGAATCGAACCCGCAACCTAGCCGTTATGAGCGGCCAGCTCTAACCGTTGAGCTACAGGCCCCACCTGTCGATGAAAGGTGGATTAGGCAGCATCAGGCGGCTTGGCAAGCCTCTGCGCGCATCGGAACTGCGGCCAGCAACTGATCCAGGCTCGCGGCGCGGACACCACGCCGCGCCAGATGGTTCAACACTGCGTCCCACCAGCCGTAAAAGGCGGTCCGATCCGCTCATCGCGGACATAGGGGGTATGACCCGGCTCCAGCGTGGGCGAATGAAAACTGAAATTCAGCAGCCGCACGCCTTCTTCCATCAGGGCGTCGATCGCCTGGATCGCTTCCTGTGCCGAAACCCCTTCAGGCGTTAGTGGGACGCGGCTAAGCATCCGCGCCCGTGCCATCGCACCTGCGAGCGGCCCCATGGTCTGGGCAGCGCGGTACAGGCGCTCTCCTGCCCCACGCAAAAGTCCGACAAAGGCCGTCGAAAGCGGCAGCTCGACCAATGTCCGGTTTGGCCCCGCCCAATAGGGCGTGAGCGGCATTCCGCAAAAATCCGGTCCATATTGGCCGCTATAATCAAACCGGCTCCGCACTGAACTGTCGAGCCGAAATCCGGCTGCCTCCAGCAGGCGCGCACTGTTGGGACCAACGCCATAGCGACCCGCTCGATAAGCGATTGGCCGTTGTCCGAATCGCTGTTCGATTCGGCGGCACAACGCCTCCAGCTTAGCCTGCTCGACCGCTTCGGGCAGAGACCCGGCATAGCTGTTGGCGGCCGTTACCTCTTCGACATGCGGCGGATTAACCCAGGGATGAAGATGCGCGCCGATGTCGGCCGCGCCGTCGTTGGCCCACTGCCCCATCATCGCGGCAGCGGCATCGCAATCGACCACGGGATAGTCGGTTACATAAATTGGCTTCACCCCAGCGGTGACAAAATAGCCTTGTCCGCGTGCCATGCCGTCCAACGCGGTGACGCCATGGCCAGTCCGGCTGAAGGGCGCATTCCAGTCGAATTCTTCCTCGGTATCGACGAACAGCATGAAGCGCGTGCCGAAATCCGGCGACAACGCGATCCGGTCCTGCGGCGGCGGGGCAACCAGAAGATTGCCGTCGAAGGGATGAGCGCTCATGGCCGTCGGTTTACCGCCCAATGGTTGCGATAGGGTTTCCCCCATCCCCGAAGATCAGCCGTGATCAGCCGCATCGTCGGCGATCGTGGCAGCGGGGATCGCCAGCAACAGCCGCCCCGGTTCGATTTCCAGGCTGCCCCGGCAACTCGCCGCCAGACTACGGATCAATCGCAGCGAAAAGCCGAGGCCCAGCAGCGGCCCGTCGGCCCAGTCGCCATCGGCGCTGTAACCCGGATCCAGCAACTGCGCTTCTTCCAGTCCGGTCAGGCTCGACGGCCGGTCGATCGCCAGCACGACCCGCCCTGCCCCGCCATCGGGCTGGAACCAGCAGGCCCCCGTCACCGTCTCCCCTGCCGGCGCGACCGAAATCAACGTCCGCAGCAGATGCTGCACCATCCGTTCGCCCTGGATCGGGTCGATCCGCACAGGGGGCAATGTCGGCGCAATCGCGATGTCGATGGCTGATCCGCCTGCCTGCGCCTGATCTTCGAACCGGGCTGCAACCTGCGTTACCAGCAGGTCGAGGTCCATCATCTCCGGCGCGCCCGTGCCATCACCCCGCGACACGCGCGCGGCAAGGTCGAGATCGTCGAACGCTGCGAGCAGGTGCCGCGCATCGACGGCGATCTTGCCCGCCATGTCGCGATACGCGACCCCCGCCGCGCCGAATAATTCCTGCTCGATGATTTCGGCGAAACCCAGGATCGCATTCAGGGGCGTGCGCAGTTCGTGCACCAATTGACGCAGGGAATCGGAAGAAAGACCGCTGATCGCCGAATGTTCGGGCTGGGCCGCGACTTCGTGCAGATAGGGACGCCGGGCCTGCCCACGATAACCCTGAAAGCGGCCAG
Organism: Sphingobium sp. Ant17; assembly: GCF_000588875.1. Taxonomy (GTDB): domain Bacteria; phylum Pseudomonadota; class Alphaproteobacteria; order Sphingomonadales; family Sphingomonadaceae; genus Sphingobium. The sequence continues at coordinate 213,008 of NZ_JEMV01000002.1, forward strand.
AGCGCGGATCGAAAAAGGGTGTAGCCGATAGGCGCCATTCGCCCGACATCCGCCCGCCCACAATGGTGAAGCGGCCATTTTGAAAGCCACTGCGCCGGGCAAAGGCACCCGCGACATGGCCATCAGGGCCGCTGCCGCCGTCCAGCGCCACCTCGCCCAAGGACAGGCCGATGAGGGCGGCCCGCGGTCCTTGATCGACCCAAAGCAGGATGCCGGATGCGTCCGTCTCAAAAGCAAATTGGCGCGGCGCTTCGGCAACGGGCGTTTCGCCGGGTGCGGAAGCGACGCCCACCGGACGGCGCGTGCTGGTAAAATGGGCGATGCGATCGACCAGATTGCGGATCTGGTCCTGATCCTGCGCGGGCGGTCGCAAAGGCGTGACGACCGACGGCGCTTGCGATGTAGCCGGTTCAGCTTCCATGTCCGGCGTCAGCAACATGTCTGCCTCGCCCACCATATCCCGCCGCTCGGTGGTCAGCACCAGATCGACAGAACCGAAGGCTTCCAGCGCCTGTCGCGCCAGCGGGCCGACATCCCGACGTCCGCGCAGGACACCCCGCGCGGTCGGCGTCAGTCGGGGCATCATATCCGCCCAGATCGCATCAGGCAATTGCGCACGTGCCATCGCCGCCGCCGCTATCGCCGGGCGGTCCTTCGCGAAAAAAACCACGAGGCTAGCCGATCGCAGCCGCCGGCCCAGTTCCACCACCGTCGCGATTCGCTGCGTTTCGGATATCGTCGGCCGCAACGCTTCCAGTCGATCAAGCAATATCGTGCGATCCGATGCACCCATGACCGTGCGGTCCGCGCGATCATGCTGCGCCAACAAATCGACACATTGGCGCCAGGACGTCACCGCACCCAGTCCCGCACGGTTGTCGGCCGCCAGCACCGTTTGCATGAGATCGTTAAAACGCACCGAAAATCCCCATAAGCCGCGCGCCGCAGCCCGCTCGCCCTATCGTTAGGCGTTCATCGCGGCAAGGGAAAGGGGCGGCTCGGCGCGATCAAAAAGGATCGTCGCATAGTGGGACAATTGCATTGGCCTGAAACATTATTATGATGGGTGCTTCGAACAAGACAGGAAATAAGCACAATAATGGCCGGCCCGAATATCGACGACATCGACCTGCAGATCCTTGGAGAATTGCAACAGGACGGCAGGATGACCAACGTGGAACTGGCGCGCAAGGTCGGCCTGACCGCGCCGCCATGCCTGCGCCGTGTCCGCGCGCTGGAGGAAGCGGGCGCCATCACATCCTATCATGCGGTGGTCGATCCCGGCATGTTGGGCTACACCATCACGGTGTTCGCCATGGTGAGCCTCAAAAGCCAGGCCGAAGCCGATTTGACGGCATTTCAGGACCATATCGCGCTGCTGCCCGAAGTGCGCGAATGTCATATGCTGAACGGGGAAATCGACTTTATCCTGAAGGTCGTTGCCAAGGATTTGCAGAGCTTCCAGCAATTCCTGACGTCAAAGCTGACGCCCGCCCCCAATGTCGTAAGCGTCAAGACGTCGCTCACGATCCGCACGTCGAAAAACCTGCCGGGGGTGCCGCTGCCGGTCTGATCCGGCAGCGCGCGATCAGGCCGCCTTGCGGCTTTGCTGTTCCACCCAAACCGACCAGAAGCCCGCGACACTGGCCCAATCGCCGGTTGCCTGGCCAAGCGCAGCCTGCGCGCCGGGCAGGTCGCCCGAGCGCGCGAGCGCAACGCCGAGCCGCGCATTGACGCGCCCGGCATCGACACCGCCTTTGGTCAACGCGATGCGATAATGTTCTGCCGCCTGGGGGAACTGCCCCAACGCGAAATAGCTGTCGGCCAGCGACGCGGCTTCCTTACCACTGGATGCGCTTGCAGCCTTCTTGGCCAGCGCAGGTAGTGCGGCGATTTCCTTGGTCGCCTTCGGCGTGACATTCTTAAGCAACTTGCTGGTGGTCGGCTGCGTCGCGGTCAGCTTGCCGCCCTTGCGTCCGGCTTCGATGATCGCCTTGGCTTCGGCATAATAGCCCGCCTTTTCGGCCAATAGGGCATAGGATTGATAGTCGCGTTCGCTCGCCATGGCGCCATTGGCGGCTTGCAGGCGATAGAGGTCCAGTTGCAACTGAGGTTCGACATCGCCCGCCGCCAGATAATTGGTCAGCGCCGACCGCCACTCTTCCTTGTCGCCCGCCTGCCCCAGGCGATCGCGATATAATTGCCCGACCTCTGCCCAATCGCGCGCTTGATAGGCCATCGACAAAGCCCGATCGGTCCAGGCGATCGGCACAGGCTGACCCGAGGCGCGCTGCTGGGCAACGGCTTCCTGCACGAAGCGTCGTGCATCCTTGGGCTTGTTGCGACGCAACGCGATGTCGGCGCGCAGCATGGTTGCATCGACCCCGGCATAGCCCAAAGTCTTGGCATAATCGAGTTGCGCCGTCGCATCGTCATAATTGCCCACCTGATAGGACAGATAGGCTGCAACAAAGCGCAGACGCGGGGCTGCCGTCGCTGGCAGGGCGCTGGTCTTGAACACGTCCGTCAGCGCGATGCGCTGGGCCTGAACATCGCCGCGCATCACTGCAAGTTGGTAGCGCAAACTGGCCGTCGCATAGGTTTCGAAATCATTGGCTGGGGCCAAGGCACCGATCCGTGCGCTGGCCGTGGTTACGTCACGCGCCTGCACGGCGGCGTCAGCGGATTGCAGCGCCGCCCGGAACGTGTCGGACATGGCAATGGGCGGTCCTGCCACCACCAGCTTTTTCTTGGCCAAGGCAGGTGTCGCCATCAGAATGGCGGCCGCCAGGGCCACCGGCAGACCGGATGTCAGATTAGTCAATCGCCGCATGGCCTTACAGGCCTCCCCACATCATTTGCCGGGATAATGCCCGGCCGCACCTAAACCTATGCATCAAGCCAGGTCGGCGCGCCACCCCGGGGGATGGCGCGCCCGATTATCAAGCGCCCTTGCTGCCCAGATAGGCCAGCCACAGACCAGCGATCTGCTTGCGCGCGCCGCCCTGTACCGCTTCGAATGCTGCCTTGGCTGCGGCGTTGTCGCCGACCTTCATCTTGGCGATGCCCATGCGGGTGTTGATTTCGTCAGCATCAACACCGCCCTTTTCCTTGGCGAGTTCGAACATCGCCGCGGCCTTGGCATAGTCGCCATAGCCAAGATACGCGTCGGCGGTCGCCGCTGCGATCTTGCCAGTGGCAGCCTTGCGCGCGTCGGCCTCCGCCGCACCCAGCGTGCTCTTGTCACCCGCAATACGACCCATGGCGGTCTGATACAGATCTCCGCCCTGGCTGGCATTTAGCACATTCTTGGACCGACCCAGATCGATCGAGGATTTGACCTCGCCATAAATGCCCGTCTTTGATGCCATTTCGGCATATTCCAGGAAGTCGCCAGCGACGACGAGGCCGTCCGATGCCGACAGAAGGCGCAGCACGTCAAGATTTTCACGATTGGTGATGTTCGGGTTAGCGCGCTGGAACAGGCGTACCAGCGTCCGCAAATTGGCACCGCTCGGTTCGGCCTGATAGGCCATCTTGGCCCATTCGGTCACGTCCGGCAACTTGGCGGCTTCCGCGCGGCTAACGCCGATCTGATACCATTGCGCTGGCACCTGCTGACCGGATGCCTTCATGGCTTCGGCCGCTGCCTTGAGCGCGGCAAGGCCCTGCACATTGAAGCCACGTGCCGGTTCGACGGTCGCATTGGTCGTGCCTGCCTTGCCGAAATAGGCTTGCGCCAAGGTCGGGTTGACGCTTTCCGACTTCGCACCGGCGGCCAACGCCGCCTGCGCGCGCTGGATCGTCAGATCATAGTTTTTCGCATCAAGCGCCTGGTTGGCGGCGATCGAATTGAACTGCGCGGCCTGCTCCGGCGGCGTCAGGCCGCTATCGAGCATCTGGGTCAGCGCTTCGCTCTGCATCGCCGTATCCTTGGACGCGATCGACGTGTTCAGCTTGATCGCACCGATCTGATATTTGTCGTCGTTCGACACGGCCTTGCTGTCGGCTTCCGCCAGCGCAGCCTTGGCACCGGCAAAATCCTGCGCTTCGGCAGCCTTCTGCGCCGTCTGCAGCGACTTGATCACGTCGGGCGTGACATTCAGCTTGGGACCGGCTGCCTTTTCCTCTTTCTTGTCCTTCTTCGCAGCGAAGGCAGGGGCCGAAACGGCACCGCCGGTTACGGCCAGAGCCAGTACCAGCGCGAACGGGGTAACAAAACGCATAATCCTCATCTCCTATGCACGCCTGGCCGATGGCTAGAGGCGCGTTTTGGGGGTTGAACGCCGATTAGGGAACGGCGCGTGAATGACTATTGAACAAGCCTATATCGGCTGATTTTGCAACTGTCATGCCCGCAGCTTCGTTCCAGCAACGCCAAGCCGATAGCCGCTGTCCTTATCGATGCCCCGCGCGGGCGCGCGTCTGCGCGCGAGGGGTGACAGATTTGTTTCGCTCGGCTAGAGATCGAGCAACACAGCCAACATCATCGAAAAAAGAGAATCGCATTGACCGACGAGACTGTCCTCGCCGACCCTTCGGACATCAGCCCCGTCTCCATCGTCGAGGAGATGAAGACCAGCTATCTCGACTATGCGATGTCCGTCATCGTTTCGCGCGCCCTGCCGGACGTGCGCGACGGGTTGAAGCCGGTTCATCGCCGCATTCTCTTTTCGGCCCAGGAATCGGGCTTCCTCTACAACCGCCCCTATCGCAAGTCCGCGCGCCTCGTCGGCGAGGTGATGGGTAAATATCACCCGCATGGCGACAGTTCGATCTACGACGCTTGGCGCGGATGACGCAGGACTGGTCGATGCGCGTGCCGCTGATCGACGGTCAGGGCAATTTCGGCTCGATGGACCCCGATCCGCCAGCCGCCATGCGCTACACCGAAGCGCGTTTGGCCAAGGTGGCGGGCGCGCTGCTGGAAGATCTCGACAAAGATACCGTCGATTTCACGCCCAACTATGACGCATCGGAACATGAGCCGCAGGTTCTGCCCGCCCGCTTCCCCAATCTGCTCGTCAACGGTGCTGGCGGCATTGCCGTCGGCATGGCGACCAACATTCCGCCCCATAATCTGGGCGAAGTGCTGCGCGCCTGCCTTGCCTATATCGACAATCCCGGCATCACGACCGATGAACTGATCGCCATCGTCCCCGGCCCCGATTTCCCGACAGCGCCGCTGATCCTCGGCCAGTCGGGCGCGAAATCGGCCTATCATACCGGCCGCGGCTCGATCATGATGCGCTCGCGCTATGTGATCGAAAGCGGGCGCGGGGATCGCGAATCCATCGTCCTGACCGCCATCCCCTATCAGGTCGGCAAGAACGGCCTGGTCGAGAAGATCGCCGAAGCCGCCAAGGAAAAGCGGATCGAAGGCATTAGCGACATTCGCGACGAATCCAGCCGCGAAGGCGTGCGGATCGTCATGGACCTGAAGCGCGACGCGACGCCCGAAGTCGTCCTCAACCAATTGTGGCGCAACACGCCTGCCCAGTCGAGCTTCCCCGCCAACATGCTCGCCATTCGCGGCGGTCGCCCGGAACTGCTGGGCCTGCGCGATATCATCGAGGCTTTCGTCAAGTTCCGCGAAGAGGTCATCACTCGCCGCACCAAGTTCGAATTGAACAAGGCGCGCGAACGGGCGCACATCTTGCTCGGCCTCGTCGTCGCGGTCACCAACCTCGATGAGATGGTCAAGATCATCCGCGGTTCGTCCAGCCCGGCCGAAGCCCGCGAAAAGCTGCTGGCACGCGAATGGCCGATCAGCGAGATCGCCCATTATATCCGCTTGGTCGAAGCGATCGACACCGAGATTTCGGGCGACGTCTATAAACTGTCCGAAGTGCAGGTCCGCGCCATCCTCGATTTGCGCCTGCATCGCCTGACGGCGCTGGGTCGCGACGAGATTGGCAAGGAACTGGCTGGTCTGGCCGAAGCCATCGCCGAATATCTCGCCATTTTGGGCGACCGGGTGAAGCTTTATGCCGTGATGCGCGGTGAGCTGGAAGCGATCGAACGCGAATTCGCGACCCCGCGCCTGTCCGAGATCACCGCCGCAGCCGATGGCATCGAGGATGAAGATCTGATCGAGCGCGAGGAGATGGTCGTCACCGTCACGGTGCAAGGCTATATCAAGCGCACCCCGCTCGAAAGTTTCCGGGCGCAGGCGCGCGGCGGCAAGGGCCGTTCGGGCATGGCGACCAAGGATGAGGATGCGATCACCGAATTGTTCGTGACCTCGACCCACACCCCGGTCCTCTTCTTCTCGACCGCGGGCAAAGTCTATCGCATGAAAGTGTGGCGCCTGCCCGAAGGTGGCCCGGCGACACGCGGGCGGCCGATGGTCAACCTGCTGCCGCTGGCGGCCGGTGAAACCATCCAGACCGTCCTGCCACTGCCGGAAGACGAGGAAAGCTGGAAGGATCTGCACGTCATGTTCGCTACCGCGAACGGCACCGTGCGTCGCAACAGCATGGACGCTTTCGCCAATGTGCCGAGCAATGGCAAGCTCGCCATGCGCTTCGATGATGGCAGCGATGATCGGCTGATCGGCGTGGCGCTTCTGTCGGAAGAAGATGATGTTCTGCTCGCCACGCGGCAGGGCAAGGCGATCCGCTTTGCTTCGACCGATGTGCGCGAATTCCAGAGCCGCACCTCGACCGGTGTGCGCGGCATGACGCTCAAGGGCGATGACGAGGTTATCTCCCTTTCCATCCTTCACCGCTCCGGTGCCGATCAGGAACAGCGCGAGGACTATCTGCGCTTCGCGCCCTGGAAGCCGGAGAAGGAAGGCGAAATGGGCGATCAGGCGATGTTTGCCCTGATGCGCGAGCGGGAGCAGTTCATCCTGACCGTGTGCGCCAATGGCTACGGCAAATTGTCGTCCGCCTATGATTATCGCCGCACCGGGCGCGGGGGTCAGGGCATCACCAATATCGACAATATCGGTCGTAACGGGCCGGTCGTGGCGAGCTTTGCCGCGACCCAAGGCGACCAGTTGATGCTGGTCACCGATCAGGCCAAGCTCATCCGCATGGGGCTGGACAGCCTGCGCGTCATCGGCCGCAATTCGGCGGGCGTGCGCCTGTTCGATGTCGCCAAGGACGAACATGTCGTGAGCGCAGCCAAGATCGAGGAAAGCGACGAAGCACCGGAGGTCGAAGAGGCGTGAGCGACCTCTTCGCCTATAAGATATTGACGGCCGAGCAATATGCGCAGTTCAAGGCCGATGGCGTGTTCAAGGGCGCGCCGGTCGACCTGGCGGATGGCTATATCCATATGTCGACCCGCGATCAGGCGGCCGAGACGGTGGCCAAACATTTTGCGGGGCAAGACCGCCTGGTCATGGTGATGATCGACCTTGCCCCCTTTGGCGAGGCGATCCGCTGGGAGGAATCGCGTGGCGGCGCGCTATTCCCCCATCTCTATGCCGACCTGCCGATCACGGCGGTCGCGGGCAAGGTGGTGCTGCGCATCGGCGACGATGGCACCCATTCGTTTCCCGCCGGCTTTTAAGGCGCGACCCGCGCCATCCGCGCAACCTTCCCACGCTGCATCCAATAGTCCCATCCGCCCCATCGGATATGGTTGGACGTCCCTGCTACCCCCTGCACGATCAGATGCGCCCAGCTTACCGCAAAGGGCGCGATACAATCCCACCAGAGCGAACGCCTGGCACGCCTCGCCTGTTCAGGCTCCAGCACCGCGCCGATGATCCGCCGCCGCACCAGTGCCCTGCCCCAGGCCGCACCATAGCCGATCGCGATCGCCCCCCAGCCGCCCCCAGCCCAACGCCCAGGCCCACGCGCCGGACTGCACCGCCACCACCGCCGTCGCCAGCGCCCACATGCCCCGATTATTGGTGGCGATATGCCGATATTGCCGCACACCGAAACCGATCAGATCACTAACACGGCCCTCCAGCGGGCTGGCCACTAGCAAATCCCGCACTGGCCGCATACGCAGCTTGGCGCGCCAGCCCGCCAGCCCAATCGCCATATCGTCGGATAATCGCCCGGCCAGCACTGCATCCAGGTCCAGCCGCTCCGCCACCGCGCGCGACAGGGCCATCGCCCCACCCCAAGGCATGGTCGCACTCGCGGCGCGCGGCAGCGTCGCCAACTGCATCTCGACCGCGCCGACCATCGCGGCCATCAATCCACGCCCCGGCAGCAACAGTCGATAGCCGGTGACGATGTCCGCCTTGTTCCGCACCAGCGGAAAAAGCAGCCGACCGACCAGCCGCGCGGGTGGCTCGATATCGGCGTCGATAAAGACCAACCACTGATCATCGGGTCGCAACGCTCGCAACGCCGCGCGCAGCTTGTGAACCTTTTGCCCCTCGTCCCTCGCCACACCCGCATGCACGACTTGCACATCCGCGCCCGCCAACGCCTCCGCCGCTGGGCAAGCCCCCGAAGTCGCGATCAGCAATCGACCTGCCGCGCTTTGCGCTGTCAGCCGCGCCATTAGGGGTGCACCACCATCCCAATCGTCGCGCACGCTCAGGATCACCACGACCCCATCGGGCGCTTCCTCCCGGCGCTCGACGGGCAGATGCCGCCAATAATTGACGACCCCCAGCAGCGTTAGTCCCTGAAGGACAATCCAGACCCAGATCATGACGCCGCACACCTCTTTACCGTCTCGCTGCCTGCTGTATGACGGGCGCCCTATGCTCTCCAACCCCTTTCTTTTCACGCTGATGCGCGTGCTCCCGGCACGATCAGCCTCCTGGCTCGGCGGATGGCTGTCCGCCCATGTCGCCCGCCCGCGCATGAAGTTGCGTGATGCTCGCGCCCGCGCCAATCTCGCACTACTCCGCCCCGATCTTGACGAAGCGGCGCGGGAAACGATGCTGACCCGCCGCTGGCGCAATATCGGCCGGACACTGGCCGAACTCGCCAATGTCGACCGGCTTGTCAGTCCGCATCATGTGCGCGTGCTGGACCCGGCTGGCTATCAGGCCGTGCTCGACCTGCCAGGGCCGATGATTTTTCTAACCACCCATATCGGCAACTGGGATCTGATGGCCGCGCATCTCAAGGCGGCGACCGATCGCCCCCCGCTTGGCGTCTATGATCCGCCGGACGATCCAAAGATCGCGGCTCAGCTCAAAAAGGCGCGGCAAAGTTATATGGGCGAAGCCATCACCGGCAGTGGCGGTGCCGCGCGCGGCATATTGCGCCATTTGGCCAAGGATCGGGCAATGCTCTATATATTGATCGACGAACGTCGCGATCATCAGGTCTGGTTCCCGCGTTTCGGGCGCGACCATCCGCTCTCCGGCAACATGTCGGTCGCGTTGCGGCTGGCACGCAAGTCCGGCGCGCGCGTCACCCCATTCTATCTGACCCGCACCAGCGGCCCCCATTTCGATCTACACTGGCACCCGCCGCTCGACCCCGCAACCCTGACGGATGACGCCATCGGCGCCGCCGCCGACGCTTTTCTGGGGCAGGCCTGCATTACCCACGCCGACGAATGGCTGGCGCTGCACGATATGGACCTGACGCAGCCGGGCCATGCGCCCACTGCCCCACCGGTCATGTGACTTGGGCGCACTTGCCCGCTAAAGCCCCTGCATGTCCCGACTCGCGATCAAAATCTGCGGCATTTCCACGCCCGACACCGTTGGCGCAGCCGTGCGTGCGGGGGCGAGCCATATCGGCTTTGTCCACTTCGCCAAAAGCCCGCGCCATGTCGATGTAGCCCAGATCGCCGCGCTGGCAAGAATCGCGCCTGCACATATGGAAAAGGTCGGCGTCGTGGTCGATCCCACCGACGATCTGCTGGTCGAACTGACCGCCAGCGGCGCGCTCACCGCGCTGCAGCTCCATGGCAAGGAAAGCCCGCAACGCGCCGCCGCCATCCGCCAGCGCTTCGACCTGCCTGTCTGGAAAGCGATATCGGTCAAGACCCGCGCCGATATCGATGCTGCGACCGCCTATGTCGGCGCCGTCGATCTGTTGCTGTTCGACGCCAAGACGCCCGATGGCGCGGCCTTGCCCGGTGGCATGGGGCTGCGCTTCGACTGGACGCTGCTGCGTGGCCTTTCGATCTCGGTGCCCTGGGGCCTGTCGGGCGGCTTGTCGGCCGACAATGCCGTCGAAGCCGTCCGCATCACCAGCGCCCCGCTGATCGACGTATCTTCAGGCGTGGAAAGCGCGCCCGGCATCAAGAGTGTGGACAAGATCATGGCCTTCTGCAAAGCGGTATCCGCATGTTGACGCTCACCGCTCCTGTCGAGCGCATCGGGATACGATGGCGCTGATCGCTTCTCCCTTGATCGAAGCGAACCGCCCTTCATGCCTGAAAGATTGATATCATGACCGACACGATTACCTTGCCCAACAGCCTGCGATCGCAGCCCGACGCCAATGGCCATTTCGGCGCATTTGGTGGCCGCTATGTCGCCGAAACGCTGATGCCGCTGATCCTGGACCTCGAAAAAGTCTATAAGGCAGCGAAGGAGGATCCGGCGTTCGAGGAGGAATATGACCATCTCCTCAAACATTATGTCGGCCGCCCCAACCCGCTTTATTATGCCAGCCGCCTGACCGAAGCGCTGCGCGCCCATGCACCGACGGGCAAGGGCGCGAAAATCTATCTGAAGCGCGAGGAGTTGAACCACACCGGCGCGCACAAGATCAACAATTGCATCGGCCAGGCGCTGCTCGCCCGCCGCATGGGCAAGAAGAAGGTCATCGCGGAAACCGGCGCTGGCCAGCATGGCGTCGCCACCGCGACCGTCGCTGCGCTGTTCGGCATGGAATGCAAGATCTTCATGGGTGCCAAGGATGTGGAGCGCCAGCGCCCCAATGTCTTCCGCATGAAACTGCTGGGGGCCGAGGTCATTCCCGTCACCTCCGGGTCGGCGACGCTCAAGGATTCGATGAACGACGCGCTGCGCCATTGGGTGTCGAACGTGCATGACACATTCTACATCATCGGCACGGCGGCAGGTCCGCACCCCTATCCTGAAATGGTGCGCGATTTTCAGTCGATCATCGGCAAGGAAACCCGCGCCCAGATCCTGGAAGCCGAAGGCCGCCTGCCTGACATGTTGATCGCGCCGGTCGGTGGTGGATCGAACGCCATCGGCATGTTCCACCCCTTCCTGGACGATCTCGACGTTGCGATGATCGGCGTGGAAGCGGCAGGCGAAGGCCTCGACAAGAAGCATGCAGCCTCGCTTGCGGGCGGCGCGTCGGGCATCCTGCACGGTAACCGCACCTATTTGCTGCAGGACGAAGATGGCCAGATCACCGAAGCGCACAGCATTTCGGCAGGTCTCGACTATCCCGGCATCGGGCCGGAACATAGCTGGTTGCACGAGATCGGCCGGGTCAAATATATGCCCGTGACCGACGATGAGGCGCTGGCCAGCTTCCAGAAGCTCTCCGCGCTGGAAGGCATCATCCCCGCGCTCGAATCCGCTCATGCGATCGCGGCCGCCGAGCAGGTGGCCCCCACCATGGATGCGGACAAGATCATCGTCATCAACCTGTCCGGCCGGGGCGACAAGGACATCTTCACCGTCGCCGAAGCGTTGGGAGTGGAAATGTGAGCATGACTGACCGCCTCTCTACCCGCTTCGCCACCTGCAAGGCGCAAGGACGCGCCACGCTGATCACCTTCGTGACGGCGGGTGATCCCGATGTGGCGGCGACGCCAGCCATTCTCGACGCGCTGGTCGCGGGTGGGGCTGACATCATCGAACTGGGCATGCCCTTCACTGATCCGATGGCCGATGGCCCCGCGATCGAACTGGCCAATCTGCGCAGCCTGGGTTCGGGCACCAAGACGAAGCATATTTTCGCGCTTGCCGCCGCGTTTCGGGCGCGGCACCCCGAAACGCCGCTGGTGCTGATGGGCTATGCCAATCCGATGCTGGTGCGCGGGTCCGACTGGTTCGCCGACCAGTGCAAGGCCGCTGGGGTGGATGGCGTCATCTGCGTCGATGCGCCGCCGGAGGAAGATGCCGAGATCGGCCCGGGGCTGCGTAACGCGGGCGTCCACCTCATCCGCCTGGCCACCCCGACCACCAACGCCGCGCGTTTGCCCGCCGTGCTGAATGGCGCGAGCGGCTTCCTCTATTATGTCTCCGTCGCCGGCATCACCGGCAAGCAGCAGGCGGCCCAGGCCAATATCGAAATGGCCGTGGATCGCCTGAAAGCCGCCACCGACCTGCCGGTTGCGGTCGGCTTCGGCGTCCGCACCCCTGAACAGGCCGCCGCCATCGGGCGCATTGCCGATGGTGTCGTCGTCGGCTCGGCCATTGTCGATATCGTTGGCAGCCATGGCGATGCCGCTGCGCCCTTCGTCCAGCAATTCGTCGCCGCCCTGTCCGGCGCACTCACTCCCAAAATTCAAGAGACCGCCGCATGAGCTGGATCAACCGCGTCCGCAAGGCCATCCCCTTCATCGCCAAGAAGGAACAGAGTGCCGAGACATTATGGTATAAATGCCCGGCCTGTTCGGAGATGCTGTTCATCAAGGAATGGGAGGATAACCTCTCCGTCTGTCCGCGCTGCAACCATCATGGCCGCATCGGTCCGGCGGCGCGGTTCGAGCAGATCCTCGACGCGGGTTTCATCCTGCTGCCAACGCCGCAGGTGCAGGAAGACCCGCTCAAATTCCGCGACACCAAACGTTACCCCGATCGCATCCGGGCGGCCCGTGCCGCGACCGGCGATCAGGACGCTCTGATCAACGCGCGCGGCGCGATCGATGATGTGCCGCTGGTCATGGGCGTACAGAATTTCGCCTTCATGGGCGGCTCCATGGGCATGGGCGTGGGCGCGGCCTTCATCCAGGGCGTCAATGACGCGATCGCCCATCATTGCCCCTATGTCATCTTCACGGCCGCCGGCGGCGCGCGGATGCAGGAAGGCATATTGTCGCTGATGCAGATGCCCCGCTCCACCGTGGCGATCCAGAAGCTGCACGCGGCGGGTCTGCCCTATATCGTCGTGCTGACCGATCCCACCACCGGCGGCGTGACGGCAAGCTATGCCATGCTGGGCGACGTACAGATCGCCGAACCCAATGCCCTGATCGGCTTTGCCGGGCAGCGCGTCATTGAGAGCACGATCCGCGAGACACTGCCCGAAGGTTTCCAGCGCGCCGAATATCTGCTCGACCATGGCATGATAGACATGGTGGTCCATCGCCATGAGCTGCGCGATACGCTGGCGCGCGTGATCGCTATCTCAGCCCGCGTATCGCCGCCTAAATCGACGCTCGGGGGGGGGACGCGCCTGTGGCAGACCATGCCGTTTCGGACGACCCGCAGGTACAGGCGCAGCTTGACCGGCTCTGGTCGCTGTCGCCAGGTGCCGACATATTGGGACTGGAGCGCATCACCCAGTTGATGACGCGGCTGGGCGATCCACACCTCGCCCTGCCCCCGGTTTTCCATGTCGCAGGCACGAACGGCAAAGGATCGACCTGCGCTTTTTTGCGCGCTGCGATGGAGGCGGACGGCAAGACTGTCCATGTCTTCACCTCGCCGCATCTGGTGCGCTTCAACGAACGCATCCGCGTGTCGGGGCAACTGATCAGCGACGAAGCGCTCGCCCGCTATCTGGCGCGCGTGTTGGACATTGCCGAGGGCATTGGCGCCAGCTTCTTCGAAGTCACCACGGCGGCAGCGTTCCTGGCCTTCGCCGAACATCCCGCCGACGCCTGCATCATCGAAGTGGGCCTGGGTGGTCGCCTCGACGCGACCAACATCATTACCGATCCGGTCGTCTGTGGCATTGCCCAGCTTGGTATCGATCATCAGGCCTTTCTGGGTGATACGCTGGCTGGGATCGCGGCGGAAAAGGCGGGAATCGCCAAGCCCGGCGCGCCGCTGGTGACGCAGCGCTATGACGACGCGCTCTTCCCGATGATGATCGATGCCGTCGCCAAGGCCCGCACGACCTGGATTGCCCAAGGCGATGGATGGGATGCGGCCGTCTATCGCGATCGGCTCCATTATCGCGATGAGCAGGGTCGGCTCGACACGCCGCTCCCGCGCCTGGCGGGTGCGCACCAGGTCCAGAATGCCGCGCTGGCCTTTGCCATGCTGCGGCATCAAAGCGCCGTCCCGCTCTCCGATGCCGCGCTCAAGGCCGCGCCGCTCTGGGCGCACTGGCCTGCCCGGCTTCAGCGACTCGACCATGGTCCGTTGTTGGCGATACTGCCCGCGGCTGCCACGGTCTGGCTCGATGGCGGCCATAATGCAGGCGCGGGTGAGGCGATCAGCGCCTTCTTCACGCCCGATCGGCTGGAGGGCCATAAGCTGCACCTCGTCATCGGCATGCTGGCCAACAAGGATGTCGACGCCTTCCTTGCGCCCTTCGCCGGACGGATCGCCCATATCCACGCGCTGCCCGTACCGGGTCATGAGCATCATCCGGCGGAACGCTTCGCCGCGATCGCGGCACAATGGGGCATCGGCTGCACGGCCCATGCCGATGCGCAAGGCGCTATCGGGGCCATTGCCGCGCAGGCTGATCCCGCGCCCAAGCTCTTGATCGGCGGCTCGCTCTATCTGGCGGGCGAAATTTTGCGACTAAACGCGCAACTGCCTGACTGATTATACTTGCGACTAACTCGCAATAGCGTAGTCTGCGGAGAGCAATCACCGCAGAAGGCGTATCATCATGGCTCATGGCGAGACCTCCCCCATCGATCTGCCCCGGCCCATGCCCACGGGCTATGGCAACCGGCTGTTCCTGTTCGTCATGCGCCGTATGGCCAGTGCGGGCGTCAATGACGCCCACGCCGCCAACGCCATGTTGGGTGCGTTCGGGCGCAGCTATCGCCGCCCGCTCGTGCTGATGCGGGCCATGATGCTGGAACTCGCCCGCGCCTCCAGCCGCAAGATATTGGTCGCGCCTTGTTGCTGCGCCCGCATGACGGCGGACGAGGCGATGCTGATGGAAGCGACGGGCGAAGCGTTGCGCGATCCCAACGCCGCCTATGAGCAACTGAGTGACCTGCTCGGCAATGATCATGCCCTGGGCGCGCTTACCTGCATGCAGGCCGTCGCGCAGGCCCATGCCGATCTGGGGCGGCCGCTGGAACTCTATTCGGGTGGCTGAGACGCCGGATCGGTAGCGGCCGTGCCGACGCTGGCATCGATCAGACCAGCGCGCATCATCAGCCAGAACAGGGCGATGCCGGGCAACGCCGCTGCGGTGGTGAACAGGTAGAAATCCACATAGCCGAACTGTTCGATCAGGCCGCCTGCCGTCGTGCCGGTCAGGAACCGTCCGACGATGCTCGCCGCCGCCGAGATCAGGGCATATTGCGCAGCGGTGAAGCGCAGGTCGCACAGGGCGGAGAAATAGGCGACCACGGTCACGCCGCCGATCCCGCTTGCGAAATTCTCGAACCCGATCGCGCCCGCCATGCCCCAATTGCTTTTGCCGAGCGCCGCCAGTGCTGCAAAGCTGAAATTGGATACGCCCATCAGGATCAGGCTGAGCAACACCGACCGTTTCATGCCGATCCGTGCATAAAGGATGCCGCCGATGAATATGCCGATCAGATAGGCCCAAAAGCCGATACCGACGTCGTAAATGGCGATTTCGTCATTGGTATAGCCCATATCATCGAACAGCAGGCGAAAGGTCAGGTTGGCCAGCGTGTCGCCGATCTTGTGGAGCAGGATGAACAGCAACACGAGCATCGCCCCGCGCCGGCGGAAAAATTCGAGCAGCGGCCCTGCGATCGACTGCCATAATTCGCCAGCACCCCGCCGCGCCAGCGGATCGCGATGCCGTTCCGGTTCGCCGAGCAGCAAACCCGTCAGCATGGCGGGCAGCGCGAACATGGCGCAGGCCATATAGGCCCCCTGCCAACCGATCCGCGCCGCCAGCACCAGCGCCAAAGCTCCCGCCGCGACCGAACCGATGCGCCAGCCATATTGCGACATGCCCGACCCGACGCCCAATTGCTCGGGCTTCAGCAATTCGATGCGATAGGCGTCGATCACAATGTCGAACGTCGCCCCCGCCACCCCGACCAAGATCGCGGCATAGGCGGTCTGAATCAGGCTGGCGGAGGGGTCGACCAGCGCCAGATTGACGACCGCCGCCATGACCAGCAGCCCCGCAAAAACCAGCCAGGAGACACGCTGGCCCAAGCGGCCAAACAGCGGCAGGCGAACGCCATCGACCAGCCAGGCCCAGAGCCATTTGAGATTATAGACGAGGAAAGCGAGGGTGAAGGCCGTTACGGCTTTCTTGTCGATGCCATCCTGCGCCAGCCGGGTCGTCAGCGTCGCGCCGATCATGGCAAAGGGGAAACCCGACGACACCCCCAGGAAGAAGGCCGCCAGCGGCGCTTTTTCGACATAAGGTTTCACGGCGTCGAGCCAGCTTTTGCGGCCCGCTATGGCGTCAGTCACTTCATTCCCCCGGCCGGTGTCGTCTGTTGCGCGCCACCATATGGCCTCGCGCCGTGCTGGCAAGCGCTGCGTGGGGTCAGTTCGGCTCGAACAGGCTGAGGCCCACCGGCGATCGTGGCTGGCGCACACCGCGCAGCCTGGCGTCGATCACGCCGATTGCGGCGACAAGGTCGCGCGGGGCATAGGGTTTGGCAAGGCAGCCCACGGCCAGTTCGCGCGCGTCGATCGGGCAACGGCCGGTGACGAAGAGCACCGGCAATCCCTTGGCATAGGCGTGGCGCGCCACGTCGATGCCGCTCTTTGGGCCATGCAGGGCGACGTCCGCGATGACGAGGTCGAGGCCACCGGCATCGATCACCGCGACGGCATGGTCATAATCATCGACCGTGGCGGCGATCTGGTATCCAGCCTGCTCCAGCGCATGTTCATTGTCGAACGCGACCAGCGGTTCATCCTCCACCACCAGCACGGTGCGGATCGCCTTGCGGCGCGGCAGGCGCACGCCCCCACTATTCAAAAGCCCGAAAAACATTTGCCAAGTCCGCCCTGTTTCCGCCATGCAACCGAACAAACGCCGCGCCCCCGCGCCGGGTTGCCGGTGCGATAGGGTTTTTCCCCCTCGCTCAAGCGCCGGGACGGCACATTTCAGCCTGTTGCTGGCTTATCGCCCATATGGGGAGAGCCAGTCCTCACGAAAAGGAACATATCCGTGGAACCGCCGAAAAAATCAGGACCGCCGCGCCGGTCCGGCCCCGGCGGCCCTAAACGCCCCGGTGGCCCCGGTGGCCCCGGCAAGCGGCCGGGCTTTGCACCG